>CAYYUZ010000004.1:47591-68800 GCA_964475005.1 uncultured Spirochaetales bacterium
GTGACCGTGCTGAATTCTCCACATCCTGTCCCGAATCCTTGATTCATCGATTTCAGAACCCCGCCTAAGATCACCCAACGGAGAAACCATGGGTGACGTGATCTTCAAGGCCCAGGACATCAGCAAGACCTTTCCAGGGGTCAAGGCTCTCGACCGCGTTCAGTTCGAACTCCGAACTGGCGAGGTCCACGCCCTCTTGGGTGAAAACGGCGCGGGCAAATCAACCTTGATGAAAATCCTCTGCGGCGTTCAACAGGCCGACTCGGGAACTCTGACTTATAAGGGCCAGGTGGTTCGGTTTTCAAGCATCAATGAGGCCCAGGAAAAAGGCATCAGCATCATCTTCCAGGAATTGAATTTGGTGCCCCACCTTTCTGTGGCTCAGAACATCTTCTTGGGGAGGGAGCCGTTGACCTCGCTGGGGGTTCTCGACGAGAAGACCCTGAACGCCAACGCGTCGGCAATCTTAGGTCGGCTCAACCTTTCGCTCGATCCTCGGACCATTCTGAGGACCCTGCCGATCTCGAAACAACAAATGGTCGAGATCGCCAAGGCCCTCTCGCAGGAATCCGAGGTGCTGATCATGGACGAACCGACCTCGGCGTTGACCGAAGCCGAGATCGACGAGCTGTTCGAAGTTATCCACGGCCTGCGTGAACGCGGAGTGGGCATCATCTACATCAGCCACAGACTCGAGGAACTGCAGCACATCGTCGACCGCATCTCGATTTTCCGCGACGGAAAGTACATCAGCACCGACGACTACGGCAAGATTTCGATGGACGAGGTTGTGAACCGAATGGTGGGGCGGTCGTTGGAGAACAAGTTCCCGACTCGAGCCAACCAGCCGACGGACGAGGTCATTCTCGGAGTCAGCAACCTTTCCCGAAAGGGCGTCCTTGACGGAATCTCGTTTGACCTGTTTCGGGGAGAAATCCTTGGCGTGGCGGGCTTGATGGGCGCCGGGCGAACCGAACTGGCACGAGCCCTTTTCGGTGCCGACCCCGTCGATCATGGAGAAGTCCGTTTGTTCGGAAAGCGAGTTCACATCACTAGCCCCTCGGCGGCCATCGATCACGGGATCGGCTACCTGTCGGAGGACCGCAAGGGCCAGGGCCTGGTGATTCGGATGACGGTGGCTGAAAACATCACAATGGCCAACCTGTCGGCCGTCGCTCCCAACGGTGGGGTGATTTCGGGCCGCCGCGAACTCGAGGCCGCCCAAAGGTTCGTGACCGCCTTGAGCATCAAGACTCCCAGCCTCGCCCAAAAGGTCAACAACCTCTCGGGGGGCAATCAGCAGAAGGTGGTCATCGGAAAGTGGCTGTTCTGTGAATCAAAGGTTTTGATCTTCGATGAGCCGACCCGGGGAATCGACGTCGGCGCCAAATTCGCAATCTACGAACTCATGGAAAAGCTGGCCAGGGAAGGCTTCGGGGTCATGATGATCTCCTCCGAACTCCCTGAGATTCTAGGGATGACCGACCGCGTTCTTGTCATGCATCAAGGCCGCCTGGCCGCGACCCTGGTCACCCGTCAGACCAACCAAGAAGAAATCCTCACCTACGCCTCTGGAATCAAGAAAGGATCAGCAGAATGAACGAAGTGCTTCCCAACAAAGAGAGCCTCGCCGGTAAACGGGCACCGGTCTCGCTCGGCAGTTTCATCACCTTTGGAGCCTTCGTGCTCCTGTTTGTGGTGTTCTCGGTAACTGCAAACAATTTCTTCACAGTCCGCAACGTGCTGACCATGGCGTTGCAGACCGCCACGATCACCATGATGGGCATTGGGGTCACCTTCGTCATCATCACCGCGGGCATCGACTTGTCGATCGGTTCGGTGGTGGCGCTAGCGGGTACGGCCGCCGTCATGATTGCCAACGCGGGAGTCCCAAGCTGGTTGGCCATGGTGGCAGGCGTGGGCATCGGCGCGCTGTGCGGTCTGGGAAACGGCCTGCTGATCACCCGGCTCCGTCTTCCCCCCTTCATTGCCACCTTGGGGAGCATGATGATCTTGCGCGGGGTCGTCCTGACGATCACCAACGCCAATTCAAGCCCTGCCCCCGACGATTTCGGGAATCTTGCCAACAACACGCTCTTCAAGGTGGTCCAGACAGCCGACGACGGAAGCGTCAACACGGTCTTCCCCGGTGTTTCGTACATCGTGCTCATCATGATCCTGATGGTTTTGATCTTCAGCTTCCTCCTCAAAAAGACCAAGGTTGGACGCTACGCCATTGCCATCGGTTCCAATGAGGAAGCCAGCCGGCTTTCCGGTATCAAAGTCAACCGCTACAAGGTCATCACCTACATCATCGCCGGCTTCCTTTCGGGATTGGTCGGCATCCTTCTGGCCTCAAGAATGGTGACTTCACAGCCCAATGGCGGAATCGGCTACGAGATGAACGCCATTGCGTCGGCGGTCATTGGAGGAACGAGCCTCATGGGTGGCGTCGGGACCATTGGCGGGACCGTGATCGGGTCGTTCATCATCGGCGTCTTGAGCACAGGGCTGACCATGATGGGAGCCAGCTACTTCGCCCAGCAGATCGTCATCGGTAGCGTGGTGATTTTGGCCGTCGCGGTGGACCAGATCCGCAATCGGCCCAAGAAACGCAAAGGATAAAGAATCCGATCCGTAGGGATCGGTACAAGTTTCAAGGAGGCTTTTTATGAAAAAAGCTGTTATGTTCCTCGCGGGCTTTGCTTTTTTGGCGAGCTTCTCGTTTGCGCAGGAGATCGCCGTCATCGTCAAGACTGGAAACTCCAGTTTCTGGCAGAACGTTCAAACGGGAGCTTCTGACGCTACCAAAGCGTTGAAGAAGGTCACGCCCAAGCTTTCGATGACCTTCCTCGGACCTCAATCTGAGTCCAACGTCAACGAAGAAATCAACATCGTGGAGAACGCCATCGACCGCGGCGTCAAGGCCATCGTTCTGGCGCCTTCTGACACCAAGGCTCTGATCCCCGCCATAAAGAAAGCCAAAGATGCGCACATTCCTGTGATCATCATCGACTCCCTGCTGGAAGGCGACAAGGCGAACTACGTTTCGTTCCTGGCAACCGACAACAAGGCCGCGGGAGAAGCCGTGGCTAAGGACATGATCGCGAGGCTCCAGGCCAAGGGACTCAGCACCGGCAAGATCGCCGTTGAATCATACGTGGCCGGAGTGGGAAGCGAAATCGGCCGCGTCGGCGGATTCAAGGACTATATCGCGGCCAACTCGAAGTTCACCATTGTCTCGACCCAGTACTCGAACTCCGACCAAGTCACGGCCCTCAACCAGGTCACCAACACTCTGGCCTCGAACCCGGATCTCGTCGGGTTCTTCGGCGCCAACGAGCCGTCGGCCGTCGGTATGGGCCGCGCCATTGCCCAGGCCGGCCTTGCGGGCAAACTCGTCGCCATCGGTTTCGACGGCAACAGCGTTCTGGCCAACTTCGTCAAGGATGGAACCCTTCAGGCCATCGCCGTTCAAAGCGCCTACAACATGGGTGCCAAGGGCGTCCAGGCGGCCTACGACGTCGCCATCGGGAAGAAAAAGATCGCCGCCTATGTCGACACGGGCTTCCTGTTGGTCAACAAGGACAACATCGACAGCACAGACGCGAAGAACGTCTTGTACTGATCTGACCTCCGTTTCTGGGCCCCCTCCGGGGGGCCTTTTTTTTGTCCCCCGCGCGAGTTCATAATGGGCGCAGAGGAGGTGCCCGTGAGACGCGTCGGTATCGTGGTTTTTGACGAGGTGGAAGTCCTGGATTTTGCCGGTCCGTTCGAGGTCTTCTCGATCACGGAAACAGATACCGGCGACAAGCTCTTCCAAGTGACCGTATTGGCAACGCGCCCAGGTCCCGTCCGGGCACGCAACGGACTGAGAATCCTGGCCGACCAACTCTACAACGAAGCCGAAGCCCTCGACCTTCTGCTTGTTCCTGGCGGGTACGGCGCCGAGAAGATCACAATTCTCGACAGACCATTCCTGGATTGGCTAGGCTCGCGCGCCGATCAGGTACCCGTGATCGCCTCGGTCTGCACCGGAGCCTTTCTTCTGGCTGAGGCCGGACTTTTGGATGGACGCCGCGCGACAACCCACCACCTCGACTTTGATGAGTTTGAGTCCCGCTGGCCAAGGGTCACTCTAGACCGCGGCGTCAAATGGGTCGACGAGGGTCCCCTGGTCACCAGCGGCGGCATCAGTTCAGGGATCGATATGGCGCTGCACCTCGTCGCCCGGCTTGAGGGCGAATCGGTGGCCCGCAGAACGGCCCGGCGGATGGAATACCGGTGGCAGGAACAACCTTGAAAGCCGTCATTCAGAGGGTTTCCCAAGCTTCGGTCAGCGTGGCGGACACCGTCGTTGCCTCGATCGGCCCGGGCCTTCTCGTGTATTTGGGTCTTGAGAAGGGCGATCAAGCCGCCGATCTCGAATGGACGGGGGGCAAGATCCTCGGGCTGAGGGTCTTCGAGGATGAAGCCGGTAAGATGAACCTGGATCTGGGCGACCGCGACTTGCTTCTGGTCAGCCAGTTCACCCTAGCCGGAGACCTCCGCCGCGGGCGACGACCCGGCTTTGATCGGGCGCTGCCCGTTGAAGAGGCCAGGTCTTGGTGGCCCCAGGTGGTCGGCTGGTTCCGTGAACGCCACCCGTCGGTGGCGACAGGCGAATTTCAGGCGTCAATGAAGGTCTTGTCGGTCAACGATGGTCCCGCGACGTTCTGGCTGGATTCCCGGGGTTCTGCGGGTCCGGCTTGATGCGCCCCAAAAGACGAAGCAATCCGTCGAGGATGGTCAGCGGGTGGGGAGGACAGCCGGGAATATAGAGGTCGACCTTCAGGAGCGGGTCGACGCCCGTCTGTTCGCCGTTGGTGGCCGCAAACAGCCCTCCGCTGATGGCGCAGGCCCCGGTTGCGATTACCAGTTTCGGTTCAGGCACGGCGTCCCAGGTCTTCTTGAGGGCCAGAACCATATTGGGCGTCACAGGCCCTGTAATTAGCAGGCCGTCGGCGTGACGCGGTGAGGCCACAAACTGAATTCCGAACCGCCCCAAGTCCCACCCAATTGTGTTCAGCACGTTCACATCGGCTTCGCAGGCGTTGCAACCCCCGGCACTGACTTGCCGGAGATGGAACGAGCGCCCGAAAAGACTCTTGATCTTTTTTTCGAGAGCCGACGCCAGTACCAAGGCCCTTTGATCGCCCTCTACCAGCAGGTCCCGGCGTTCGCGGACAGCAAGACGGTAGTCTCCCGAGTGCGTGATGGCGCCCACAGGGCAAGAGCGTTCGCAGTCTGTGCAAAACAGGCACTTTCCTAAATCGATTTGAAGACTCCGGGCCGCAATCGCACTCGTCGGGCAGACCTCGACGCATACCGAGCAGCCCTCCGGACACTTTGAACTGTCGATCAGCGGGCGGCCTCGAAAGCGATCGGGCAAGGGCGGCGGCGCGCCTTTGGGGAAGGAAATCGTCCGCTGACCCTGCTGAAGCCGGGTCTTAAGAATGTTGGGCATACTGTCCTCCAAAGTTCATAGATCGTGTCCGCAGTAGGATAGGTTGAAGCTCTTATTGCACAGCGGAAAGTCCGAGATCTCCTGGTTTCGCATGACGAAGGCCAGGGCGCTCCAGTCATGAAAAGACGGATCGACAATCTTGTAACGGACGAACCTCCCCTGAGCGTCGGTGATCGCCGCGTGGCACACCTCTCCCCGCCAGCCCTCGTTCAATGACACACTCAGACTATTGGGCGCCAGAGGCTCCACAAAAGAACCCACCTCTCCAGCGGGCATCGTTTGAAGCTGGTCTCGGATGAAATCGAGCGACTGCTGGATCTCGAGCCAGCGGACGTAGGCCCGGGCGAACACGTCCCCCGACTCGAAGGTGGAAACGGGAATCTGGGCCAGACGGTAGATTCCCGAGGGCTGGTTGAAGCGGACGTCGCGCGCCAGCCCGGCCGCTCGGGCGGCGGGCCCCACAACACCCAGTTCGATAGCCATGGCCTGAGGCAGACGTCCTGTATTTTCAAGACGCGCCATCACCGACTGGTTTTCCCAGAGCAGGTTGATCGCGCTCTTGGTCTCGGGTTCCATAACGGCCAATCGCCGCTGGAATTCCTCGCGGCGCTGGTCGTCTAGATCAAACAGCACGCCCCCGGGAACCACGAAATCACGGCCGAACCGATTGCCACACAAAAGAGCCGTGAGGTTGAGAAAGTCCCCGCGGATGCGACCGCAGAAACTGGACGTGGGCAGAAAACCCGTGTCGCCGGCCAGGGCCCCGAGGTCACCGACATGGTTGGCCAACCGTTCCAGCTCCAGGGCAATCCCCCTCAAAATCTGGGCACGGGCGCTAGGGTGGCTCCCGGACAAGGACTCAAGGATCTGACTGTAGCTTGTGCCATGCGCGATGGTGGAGTCGCCTGCCACGGTTTCCAAAAGATGCCGGGTCCGCTTGTTGGGGCCGCCAGCAAGACTCTCCTCGACACCCCTATGCTGAAACCCTAGCGCAATTTCAAGGTGAAAAACTTCCTCCCCATGACATTGAAAGCGGAAGTGCCCCGGTTCGATGATACCGGCGTGGACCGGTCCCACCGAGACTTCGTGGACCTGCTGGCCCTCGACCCGATAGAAGTCATGAACCGCGGGCAAAACGACGGTCTGCAAGTCCCGGCCCCAGGCGTCGTGATCGGTCCACGACCTGTGGTAGCGAACGGGCTTCAATTCAGGGTGCCCGCGCGGAATCAAGCCGAACTGCTCGGCAATTTCCCTCTCGAATAAATGGATTTGGGGGCATTGTGGCGTCAGGGATGCGAAGGAATTTCCTTGCACCTCCATCCTGGCCGCGAAGAGGTGGTTCTCCCGGTCGTCTGCCAGAAGGACAAACAACTGAACCCCGGAGCCCACGCTGACGCCAAAGAACGAAGAGACCCGCCACCCCTGAACGACGCCGGAAAGCAGGCCCTCCTGGAACTCGGTCTCGCCCAGAAGCGGAACGGACTCTACAGCCACAGATTTCCCCAAGGTGACTTCGACGAACCGGGATGACGCGCTCATGACGGATACTCCAGGGCGAAAACCGCTTCGTGAATCCATTGGTTGAGCGGGGCTGGAAGATACAGGCCGAACAACAGCACCAAACCGGCCAGAACCAGCACCGGTGCCGCCGTCAGGAAGTTATCGTGGTACCCCGTGTCCTTGATCGTTGTGGGAACCGCACCCTGAACCACCCCCAGGACCGTTTTGCCCATTCCAATGAATACGATCAAAAGGAGGAGGAGGAAAAGCCCGGCGACAACAAACTGCCTGGCATCGATCGCGCCGTTCAGAATGGCAAATTCGCTGACAAACGGCGCGAAAGGTGGCGACCCTGTGATGGCCAGAAACCCCAGCAAGAAGAGACTGCCAGAAATTGGCAACCGCCGGATGGCTCCCGTAACGTCGGCCGTGCTCTTGCTCCCAAAGGCCCGCTGAATGTTGCCCGCCGATAGGAAAAGCACGCCCTTGGTCAGCGTGTTGTTGACCACGTGCAGCAGCGTGCCAAAAAGAGCTGTCTTCCCAATTCCCAGGCCAAGCACAAGGATACCCATGTGTTCGACGCTTGAGTACGCCAACAGCCTCTTGATATCCCGCTGCCCGATCATGAACAGACCGGCCACTGCCATGGAAAGGATTCCCATGACCAACAAAAGTTGATTGGCGAAAACCCCCTCGCCCGCGGCGACACAGACCTGATCGACGCGGAGCAACGCTAGAAACGCCACGCAAGTGACTCCGCCAGCGAAGATCGCGCCAACGACTCCTGCGGATTCCCCGTAGGTATCGGGCTTCCAACTATGCATGGGCGCCAGTCCCATCTTGGTCCCGTAGCCAACCAGAAGCAGAATAAAGGCGGCGCGAAGCCAAGGCTTGGACAGATGCGTGCCGTCACGAAACAGGTCTTCCAGCGAAAGCGAAGCGGGCATGCCCCCCTGCATGGCCGAGAACGCCAAGAAGAAGGTTCCCAGAAGCGCCAAGGCGATTCCCACCGAACTGACTAGCAGATACTTCCATGTCGCCTCGATGCTAAGCTTTGTATGGTTGAAATAGATCAGCGGTGCCGTGGCCAGAGTGGTCGCCTCGATGGCGATCCACAGCAGGCCAAGGTGATGCGCCTGGACGACCAGCGAGACAATCCCCAGAAACGCACACAGACATGCGACAAAAACCCGGTTGGGACGCTCAATCACGTGTCGCAGATAGCCAACGGCGTAAAAGGAGCAGAAGAAGAACAGCGTGCTCACGCAAAGAATCACGACCTTGCCCAAGGCGTCAAGAACCAGCCAATCCCACGAAATCGAGAGCAAAGGATACGAAAGTGCCAGGATCGTGAGTGTCAGATGGGCGGTCCCCAGCACGGGCAACAACCACGGCCGGACGCGGTTTGAGGGAACCAAGAATGCCACCGCGGCCGCCAGAAGGGGCAAAACGATCAGAAGCAGGCCCATGGCTCAGTCCTCCTTCAACGAAACGAGCTTTCGGGTGTCCAGAGACGAAAACGCGCGGTTGATATGGTTGGTGATGATGGAGATCACGAAGATAGCGACAAACAGATCAAGAAGCATTCCCATTTCGATCACCAGCGGGATGGCCTCGATCAGCAGGAGACTGAAGACAAAGATGCCGTTCTCAAGCACAAGGTAGCCGAGAACCTGAGAGATGGCCTTGAACCTTGTCGTCAGCAGAATAAACCCCACCAGCAGGGTGGCGATCGAGGTGGGGATGATCAGCAGCCCCGGAGGCTGGCCGACAAGCGGCACCGGACCAAAAAGCAGCAAGGTGGCGGCGGTCGCCACGGCGCCCAGAATGATCGACGGCAGGAAACCGATGAGGGGCTCCTCTTCCCGCTTGATTTGGGCGTCCCGAAGCGCCCGCAACATGATTCCGGGAATGAGCGCTCCCTTGACTGTGATGGCTGCGGCGGCGGCAACGATGACAGGAAGGGTCAGTGTCTCGTGCATCAAAATGGGAATGATGCCCAAGACCACACCCTGAACCGCTACGATGCGGATGACCGTCACAATGCGGCTGGAGGCTAACGCGAAGAGGTTGAGGACCAACATAATCATAAGCAAAGCGTTGAGAATTTCCGTCATTTTCTCACCTCATCAAGAGAATCAAACTCGAACCGCACAGCAAAAAGGCCGCCACCAGCAGATAGGGCACACGGCTCATCCGCAGCCTGGCCATGACCGACTCGACCACGCCGATGATCAGGGTCAACAATAAGACTTCTCCCAGAAACACGAGCCAGTTTGCCCACGGCAGAAGCGTCTGGACCGGGGTCACGACGTTGACAAGAAGCGACGCCAGCAGCAGAAGCTTGATCGACGCCGAGTACTGAACCGTTGCCAAAAGGGGCCCGCTGTGGTCCAAAACCATGGCTTCATGGATCATGGTCAGCTCAAGGTGGGTGTTGGGGTCATCCACAGGAATCCTCGAGGTTTCGGCCAGAAGGATCACAAAAAGCCCAAGCGTCATCAGCACAATCGACGGGGTGGCTCCCAGCGAGAAGTTTCCCGACATGAGCATGCCGCCCAGGGTCAACGAGCCCGAAAGCTTGACCAGCACTAGGAACGAAAAGAACAGCGCCGGTTCGGTGAGGACGGCAAAGGTGACTTCCCGCGCCGAGCCCATGCCGGCGAAGGCCGAACCCGTATCGAGGGCGGCAGTGGTTGTAAAGAAACGCCCCAAGGCCAGAAGATAGGCAAACAGGATCAGGTCGCCCGTGAAGGAGACCGGCGCTTCTCTTCCCCCGAAAGGAAGCAGAAGACCGGCCAAAACGACAGTCACAACGCCGACGGCGGGACCGGCGCGGAAAACCCAGGTTGTCGTGGTGCTCTGCACAAGGTTCTTGCGGAAAAGTTTGATCAGGTCGTAGTACGGCTGAAGCAACGGGGCACCGCGACGACCGGCAAACCAGGCCTTGGTCTTGGCGATAATGCCCAGCAGAAGCGGGGGGAGAACGAAAAGAAGGACCATGTGGATAAGGGTGTCAACCATGAAAACCTCCGAATTCCCCAAATACCAGAAGAAGAACGGTCACGACAAAGACGTAAAGGATATAGATTTGTGTCTGGCCTCTCTGCAAGAAACGAATACGGGGAGCCTGTCGGCCAACCGCCCGGAACAACGGCTTCACCAACCGTTCCAAGATGAAGTCGGGAACCTGCTGCCGAAACCGCGTTCGTCCGGGAAATACCGTCGGCAGGAAAGGACGCAGTTCGCGCGGCCAAAGCGCGAAACGAAAGAGCCCGACTAGGTTCTGACTGAGAGAAGAACCCGTGTACTGCATCCGAGAGCCGGGCTGAGCGTAACCGCAATCCCAGGTCAGCCGCGAGACGGTCCGTTTTTTCCTTTGTCCGTGAAAAGCAAAAAGGATGCAGGAGACCAGCAACACCAAGGCGAATCCGAAAACCGTCAGCCACGGCAGGGGGGCTAGCGTCGACACAGGCAAGAGCGCCGAGGCCGGTGCCCAATCGCGTACCGCCGCATCGAGAATGGAGGCAGCGGGCGCCGGAAAGAACCCGACCAGCACACAAGTTGCAGCCAAAACAACTAGAGGCACGCTTTGACTAGGCCCCGGGCCGTGATTCGCCAGCGGCGTTTTGGCACTTCCCAGGAAGATCGTCCCGAAAAGTTTCACAAAGCAAGCCAGAACCAGAGCCCCGATCAAGGCCAGCAGGGCTGCTCCCGCAGAGACGGCGAGTGCGGTCCCTGCCGACCCCAGGGTCAGCGCGCGGAAGAAACCAAGGGAAAGCAGCCACTCGCTCGCGAAACCGTTCAAAGGCGGCAGCGCGCTGATGGCCACGGCTCCCACCAGGAACGCCAGCATCACGCCAGGAAAGCGTTGTCCCAGCCCCCCCATCTTGTCGATGTCTCTCGTTCCCGAAGCCTCGATGACGACGCCTGCTCCAAGAAAGAGCAACGGTTTGAACAGACCGTGGTTGAACACATGGAACAGCGAAGCTCCCAACCCGAGCACGATCCAGTCAGGTCGCGCGTAGTATCTTCCCAAAAGTGCCAAACCGATCCCCAACAGAATGATCCCAATGTTCTCGATGCTGCTGTAGGCCAGGATCTTCTTGACGTCCCGCTGACCCAGAGCAAAGACGATTCCTCCCAACCCGGTCAACGCGCCGAGGAAAAGTACGCTGAGTCCCCACCACTGGGAAGCAACGGGAAGAAGCGAGGTCATCCTCAAAATCCCATAGATCCCCATTTTCAACATCACGCCCGACATGACCGCCGACACGTGGCTGGGGGCGTTGGCGTGAGCGGAGGGAAGCCACACGTGCAGCGGCATCATGCCCGCCTTGAAGCCAAATCCCACTAGACCCAAAGAAAAGACAGTTGTTGCCATAGTCAGCGTCAGGGTCGCCGGGTTCTCAAGGCTGAAGGAAAGCGTGGCACTGGACCAGAGCGAAAACATCGCCAGCAGGAACAAGGTCCCAACGTGCGTGGCGACCAAGTAGACCCAGCCGGCCTCGGCTACTTTGGGCTTCTCGTGTTCGGCATTGGCCGCGAAGAACGCGGCGAGCGCCATGAGTTCCCACGAAATCAGAAAAAGGACGCCGTCGCGAGCCACGACCACCATCGCCATGGCACCGGCAAGCACGCCAAAGGCCAGACCGAGGCGGCGGCTGTTGTTCCCGTGTTCCGACGCCGGCCAGTACCCCAAACCGTAGACCGAACCCAAACCGGGGACGGCAAAGATCAAGGCCAGGAAGACGACCGACAACGCATCGAGTGAAACTGAAAACTGGCCAACCGGGAGGAACCATTCCCAGCGGAGAAAAGTGACCTCGCGATTGAACAGAAAGACTCCAACCCCGGTCAAACCGAAAACACTTCCGAAAACCATAAGCACTGACGAAACGCGTTGCCCTAAGGTACGGTTCGGTAGCAGGTATCCCGGGACCCCGCTGAAGGCCATGAGTCCGGCACCCCCAAGCACAAGTTCAAGACTCATGGCGCCATCAAACGGCCCCAGAGTTCCTGAAGGGGAACTAGGGTCGCCAGCATGAGGATAAGGGCGAGCAGGATGTAGGTGATGTAGAGTTGGGCCAGACCCTTCTGAAACCGGCGAAACCACGCGATCCATCGGGCGACCCCGCGGCTGGCCGGTGCCAGGACGCGATCGAGAACCAATTCGTCCACGTGCGAACTCCACTTCGCTTTGGCAGCAAATGGCCCCTCCAGCTTGGGGCGGTGCTCTTTGGAGCGAAGAACCCAGTCAAAGAGCCTGACGATGGTTTGAGCCAAGGAGGAGGCCGTGTACTGCATCCTGGCCGTGGGCCGGGCATAGCCGCAATCCCAGGTCATGACCTTCCTCGCGCGCCAGCGCATCACCAGCACAGTACCCAGGATGGCTAACAGCAAGACACACGAGAACGCTCCCAAGGGTCCAAGTGAACTGACGGTCGCAAGGCCGGGGACCGCCTGAGTCGGCAACCGGCTCCAGGGTGCAATCACCTCATCCAGCATCGGTATCAGCAGGATCGGTCCGATGCCGATCAAGACGCAGAGCGTCGCCAAGATGCCCATGGGGACCAGTAGGCTGGGCGAGGATTCCCGCGAGTTGTGTGTTGCCTCCGTCCGGGGAAGGCCCAAAAACACCGTCGAAAAGACTTTTACAAAGCAGGCGACGGCCAGGGCGCCGACGGCAGCCAGGATGGGAACCGCCAGGGCCACACCCAAACCCGCGGACCCCGTCTTGGCCAGGGATCCAAACAGGCCCGCGTATACAAGCCATTCACTGATGAAACCGTTGAGAGGAGGGAGGCCGCAGATGGCCACCGCGCCCAGCAGAAACAACCCCCCAGTCCACGGCATGCGCCCCAGAAGTCCGCCGAGTTGGTCGATCTCCCGGGTGCCGGTCTGATGAATCACCGACCCCGTACCGAAAAAGAGAAGCGACTTGAACAGGCTGTGGTTCCAAACGTGTAGCAGGCAGCCGGCCAAGCCGAGAACCTCCCACTCGAGGTGGCCGGTTGACCTCCCCAGCAGGGCCAGGCCCAACCCCATGAGTATGATTCCGATATTCTCCACGCTGTGGTAGGCCAAGAGCCGCTTGAGATCGTGTTGCGCCAAGGCGAAGACGACCCCAAGAAGCGCGCTTACGACTCCCAAAGTCAGGATCAGGCCGCCCCATGGCGGAGCCGTCGGCAACAGTCCCGACATCCTGACCAGACCGTAGATGCCCATTTTTAGCACCACGCCAGACAAGATGGCCGAGACATGGGTAGGCGCGTTGGCGTGGGCTGACGGCAACCAAAAATGAAGAGGCACGATGCCGGCCTTGAGACCAAAGCCGAGCAACGACAAACCGAACAACAGATTGACCGCGCCAACGCTCAACTTCTGCGCAGAAACAGGAACCAGATCGTAGGAGCCGGTGGCCAGTCTCCAGAGCACGAACAGCGCAAACAAAGTCAGGGTGCCGACATGGGCGGCGACAAGGTAGACGTAGGCCGCCTTTCTGGTTTCCCTCTTTTCGTCTTCCGTCGAAACCAAAAAGAAGGCGGAGAGAGCCATCATTTCCCAGCCCAAAAGGAGCGCAAGCGCGTGCTTGGCGAGGACGAGCAAGATCATGCCTGCGACAAGTATCCCCCAAAAGACGCTGACTTTTCGTCCATTTCCCTTGTGCTGGGTTTGAGGCCAGTAGGCCAGCCCGTAGATCGATCCCAGTCCCCCGACCAGCAGAACCGGGCAGAGGAAGAACCGGCTCAGGGCGTCTAGACCAATAAGGCTATTTTCAAGCGCCGGCCAGGGAAAGACCATGGGAACGGCGGGGGTCGGGCCCAAAAATACAGCGGTCAGCCCGAGGGTCATCGACAGCGTCATGGCGACAACCGACGCCTGCTGGCCGCGCATCGAAGATTTGGGCATCAGAAGCGAGGGAAGGCCGCTGAAGAGCGCCAGAAAAAAGGAAACTACCGAAAGCGCGAGGTCCATGATACCGGCTACTCGGACTTCCGATTCGCGGGTAGGGACGCTTCGGCCGTTTCCAAACGGGTCATGATTTCCTCACGCGGGGCTTGGCGGTGCAGAGCCTCTTTGAATTGCGCACTGTGGAGCACGTAACCCAACCTCGACAGCAAGTGAAGGTGAGCCCTGGCCGTTGGACTGATCAGGGTGAACAGGATGTTGACGGGCTTGGCGTCGATGGCCTTGAAGTCGATCGGGCTCTCCAGGAAACAAAGCGTGACTGTTGGTTTGTTGACGTGGAGAACAACGGGGTTGCGTACGTGGGGGATGGCGATGCCGTCACCAATCCCCGTGGAACCCAAGGTCTCTCTTCCCATCAAAACCTCAAACAGAAATTCGCGGTCGACTTCATCTTGAAGCTTGAGCACATCCACCACGGAACGCAGCACCGAGGCGGAATCGTTGCCGCCCACCCTGTAAAAAATGCCTCCGGACTTCAGTGCCTCGCACAGACTCGGAAGAGGTGTCGCCGAACTCTCGGTTTCTTTGAAAATGTCGGGATGGACCTTGATGCGGCGCGAGGTCGCCCACTCCAGCAACTCGCTTCGGTTGAAACGGAACTGTTCGTTAATCTGGTATGCCGGTATCACCTGTTGCTTGATCCATCGGTAAATGGTCTTTTCCGACACGCTCAGAATGGTAGCGGCTTCTTTGACCGAGAGTTGCATTCTGCCCCCGACGATGGACAGTTGTTACTCAGTTAATCCATCTTAGACAATTATAGTCTAATGTCCTAAGATGTCAATGAAACGTCAAGATAGTTGCAAGAGACCGCGCAGCTGTTCCCTGGTTTCCAAGACGTGCAGAGACTCCTTGGAGCCCGCCACCTTCCCGCGCGCTAAACCCAAAACATAGGCGCCGAGTTCGAGCGGCGTGATCCAACTGGCGCCACTCTGTTCTCCCCGGGCCCGGGTCGCAATCGGAGTCCTAGAAGTCACCGAGTAAACTTGAACCCCCGTTCCCGAGGCTTCCAGCGCCTCGATGCGGGACATCATTTTCTGGGCGGCGGCCAGGATGGACATCAAACCCGTCTCCGGGTGGGCGAAATCAGCCTCCGGTCCGGTAAGCGTCACGTAGACCCCGTGGTCGCGGGCGTGCAAGGTCTCCAAAAATTCGTGCTGAAGATTGAAATGGGTGGCGAGGTTCTCCGTAAGTAACCTCTCCCAATCAATCTGAGGAATCTTGTGAAGGCTGTAGCCGTAGTACGAACTCCCCACCGAAACCACCACCAGGTCGAGAGTTTCTGATTCTTCGAGCACATGGCGCCGGAAAGAAGCGACCTCGGAACCAACGGCGAGATCGGCGGAAACCATGTGCAATCTGTCGCCCGACACGTCTGCCGTGTACGCCCGGAGACGATCACCTTTCTCGGTGCCTCGGACAGGAACAAACACTGACCAACCGTCTTCGAGCAGAACCCTGACCAGACCTTCGCCGATGCCGCCGGTACCCCCGGCGACCACGGCCGTTTTTGAATCAGCCATGCCTTCCTCCTCACCTGCAGAGCGTCTACAAGAAAGAGTAAGTCGTGGCGAACTCGAAAGCAAGACGGATTCTTGGCGACCGTAGAGGAGCCGCAGGGAGGAGCCAGTTTTCTTTTTTGCCCAGGCCCGTTAATCTGTTGCCCATGAACACCTCCCTTCCTCCCCAGGTGCGGCAGTTCCTCGACAGCCACGGGCTCAAGGCCCTCGAATTCGAACCAGGGTCCACACCGACCTCGACCCTCGCCGCGGCTCAAATCGGCTGCGAGGTCGGCCAAATTGCCAAGTCGCTGTTGTTCAAGGACAAAACAGGGGCATTCCACCTTGTGCTGCTCGCAGGTGACGCCAAGGTCAGCTCTGGAAAGCTCAAACGGCTCGTCGGAAGGGAGGCCAGCATGGCCAGCCCCGAGGAGACTTTTGCGGTTACCGGCTTTCGGGTCGGCGGGGTGTGTCCGTTTGGAATTGTCGGAACGCCCATCTACCTCGACTCAAGTTTGAAGAAGTGGGAGACCATCTATCCGGCGGCCGGAACCAGCGCGTCCGGGGTTCCTTTGACCTACGCCAAGCTGCTGGAAGTGACCAAGGCGCGCGAGTGCGAAGTCGCTTCCGAGGCCGTCGGACCGGTCAAGAGCTGATCCCCTCCAGATGCCCCTCCAGGTTTTCCTTGAGGATCACATCGAGGGGCAGACCAATTCGGTCCGGCAAGGGCTCTCGAAACAGAAGCACCCGACTCAGTTGCCTGACTGCCTCATAGCCGATCACTTCGGGCCGTTGAGAAAGGACGAAGTCAAGCCGGCCTTCACGCAAGGCCGCGATGTTTCCAGGAATCAAATCATAACCAACCATGCGCCGACCAAGTCCGGCCAGCGCGTACTCCCCCACTGAAGCGTTAGGGACAAACATGCCGCCGGCAGCGGGGTGCCTGGCCAAAAACAGCGCTGTATCGGCCCGCCTCCGATCCAGGGGATCGGCAATCTTCTGTTCCAGAACTAGCACTTGCCGTGCCGACCCTTTGGCGTAGGCTTCAAAGCCCTCCGACCGCTTTTGCAGGTGTTCATCGTCCTCGTCGAAACGGACAAGAATCATCGGTCTGCCGGGTTCCAGCGTTAATCCCAGCAGTTTTCCGGCAAGGTATCCCCCTTGCCAAGGGTCCTGACCCACAAAACAGCGAGGCCTGGCGCAGGCCATATCGGTGTCGAAAAATACAAGGGGAAGGCTGGGTTCCAAGGCTTCGACCAGAGGTCGAAGCACGCGACTATGAATGGGAGCGATCGCCAAGGCCCGGCAACCCGACACAGTCAGGTCTCGAAACGCCTCGGCGCACTTTTCGGGCGAGTTTCGATCGAAGGTTTCAATCGTCACAGCAACCTGAAGCGGTTCAAGTTCCCGGGCCGATTTCTCGATCCCGTTACGGATGAGGCGCCAATACCCGAAGTCTTGATCGGCTTCGGGCATCAACACACCTATCGTCCGGACCGCGGTTCCGCCCGAAAGCCGACTGGCAAAAACGTTGGGCCGGTAGCCGCTTTCGGCGACAATGGCGTTGATTTTCGCCACGTTCTCGGGAGAAACCCGCCCTCGGCGGTGGAGAACCCGGTCGACGGTACCGATCGAGACACCGGCCAGCCGGGCGATTTCCTTCATCGTTGCGGGTTCAATTTTGTCCGTAGTAGGCCCCTGGCCCGTGTTTTCTTTCATAATGTTTGGCAATCAAGTGGGCAGGCAGTCCGGGCACAGACGCCCCTCCCGCCGCGATCCTTGTCATGATGGCCATTTTTGCGACTTCTTCCAAGACCACGGCGTGATAAAGGGCCTTCGAGGCGTTCTTTCCCCACGTGAAAGGAGCGTGGCCGCCAACTAGCACCATCGCCGTCGCCTCGGGATCTCGTCCGCGAAAGGTTTCGACGATGAGATTGCCGGTCTCGAGCTCGTAATCCCCCTCCACCTGGGCTTTGGAAAGAACAGGAGTGCAGGGAACCTCAAACGGACTGTGGTCGGCGTGCGTTGTCCCCCACACCGGCAAGGGAATCTGCGCCTGACTCCACGCTGTGGCGTACGTGGAGTGGGTATGCACAACCCCGCCGATTGTGGGAAACGCGCGGTACAGGACCCGGTGGGTAGGCGTGTCGGACGAGGGGCGAAGCTTTCCCTCGACGATCCTGCCGTCAAGGTCGACCACCACAAGGTCGTCGACCTTGAGCTCGTCGTAAGGCACCCCGGACGGCTTGATCGCCAAAACGCCCTTGGCCCTGTCAAAGGCCGACACGTTGCCCCACGTGAACAGCGCAAGACCGTGTTTGGGGATTTGGATGTTGGCCTCCCAGGCCTCCTCTTTCAAGGATTGGTAGGACGATGCCATCAGAGGTTGCCCTTGTAGGCCAGGAATTCCTGAACCGCGAGCGTTTGACGGATCGACTCAAGCGTTGACCCCTTGCCGATCTTCACGTATTCCAGGCCGACCAAATCGGCGTAAACCTGCATATGTTCGGCGCTGACTTGGGTCGAGTAGCCTGTATGGTGCGCACCTCCGGCCCAGATCCAGCCTTCCAGACCGGTGGTGAAGTCGGGATAAGGGACCCAGACGGCCTGTGCCACAGGAAGTTTGGGCATCGGATGAGGCGTGGGAATGGTCTTGACCTCATTGCAGATCAGACGGAAGCGGTCGCCGAATTCGATCAGCGACGCATTGATCGCCTCTCCGGGCGCGGCGTTGAACACCATGCGGGCCGGGTCGTCTTTGCCGCCGATTCCCAGGGGATGAACTTCGATCTTGACATCTCCCTTGGCGATCGAGGGGCAGATCTCTAGCATGTGACTGCCGAGAACCATGGCCTTGCCACCTTCCATGTGGTAGGTGTAGTCCTCCATAAAGGAGGTTCCGCCCGGGAGTCCTTCGGCCATAAGTTTCATCGTTCGCACCAAAGCCGCCGTCTTCCAGTCGCCTTCCCCCGCAAACCCATAGCCCTTGGCCATCAGCCGCTGGGCCGCCAAGCCGGGAAGCTGGTCGAGACCGTACAGGTCTTCGAAGCTTGTCGTGAAACCCAGATAGCGGCCCTCAACCAAGAAGGCTTCGAGGGCAATTTCGAGCCGAGCCTGAACCTTCAGCCGGTCGAGCTGCTTGGGATTGTCCAGAATGTCCTTACCGACCACGTAGGTCTTCTTGTACTCCTCGACCAGGGCCTCGACGTCCTTGGAGGGAACCTTATTCACTCGCTGGACCAACTCCCCCACGCCGTAGCTGTTGATGCTCCAACCGAACCGGATTTGCGCCGCGACCTTGTCGCCGTCGGTAACGGCGACTTCGCGCATGTTGTCGCCGAAGCGTACAAATCTTGCGGTCCGGCCTTCGGACACCGCCGCGGCCACCCTCGCCCAGACGCCCAAGCGTCGCTGAGTTTCCCCATCCTGCCAGTGCCCGGCTACGATGGCCCTCTTCAGGCCCAGTCGAGCGGTGATGTGGCCGTACTCGCGGTCACCGTGCGCACTTTGGTTGAGGTTCATGAAGTCCATGTCGATGGACGCCCAGGGAATATCACGGTTGAACTGTGTGTGGAACTGCAACAGCGGCTTCTTGAGGACCATCAGCCCGCGGACCCACATCTTCGCAGGGCTGAAGGTGTGCATCCAGGTGATCACACCCGCGCACTTGGGATCGGCCGTTGCTGCCTCAAGGAGCGACGAAATCTCCTCAGGCGTCTTGAGAGTGGGCTTCCAAACGATGGGGTAAGGGACGGTACCGGCCGCGTTCAGCCCCTTCACTATGGCTTGGCTGTCCTTGGCGACTTGCTCCAAGGTTTCGGGTCCGTACAGGTGCTGGCTACCCGTAGCGAACCAGAATTCAAAATTGGGTTTTTGAGCGATCATGGCATTCTCCTTGTTTACTTGTTCTTTTCCAAGAACGTTCCGAGAGTTTGATACTTCTTGAACAAGCGGTCGTAGACCTTTGCTGTCTTCTTGTCGGGGACGAAATTGAGGTCGAATCCAGGGAACATCTTTTCACGCGCGGCCTCGACGTTCGGATAGAGACCCGCCACGGTGGCGGCGAACATGCCGGCGCCAAGTGCGCAAGCCTGGTCGCTGGCTCCAACGCGAATCGGCCGGCCCAGCACATCCGCCAAGATCTGCATAACCAGTTTCGACTTGCGGGTGATGCCGCCGATCGCAATGATTCCCTCGATCTTGACACCTTGCGACTCAAAACGCTCGACGATGGCCCTGCTTCCATAAGCGGTCGCCTCGATCAGAGCACGGTAGATCCTCGGAGCGTCGGTACCCAGTCTGAGCCCGGTCAAAGCTCCCGCAAGGCTTTGGTCAGCATCCGGGGTGCGGCGTCCGTTGAGCCAGTCCATGGCCAACACATTGTCTTCGGAAGGAGGAACTAGCGTCGCCTCGGCTTCAAGGGCGGGAATGATCTTGTCGGCCAGCTTTTCGGCCTGATCGGCTGGGAGAAATTGGACAAGGGGCCATGCCAACAAGTTCTTGAACCAAGCGTAGACGTCGCCATAAGCTGACTGGCCAGCTTCGTAGCCTAGCCACCCCGGAACGATCGAACCGTCGACTTGGCCGCAAATTCCCGCAACGACGGTTTCCGATTGTCCTTTCTTTGGCAAAGGAGAGGTGACCACGTCGCAGCAGCTCGTCCCCATGACTTTGACTAGGTGGTGCGGCTCAATTCCGCCGCCTAGGGCACCCATGTGCACGTCAAAGGCTCCCGTGCCGATCACTGTCCCTGTGGGAACCCCAAGCTTCTTGGCCCACTCCGAAGTAATCACCCCTGCGGCGTGGTCAGCGGTGTAGGTCGCATTGCCCAGGCTCTTCGCAAGCGGAACCAACCGAGGGTCCAAGGCCTTCAAAAACTCCGCATCGGGATAGCCTCCGAAACTCGAGTGCCACAGGCCCTTGTGCCCAGCCGCACACCGCCCGCGCTTGATCTTGTCAGGAGCCTCGTTCCCCGTCAGACGCGCACCAATCCAATCGCAGTGTTCCACCAAAGTGGACGCCGCCTTCGCGACTTTGGGGTTGGATTTCAGGATGTGGAGGGCCTTGGCCCAGAACCACTCAGACGAATAGATTCCGCCAACAAATTCAAGGAAATTGGGACCCTTCCATTTGGCGCCCAGAGCATTGATGGCCTCGGCCTCGGCAATCGAAGTGTGATCCTTCCAGAGCACAAACATCGCGTCCGGGTCTTCCGCAAACTCGGACTTGAGTGCAAGGGGAACTCCATCTGCGCCCGCAAACACCGGTGTCGAACCGGTCGTGTCAAGGGAGAGGCCCCGAACTTTTGCTGCGGCGTCCGGGCCGCTGGCGGTTAGGGCCTCGCGGACGGCACCCTCAAGACATTCCAGGTAGTCGAGAGGATGCTGTCTAAATTGTTGCTTGACGGGATCGCAATACAGTCCTTTCTTCCAACGCGGATAGTTTCGGACCCCCTGCCCAAGAGTCTTGCCATCGGCAGGATCGAGGGCCAAGACTCGGACTGAGTCGGTACCGAAGTCGGCCCCCAACACGACGTGTTCCCCGGCTTTCAAGGCGGATATTGATACTTTTTGGGCCAACTGAAGCCTCCTGTGAACGTTAACGCTTTGCGTGAACGCACACACATTAAGCCCACAGCGATGGTCTGTCAATAACGTTTCTTCACGGGAGTCTCTTGTTGTGGCAAAGAAAAGCCCCATCCTGGTTTGGATGGGGCTGTGGAATAAAAAAGA
>CAYYUZ010000005.1:0-15308 GCA_964475005.1 uncultured Spirochaetales bacterium
AGCCGCTCGATTTCTTCGGTTCCGACAAGTTCCGATTGGCTCCCCAAGGCCAGATTGAGTTTTTCAAGAATTCCTTGAAGCTCACGGATGTTTCCCGGATAGGAGTAGCGCGTGAGCAGTTCCTTTTGTTTGGGGTCGAGGAGCGGAATCCGGCGGTTCTCGCGTTTGGCCAGCGCCTCCATGATGGCCAGAATGTCTTCGCGCCGTTCCCTGAGAGGCAAGGTCTTAATCTGCAGGTTGGCGATCTTGAAGTACAGGTCCTTCCGGAAGGCGCCGCTATCCATTTCGGCGGTCAGACTCGATTGGCTGCTGAACAGCAAGCGCACGTCGGCCGACTTTTCCTCGGTGCTACCAACGGGGTAGAAGGTTCCGTACTGAACGAATCTCAGGATCTTGCTCTGTAGGGTCTTGGGAAGACCTTCGACGGCCTCAATCGAAAGGCTTCCACCAGACATCCGGTCGAGGAAGCCGTCTCGGGCGGCCTTGAGTCCGGTCTGCGGATTCTTCGCGGCCCCGAAGATCTCCGATTCGAGGAGCTCCTCGGGTATGGTCGTGGTGCTGATGGCGGCAAACGGTCCGTCTTTCCGGTCGGAGAATTCATGGAGCAACCGCGCTACGAGCTTCTTTCCCGTGCCTTCTTCGCCCGTGATGAGCACAGGGTAGTCCGAAAGCGCGAAACTCTTGATCAGCTCTTTGGTGCGGACGATCGACGGGTTGGTTCCCACGAGGGCTGCCAAGGGGCTGGAGGCGTGAAACCGCAGCTGGGTGTTTTCTTGAAGAAGTTTCTCGGCCTGCTCGACCAGCCTTGACTCCTCGGACTTCTTTTGCCTGGCCCAGTTCAAGTGACGGAAGGCGTCGGCCACTTTTGCGGTCAGAACGGCGGCCTCAACAGGCTTCAGCAGGTACTGAAAGATGTTTGAAGCGTTCACCGCTTCCATCAAGTAGTCGGAGTCGTTGTACGCCGACACGATGAGCGACGCAAAGTCGTCCTTCTTCTTGCGGATTTCTTGGATCAACCCGATGCCCGTCATTCCGGGCATGCGCATGTCGGTCAAGACCAAGTCAAACTCGTTTTGGAGACAGTAGGAGAGGGCTTTCTTGGGATCGCGGAACGGAAACGTTTCGTAGTCCTGAAGGACCCTTTGACAGAACGTCAGGTTGACTTCGTCGTCATCGACGAGCACGATTTTCATTAGATTAGCCATGATAGAAAGATACTCCAGGGTGGACACGATTGCAAGAGCACCGCCTAGTCTGTGGACAGTTTCACCGAAGTTCCGACGGGTTCCTTGGAAACCTGGAAAAATCCGACCTTCGCCTTGGTCAATCGTTCTATCAAAGCAAGGGCCTCGGTTTCCTTGACAATCAGGTAAACCCGGAACAGAGAATCGTGTTTGAAGATCTGAGGAACCTCGCCTCTCTTGACCAGGGACTGTGCCAGAATCTGCGCGTTTAGTTCGGTCCGGAAGGCGCCCATTTGAAAGTAGGTTTCTGGTGGTGGCGGAAGCGTCGAACGCACGGCCGCGGCTGAGGCTGGGGGTGGGGCGGGGGGAACTGGCGGGAGCCTAGTCAGGTCGGGTTCGTCGACCCGAAGCGCGCGAATTTCGACGCGAACAGCGTCGTCGACGCCCAGCCCAAGCGCTTGGGCTGCGGCACGGGAGAGGTCGAGAATCCGGCCGCCGGGCAGCGCCCGGTTGTCGTTGACCCTTACTGTGACCGTACGGTTGTTGGCGGGATTGGTTACCGCCAGCCTCATCCCCAAGCGAAGGTCGGCCGCCGCTGTCATCGCATTGGGGTCGTACTTCTCCCCCGAAGCTGTCGTTCTTCCTTCCAAGCTGTCGCTGTAGATACCGGCCAGCCCTGACTCGGTTTGCCCGGCAAGAGAGGGAAGGACCGGCAAACACGCCAAGACAAACAGAAGTAACAGGCTACTCCGCATGGACTCAGTATGGCCTGGGGTTGAACGATTCACAAGCGTCGTCTTTTCCGCGGGATTTTTCTCCCTCCAAACCGCAAATTCAAGGAAAAGGCCGGTTTTTGCAAGTTTTGTGCCTGATGATTCCTTGAACAACTCATCAAGGATCTCGTATCCTATTTGCGAGCACCGAGATCGCCGGGAGGGAGTGACCATGAAGAAGGCTGAGTTCCGCAAGGTTCTGCGTATAGGTGACCAGCAGTTTGCCTTTTACGACATCACCGAGTTCGGCCCGTCAAAAGTCGCCAGGCTTCCCTTTTCTTTGAGAGTGCTGCTGGAAAACGCCTTGCGCAAGGCCGACGACTCCGGAATCGATCCCCTGGTCCTCGGGGGGCTGACCGAGCCCGGCGGCGAGGCGGAAATTCCCTTCTACCCCGCGCGGGTCCTCATGCAGGACTTCACGGGTGTTCCGGCCGTTGTCGACTTGGCCGCCATGCGCGATGCGGTCGCCGCCACCGGACAGGACCCCCAGAAGATCAACCCCTTGGTGCCTGTCGATCTGGTAGTCGACCACTCGGTGCAGGTGGATTTTTCCGGGAGTTCCGGGGCGCTGGCCAAGAATGTCGACAAGGAGTACGAACGCAATCAGGAGCGCTACACGTTCCTAAAATGGGCCCAGAAGGCCTTTCGAAACTTTCGCGTCGTTCCTCCCAACAGCGGCATCTGTCACCAGGTCAATCTTGAACACTTGGCCAAGGTCGTTATGGAGAGCCCCGACGAGCCCGGTTTGCTCCACCCCGATACCCTTGTCGGCACCGACAGCCACACCACGATGATCAACGGTCTTGGCGTGCTGGGCTGGGGCGTCGGAGGCATCGAGGCCGAGGCGGTCATGCTCGGACAACCGTATTTCATGACGGTGCCCAAGGTCGTTGGGTTCAAGCTGACCGGACGGCTGGTTCCGGGAACCACGGCCACGGACCTCGTGCTCACCATCACCGAGAAACTCCGCAAACACGGCGTTGTCGACAAATTCGTCGAGTTTTTTGGCCCTGGGGTCAAGACGCTTTCTCTCCCCGACCGGGCCACCATCGCCAACATGGCTCCCGAGTACGGGGCAACCATGGGGTTCTTTCCCGTCGATGAAGTGACCGTGGAATTCCTGCGGTTCACAGGCCGCGACCAGACGGCCGATATCACCGAGGCTTACTGCCGCGCCAACGACCTATTCGCCACCGGAGACGAGTCTCCCCATTATTCCTCGATTCTTGAACTTGAGCTGGGTGACGTGGTGCCGTCGCTGGCGGGACCCAGCCGCCCCCAAGACCGGTTGAAGCTGGCCGATACGGCACTAGCTCTGTCCAAAGTTCTTCCTCCCGAGGCTGCCTCACGCACCGGGATCGAGGTCGATCTTGACGGCAAGAAGGTCGTTCTCAAGGACGGGGCGGTGGTCATCGCCTCGATCACCAGTTGCACCAATACCGCCAACCCGGCCCTGATGCTCGGATCGGCTCTTCTTGCTAAGAAAGCGGTGGACGCCGGGTTGTCGGTGCCCGCGTGGGTGAAAACAAGCCTCGCGCCGGGGTCGCGCGCGGTGCAGGACTATCTGGAGGCTTCCGGACTGTTGACCAGCCTCGATGCTTTGGGGTTCCAGATTGCAGCCTTCGGGTGCGTCACCTGTATCGGAAACTCAGGGCCGCTGCACCCGGCCATCGAGAAAGCCCAGGTCGAAAACAATCTGTGCCTGGCGTCGGTGATCTCGGGAAACCGCAACTTCGAGGGGAGAATCCATCCCAACGTGAAGGCCAGCTTCTTGGCGTCCCCCTTGCTTGTTGTCGCGTTCGCTTTGGCCGGAAGGGTCGATACCGATCTGACAACGCAACCCTTGGGTCTGGGTGCCAACGGACAGCCCGTCTTCTTGAAGGACATCTGGCCTTCCCCCGAAGAGGTGAGTTCCTTGGTCGCCGAATTCGTTACCCGTGAAGCTTTTCTGCGGCGCTACAAGACCATCTTTGAAGGCGACGCTCACTGGAAGGCTCTTGCCGCTCCCACCGAAGCGACCTACCGCTGGAAGGCCGACTCCACGTATATCCAGTGTCCTCCCTATTTCCAGGGGTTTGGTGCCACCGTGGACCGGCTCAAGGATCTGACCGATGCCCGCTGTCTTTTGGTGCTTGGAGACAGTATCACTACTGACCACATCAGTCCTGCCGGCAACATTCGGGCCGCCTATCCGGCAGGTCAACTGCTGCAGGCCAAGGGTGTGGCGCCCAGCGATTTCAACAGCTACGGAGCCAGGCGAGGCAATCATGAGGTCATGATGCGCGGGACGTTTGCCAATATCCGCATCAAGAACCGGCTGGTGGAGCCCAAGGAAGGATCCTACACCCTGAAGCTTCCCGAGGGCATCGAAGGGTTTGTTTTCGATGTGGCGATGGCCTACCAGGCCGAAGGGCGCGATCTGGTGGTCTTGGGCGGCAAGGAGTACGGTACGGGTTCCAGCCGCGATTGGGCGGCCAAAGGCACGACGCTTCTTGGAATTCGCGTCGTCATCGCGCAGAGTTTTGAAAGGATCCACAGGAGCAACTTGGTCGGGATGGGTGTGCTGCCTCTTGTGTTTCTGGAGGACCAAAACGCTCTTACCCTGGGGCTGACTGGCCGCGAGACCTTCTCCATTAAGGGGCTCGACAGTCTGACCCCCGGACAACAGATCACTGTGGAAGCCGCCGACGAAAAGGGCCAAACCAGGACCTTCCAGGCCAAGGTTCGCCTCGACACGGAAATTGACGTCCAGTACTACCGCAACAAAGGGATTCTTCCTTATGTGCTGAGGAAGATCCTGTTTCCGTAGTGAATTCGCTGATTCTCCTGGAACGAGTTGTGGGTCACGCCCTGTCGGTCGTCCTCCCGGCCGAATTCAGCCTTCAAGAACGGATTTTCTGAGGGCCTCGGATGCTAGGACGTCGTCAACCATGGCGTTCATTTCACCCTGCATGAGTACCCTCGCCTGAGTGGCGTTGCGGGACCCAATTGCCTCGGCGATCAGCAAATGGAGGCGAAGCGCGCGAGAGGAGGTGGTCATGTTGAGTACAACCGCTTTGCGGAGCTCCAGGTGCAGGTCACGGAGGTCGGCAAGCACTTGCTGCAAAATCGGGTTCCGTGCCGCGTGAGCGATTTTTTGATGAAACATGACGTCGATTTCTGAGAAATCATGACCCAGCTTGAACTCCTCAATCATTTGTTTCGCCAGGTCTTCGATCTCGGCGAGCTCCTCATCGGTACCACGCTCGGCAGCTAAAAAAGCCAACTCGGGCTCGAGTATCCGTCTGGTTTCTGCCAGAGCGAGTAAGGCCCCATCGCCCATTTCCTGAAAATGGCTGGTGAGATCGACCGTCGGACGGGTCCCCGTCACATAGCAGCCGCTGCCATGCTCGATCCTGACCATGTTGATCGTCTGCAAAGACCTTAGCGCCTCGCGGATCGACCCGGTACTGACATGCATTTCCTCGGCCAGTTGGGTGATGCTGGGAATTCGATCGCCAGGCAACCAAGTTCCCTGGCGAATACGATTCTGGAATTCTTCAAAGATGTTCTGATGGACCCTGTTTGCGCGCATGCGACTCCAGCGGCGGTTTGCCTTGTCCACTTCATTCTAGCCTAGATCTCCCCGCTTTGTTTTCCAAGTATCCGCTCCTCTATTTCGGGCAATATCGTCTGTCACATCACATGACTATGAAAGTCATATAATGACTATTGACGACCACGGTGACCCGTGCTACGTTTCTGACCGATCTACTCAGAAATGGCCATTTCTCGACACGGGATACTTGCTGTTGGAACCTACTCATTTGATTTCTTCCCTGGATCGCCCGGCCAGAGGGCCGGAAATGTTTATCGGAGGTGCTCCATGAAGAATGTCTTTGCATTTCTGTTCACTGTTCTGACGTTGACGGTTCTGTCCACAAGCGCATTCGCTCAGGTTCAAGTTGGTATCGTTCTGCCTACCAAAGACGAAGAACGATGGATACAAGACGCTGACCGGTTCCGCGCAGCCCTGAAGACCGCCGGCTTGACCGCCGAGATCATGTTCAGCGAAAAAGATTCCGCCAAGGAAAAGGCCAATGTTGAGACCCTGATCACCAAGGGCATGAAAGTTCTGATCCTTTGTCCCTACGACAGTGCGGCCGCGGCGTCCTCTGCCGACGCCGCACACATGGCCGGAGTGAAGGTTCTTTCGTATGACCGACTGATTACCAGCACCAAGAACGTCGATTTCTTTGTCACCTTCGACAGTATCAATGTCGGCGCTGCCTGGAGCAAGTACTTGATTAGTAAGGCCAAAGGCAAGGGAAACAACCTCTACATCTATTCGGGTGATCCTGCGAGCGACAATGCCTTCTTGTTCTTCCGTGGTGCTTGGAACGAGATTCAACCCAAGATCGCCGACGGAACGTTCAAGATTGTCAACTCTTCCAAGGCCGAGGCGCTTCAGAACAAGCAGAAGCTGACCCGCGACGAAGAGGCAGGCATCATCGGGCAGGTCACAACACTTTGGAGTCCCAGCGAAGCCAAGAGCAAGGCCGAGGCCCACCTCACGGCAGCCACAGCGGTGCAGAAGGGCATTTGCTACGTGCTTTCACCTAACGACCAGACCGCAAGGGCCATCGCCGATGTGTTCGCCAAGGACAAGGACGTCAAGATGGCCTACACCACGGGGCAGGACGCCGACAAGGCTTCGGTGCAATACATCATCGATGGCAAGCAGTCGATGACGGTGCTCAAGGACGTTCGAGTCCTTGTCTCTGACGCGATCAAGGCCTCCAAGCTGTACTTGGATGGAAAATCGCCGGTCAGTACCAAGACTTATTTCAACGGTGTCGTTGAGGTGCCCGCCAATCCGTCCAGTACGACTTCGGTGACCCAGGAGAACCTGAAGGCCGCGATTGTTGACTCGGGTTACTACACCTCAAGTGACTTTGTCGGGCTGAAGTAGACCAAGATGCGCCCAACCAAGAGCGGCAGTGAGCAATGAAGACCGACTTCGAGCTCGAACTCGTCCATAATCCTCACGCCGTTCTTGGAGAAGGCCCTTGTTGGGTGGAAGAAGAATCCCGGCTCTACTGGACGGACATTCACGGCAAAAGGCTGTTTGTCCACGATACGCGGACCTGTGAAAACTTGGTCTTCTTGACCCCGTTCAAAACGGGGTGGCTCGTGAAGCATCGCAACCAGGGATTTTTGGCCGGGACAAGCGAGGGGCTGTACCGGTTACGCTTCCGACCCGATCCAGTTTGGACACCGCTTCTGGCCGATGAGGTTGATCCGGTGAGATTGAAACCGCCGCTTCGTCTTAACGACGGGATCGCCGATTCGGCTGGGAACCTTTGGTTCGGGACGATGAACGACAACGACCATTCGCAACCCGAAGGGGTTCTGTACAAGTTGAGCCCGGACCTCGACCTTACAAGCGTCGATAACGGGTACTTCGTGACGAACGGGCCTGTATTTTTGGGCAATGGGATGATCCACAACGACACCAAGCTCCGGGTTATGTACCGCTTTGACCTCGACACGCGGGGAGTGGCTTCGAACCGGCAAATTTGGAAAACCCTCGACGAATCGAAGGGATACCCCGACGGGATGACCGTCGACGATGAGGGGTTGCTTTGGTGTTGCGAATTTGGCGGTGCCTGCGTCAATCGCTACACGAGTGAAGGGGATCTTGTCGCCAAGATCGACCTTCCTGTTAGCCAGGTGACGAATTGCACCTTTGGGGGTCCCGAATTGTCTTGGCTTTTCATCACCACGGCACGCGAGGACTTTGATGACCACGACGACGAACGGGAACCCAGGGCAGGGAGTCTTTGGGTTGTCAAAAATACAGGAATACGGGGACGTCCGGCCGAGAGGTTCGGGCGCGAAGGGAGTTGAAGTGAAAGACGTGGTCGCGAAAGAGGCGGTTGGTTTCTTGGGACTCGGAGTCATGGGACGACCCATGGCAGAAAACCTTGCCAAGAAGTATGAAGTTTGGGGATTTGATCCTCAAGAAAGTCGATTTCAAGGAATCGCTGGGGTGAGACGCTCGCCGAACGCTGCTGCGCTGGCGGGAACGTGTCGAGTCCTTTGCCTTTCATTGCCTTCGGCCGAAGTCGTGGAAGGGGTGCTGCTCGGTCCCGAGGGGCTCATTCATCATCTCGAGCCCGGTTCGTTGATCCTCGACTTCAGCACGGGGCTGCCAGCACTTTCTCGAAAAGTCGCCCAGGCCCTGGCAAGTCGGGGCGTCGACTACGCCGACGTGCCCGTCAGCGGCGGCGAGTCGGGAGCGCGTGCGGGTTCTCTTGCCATCATGGTAGGCGCCTCCGAGGCGGTCTTCTCGCGGTGTCAGCCTTACCTCGGACAAGTCGGAAAGTCCGTCGTCCGTGCGGGCGAGGTTGGTGCCGGCAACGTCGCGAAATTGGTGAACAACATGATCGTCGGTGTGACCTTCTCGGTCATCGCCGAGGGGTTTGCTGTCGCGGTCAGCAACGGCCTCGACCCCAACTTGCTCCATAAGGCCATTCGCGACGGCTGGGCCGGTTCGCAGGTGCTTGAAGTCAGTGCCCCCGCGATTGCCTCTGGCCAATATCTTCCCGGCGGGACCGTCGACATGATTCAGAAAGACCTCGGGTACGCTGACAAACTTGCCGAAGAAAGCGGAGTCTCGGTGCCGATGACGGGTGCGGCCCGAGTCCTTTTCGGTGCCGCTCAAGAAGCGGGCTGGGGTGCCGAATCCCAACCAGCTATTTTCAAACTCTGGAAACAGCAAAGGGGGGCCCCGTGACGATTGCCATCGGAGCCGACGAGGCCGCCCTCGACCTCAAGAACCTGATCAAAGAACACCTTGAGAAGTTAGGCATTACCGTCATGGACTTCGGCGTCTACGACTCCAATGCGGTTCCCTACCCGGACATTGCCGTTGCGGTCGCCACCTCCATCGCCGACCACCGGTATGACCGAGGTCTTCTGTTTTGCGGTACGGGCCTGGGCATGGCCATTACCGCCAATAAGGTCCCCGGCGTCAGGGCGGCGACCTGCCACGATACCTACTCCGCCGAACGGGCCCGCAAGAGCAATGATGCCCAGATCCTCACGATGGGATCGAGGGTGATTGGTCCCGAGCTCGCCAAGACTGTTGTCGATGCCTGGCTTAAGTCGGAGTTCCAAGGGGGAGGTTCGACACCCAAGGTTGAACTGATCAAGGAAATCGAACGTCGCTACCTCAAGTCTTGAGGAAGGCACACCAAGGAGGACGAAGCCGTATGCAGAGAATCATCAATGAGCCCAATGCCGTCGTCACCGACATGCTAGAGGGCTTTCTCAAGGTTCATGGACCACTCGTTTGCGCCTCAGAAAACGGTAAGGTCATCCGTTCTCGCGGAACGCCGATCGAGGGAAAGGTCGGCGTGGTCACCGGGGGAGGTTCGGGACACAAACCCGCGTTCATCGGCTACCTAGGACGGAATATGCTCGACGCGGTGGCTGTGGGAGAAATCTTCTCTTCGCCCACGGCCAAACATTTCCTCGACGCGTTTCGTGCTGCCAACGGCGGTAAGGGGGTCGCTTGTCTCTACGGCAACTACGCTGGCGACAACATGAACGTTAAGCTCGCTCTCCAAATGGCCGCCAAAGAGGGCATCAACGTGAAAACCGTGGTCGCCAACGACGACGTGGCCTCGGCACCCGCCGGTGAGGAGGAAAAACGCCGGGGTGTCGCCGGGGAAGTCCTGATGTGGAAGGTTGGTGGGGCCAAGGCAGCTCTTGGCGGGAGTCTTGACCAGGTCATCGAAGTCGCCCGTCGAGCCATGGCGCAAACCCGCAGCGTTGGCATCGGGCTGACCTCTTGCACGATCCCAGCCGTGGGGCACCCGAACTTTACCATTCAACCGGGGACGATGGAGGTAGGAATCGGCCACCATGGCGAACCGGGTATGCGGGTCGAGTCGCTTAAATCAGCGCGCGAAATGGCGCGGCAGATGGTCGAAATCGTTGTGCCTGATCTCCCTTTCGTTCGGGCTGATGAAGTTGTTGTCCTGGTTTCTGGACTCGGCGCCACTCCCGTCATGGAGCTTTACATCTACTACAACGAAGTGGAGAAACTCCTGGCCGAAAAGGGCCTCTCGATTCATCGGGCTTACGTCGGCAATTACTTCACCTCCCTGGAAATGTCGGGAGTGACGTTGACCGTCATGAAGCTTGACGACGAGCTGAAGACCCTCATCGACCTCGAAGCCGAGTCCATGGGTCTCACTCAATTCGGAGGCCACGCATGAACGGATTCTCCAACAAGGATGGGCGCCAATTGGTTGACGCGATGGTCGCAACGATCCAGGAAAACGCCGCCCTTCTCAGCGATTTGGACGGCATCATCGGTGACGGCGACCACGGCGTCAACATGAACAAGGGCTTCACTCTCGCGGCGCAAAGGCTGACCGCAGAGGATTGGGACCTGACCTTTGGGTTGCAAGTTCTTGGCGACGTTCTTCTCGACGAGATCGGCGGTGCCATGGGTCCTCTGTACGGGAGTTTCTTCGGAGCCCTGGCCCAGTCGTCCGTCGATTGCAGCCTCATCGACGCAATGGCGTACGGGGCCATGCTCGAGGCGGGGCTATCGACCATCCAGTCCTTGGGAGGAGCCCAGGTTGGAGACAAGACGCTCGTCGACACTCTGGTACCGGCAGTCGAGGCCTACAACCTGAGTCTGGCCCAACACGGTACATTCAAGCAGGCTCTCGTCGGCCTAATGGCCGCTGCAGAACGAGGAAAGGAAAGTACAAGGGAACTCGTGGCCAAGGTCGGACGTGCTAGCCGACTTGGCGAGCGCTCCCGAGGAGTTCTTGATGCAGGTTCTGTATCCTGCTGGCTGCTCTTACGGGCGATGGCGCAGGCCTCGCTCGCTCTCCTCGAAAGGGAAAAGAAGGTCGTTCATGCAATTTAGTAAGCAAGTTCTTTACGAATTCAACATGCCCTACGCCCTGGGCTGGATGGAAAAGGACGGACAACGATGCATCGTCGGGGCGACCGAAGACCACGGACCCATTGTCGTCAGTTCTCCGCCCTACAAGTCGGCCCGCGTTCTTGTGGACGGACCAGGAGGCTGTATGTCCCTGGTATCGCATCCTCGCTTTCCCGGGGAGTTGTACGCGATCATGGGTTGCTTCTTGGGGTACAACTTCCACGGCGGTGCGCTGTACCGCATCACGGCCTCAGGCGAGAGCGCGAATTCCGAGAAGCTTCTCGACCTTCCTTTTGCCCACCGAATGGAAGTCGTTGAACGCCGGGGCGAACCCGTTGTGATCGTGGCCAACCTCGCGGCGCTGAAAGACACTCCCCAGGATTGGAGCCGCCCCGGATCGGTCTATGCGTTCGCCCTCGGCGACCAGGAAAGCAGAAGTCGCTTGGAAGTTCTGCTGCCTAACATTCACAAGAACCACGGCTTTCTGAAGACAACTTTTCGAGGTCAGCCCTCGGTCTTGATTTCGGGAACCGAGGGTCTTTTTTCGCTCGCTGTAGGCGCCCTAGACTCCTGGGACTTCAAGAAGGTCTTACCGCACGAGGTGAGTGAAATTGCTGTGTTTGATCTGGACGGCGACGGTGAACAGGAATTGATCACGATCGAGCCGTTCCATGGCAATGTGCTTGCCGTCTACAAATTCCAACAGAACGGCTGGATTCGAGTCTGGGAGACCGAACTAGACTACGGTCACTGCGTTCTGGCCGACACGATTTTCGCCAAAGCCAGCGTCCTGGTCAGCAACCGCGCCGGAAACAAGGACTTGCTGCTCTTTCAATTCGAACCCGGTGCCGACGCCTTTGTTCATCCGACGCGACTAGTTGTCGAGGCCGGTGTCGGTGCGGCGAACATGCTGGTTGTTCACCAACCGCAAGGCACCCTCATTATCGCTACCAACCAAACTCAAGGGCAGCTTGTTCGCTACAGCCCCGATCCAACGGGGCTGTAGCCGTGTGCAAGTACCGCCATTTTTTTTCTTGTTGGAACGGAGACTTGAGTATTTGACCCGCCGGGCCGGGAGCCCTACCTTGAAATTGCAAGGGAGGAATCCATGGAGTCCTTGAAGAAGTCGCGTTCGGTGCTGGTCACCGGAGTCTCTACAGGTATTGGTCTCAGCGTGGCGCGGGCGCTCACCAAACGGGGTTATCGTGTGTTTGGCAGCGTCCGCAGCCGCGAGGATGCAGATCGGGTCTCCGCTGACCTAGGCCCAGGCTTGATCGCTATCGTCTTCGACGTCACCGATCCTGCCGCCATCGCCAGGGCCAGAGCGACCGTCGAGAGTCAACTGAACGGCGAAGGGCTGGCGGGACTTGTCAACAATTCGGGGATTGGGATAGGCGGGCCGCTTCAGCATCAGCCTCTTGAGGTTTTCCGATCGCATTTCGAGGTTAACGTCTTCGGCCTGCTCCAGGTCACCCGGGAGTTCCTTCCCCTGCTGGGCGCCTGTGAGGCTCCCAAGTCGGCGCCCGGCCGCATTCTCAACATCAGTTCGGTTGCGGGGAAACTGGCCGTACCTTTTTTGGGCGGCTACGTGGCTTCCAAACACGCGGTCGAGGGCCTGTCGCAGGTGCTTCGCCGTGAGCTGTTGCTCTTCGGCATCGACGTTATCGTGATCGGCCCCGGGGCGGTCAACACCCCGATTTGGGACAAAGGGAACGACACCTCGCCGTACGCTGCGACCCCTTACGGCAAGATCTTGGCCCGGTTCAACGAGTACTTCACGGCCCAGGGTAAGAAGGGATTTGCCCCCGACGTGTTTGGCGAGAAGATTGCCGACATTCTGGAAACTCCCAAGCCTCGAACCCGCTACGCTTTGGTGCCACAGAAGTTCGGAAACTGGACGATACCTCGGCTGCTTCCCGACCGAACGCTTGACCGGATCATCGGCAAAGGCACCGGCCTGTTGAAGAGGAGTTAGCTCGATGCGCCGTGACTGGGTGGGATCACCCGTTTCTCGATGCGGCGGTCGGGAACCATCCACATCACGGCGCCGAGCAGATAGAAACCTTCCCCAACCCAGGGAAGGAACATACTGAAGGCGATGCCCGAGATGTAGACCACTGGCGAAAGTTTTCCTTTCCAGTCGGCGCCCAGCGAAGCCTTGAGGGCCGAGTTAGGCCCCTGCGAACGGATGATGGTCCGGATCAGCAACAGAAACGCCAGGCCGCAGAGAAGCAGGTCGATGCCGTACACCGTAGTGGGGAGCTTGTCGAAATTGGTGGCGCCCATCCACCCGGTCAGGAACGGGACCAACGACAACCAGAACAGCAGGTTGATGTTGGCCCACATGATGGCGCCGTCGATGTGCTGAGCCATGTGGAGCAGGTGGTGGTGGTTGTTCCAGTAGATGGCCAAATAAATAAAGCTCAGAACGTAGGTCAAAAACGTTGGGAGAACGACCGAGACCGCCTGCCAAGACGCCTCGTGGGGAGGTCGAAGGTCGAGAACCATGATGGTGATGAAGATCGCCAGCATCCCGTCGGTGAACGCTTCGAGCCTCGCGCGGTTCATTTTTCGGCCGCCCTTTCCGCCAACGCGAGCGCGCCCAGAATACCTGCGCGGTTTCCCAGACCCGGAGGAACGACGTAGCTGTCGATGCCCGCTGGGGTGAGGCTGGGATGCCGGATGTAGTTGTTGTTGAGTTTCAGCAGTTTGGCTCGGACAAGAGGGAACAGTTGCGGTTGGTCCATCACGCCGCCCCCCAAGATCATTCGTTGCGGCGACAAAATGACAAGCAGGCTCTGGAGACCCAGGGCTAAGTAGTGGGCTTCCAGCTCCCAGGCCGGATGGTCGGGCGGGAGTTCCGAGCCCTTCTTTCCCCAACGCTTCTCGAAGGAAGGGCCTGCAGCCAAGCCTTCAAGGCAGTTGTCGTGGAAAGGGCAGGTACCTTTGAACGAGTCGACCGCAGGGTCGCGGGGCAGCAGAATGTGGCCGGACTCGGGGTGCACCAAACCGTGAACCAGCGTGCCGTTGATCATGACACCGCCGCCAACACCGGTTCCTATCGTCAGGTAGATCAAGTTGTCGAGACCCTGTCCTGCGCCCCAAAGGTGTTCTCCCAGAACCGCGCCATTGACGTCCGTATCGAAACCGACGGGGATTCCCAGTGCGCTTTGAAAAACCGGCGCAACCGGGGTATCCGACCAGAACGGCTTGGGTGTCGCCGTCACGCTCCCCCAGGTCGGCGACTGGCGGTTCAAGTCCACCGGGCCGAAGCTGCCAATTCCAAGGGCGGCCAATTTTCCGTATTTAGTTTGCGCCGCCCGGAAATAGTCGAGCGCCTGCTTCAGAGTTTCTTCGGGTTTGGTTGTCGGAAAACGGATCTCGTCACGCAGGTCTTCGGGCCCGGTGCCAACGGCGCAAACGAACTTGGTTCCTCCGGCTTCGATGGCTCCGTAAAGCGATTTCATGATGAGCAGCTCCTTTGCCTGGATGTTTGGGCAGGGTAAATCACGGGCGAAAAAGACACAAGGTCCGCGCCGAAAAGGGGTTTGTCGCGGAGGCGCAATCCCAGGTATACTGTGACGGTGGCACTTTTCAACAAAACCGCGCCCGACGCCAATGAAGCCCTGAAGGCCCTGGAAGCCGAATGGGGAGAACCCCTGATCTACTGTTCAACGGGCAATTTTCTAAGCGCCCATGGTCTGGGAACCGTCCCTCTTGACTCTTGGGGCTTGATTGCTTTGACCCCGACTCGGGTCATGTTCCGGCACTTTGCTCAGAGCCATCCGCTGTTGGGGATGAAAGACAAGGAACAGAACTGGTCTGCGGATCGGCGGGTTTTCACTGCCTGCACGCCACACCTCATCAAATTCTGGTCCAGAATGATTTCCGGTACACCCGATCATGTTTGCCTGGAGGGCGAGGGCATCCAATTGCTGATCGAGGTCACCGACAATCCCCGGAAGATGGCCGACGTCTGGGCGTCGTCTTGACCGTCGTTGCCTTCACGCCCTAGAATCGTTTACAACGCGTTGACGAAGACGAGTAGTCGGACAGGACCAACAGAGAGAACACCCCGAGGCTGAGAGGGTATTCAGGATTCCCCCCGACGAAGACCCCTTCTGAGCCGCTCCCCGAACCGCTTTTGCGCAGTAGATGGAGCCGGTGGTTTCACGAAACGAAACGAAGAGAGCGCCCGGCATCGTGCCGGTGCGAACCAAGGTGGCACCGCGGGAATCCTGTGATTTCCGTCCTTGGAACTAGCCGCATCGCGGCTCTGTTTCAGGAGGCCTCTTATGGCCATGACCGCCACCGCCGAAAAACGTTTGGCAGACGACGAACTCCTCTATAAGAAACGACACAGCTTGGCCCACGTGATGGCCGAGGCCGTCCTCAAGCTCA
>CAYYUZ010000005.1:15408-40859 GCA_964475005.1 uncultured Spirochaetales bacterium
TATAAGAAACGACACAGCTTGGCCCACGTGATGGCCGAGGCCGTCCTCAAGCTCATGCCCGAGGCCCAGATCGCCATCGGACCTCCCGTTGACAACGGCTTCTACTACGACTTTGAGTTGCCCCGGTCGCTCAAGGAGGAGGACCTGGTCCGTATCGAGGCCATCATGCGGAACATCCTGAAATCGGGCGCTCCCTTCGTGAAGAAGGTGGTGAACCGACAAGAGGCCGGCCAGGTTTTTGCGGGCCAAAAGTATAAGGAGGAGATCCTCGCGGGCCTTTCCGACTCCGACGAGATCAGCACTTACACCTCGAACCAGTTCGTCGACCTGTGCCGGGGCCCTCATGTCGACACCATGGCCCAGCTCGACCCCGACAGTTTCAAGCTGACCCGCATCGCCGGGGCGTACTGGAAAGGCGACGAGCGCAACCCCCAGCTGCAGCGGGTTTACGCCCTGGCTTTCCACGACAAGGCCGGTCTCGAGACTCACTTGGCGCTCTTGGAAGAGGCCGAAAAACGCGACCACCGGCGCCTTGGCACCGAGTTGGACCTGTTTCACCTCGACAGCGAGAATCCTGGCCAAATCTTCTGGCACCGTAACGGTTGGGCCATCTGGCAGGCCATCGAGCAGTACATCCGCCGCAAGGTCACCGTGGCCGGCTACCAGGAAGTGAAGACTCCGTTCATCATGCCCCAGTCTCTGTGGGAGCGCTCGGGCCACTGGGCCAAGTACCGCGACAACATGTTTGTCACCGAGAGCGAGAAACGCCTGTTCGCCCTGAAGCCCATGAACTGCCCCGGCCACGTCGAGATCTTCAAGCAAGGGCTGAAGAGCTACCGTGAACTCCCCATGCGCATCGCCGAATTTGGAAGCTGCACCCGCAACGAAGCTTCGGGTGCCTTGCATGGCATCATGCGCATCCGCGGCTTCGTTCAAGACGACGCCCACATTTTCTGTACAGAGGACCAAATCGAAAAGGAGATCGTGGACTTCTGTCAGCTCTTGCGCGAGGTCTACAGCGATTTCGGCTTCGACCCTGAAAAGGTGCTCGTCAGGCTGGCGATGCGTCCCGAACTCAGGGCCGGTACCGACGAGGTCTGGGACAAGGCCGAGGCTAATTTGGCCGCCGGCTGCCGAGCGGCAAACTACCCCTACGTCGAGGCTCCTGGAGAAGGCGCCTTCTACGGTCCCAAACTTGAATTCACCCTGTTCGACGCCTTGGGACGCGGCTGGCAGTGCGGCACCATCCAGCTAGACTACATCCTTCCCTCGGTTGACAGGCTCAACGCCACCTACATCGGCGAAGACGGGCAGAAGCACCACCCCGTCATGCTCCACCGCGCCATCGTCGGGTCGTTTGAACGCTTCATCGGAATCCTGATCGAGAACTATGCGGGCGCCTTTCCTGTGTGGCTCAATCCCGTTCAGGCCGTGGTGGTCTCGGTGAGCACCAAGTTCAACGCCTACGCCCAAAAAGTGGCCGAAGAGCTGAAAAGTCGCGGCTTCCGTGTCGAGGCCGACACCACCGACCAGAAGATGGGAGCCAAGATCCGTGACGCGCAGATGCGCAAGGCCAGCTACATGCTTGTCGTCGGCGGCAACGAGGAGACCGAAGGTACCGTGAGCATCCGCACCCGTTCTGGGGAACAGCATCCCGTCATGAAACTCGACGCGTTCGCCGCGTGGCTGGAAGAGAAGGTTCGAGCGAAGGTGATGCTTTAGCCAAACGGATCATGCCGGTAGCTTTGCTTTGAAGCTTACTTTCCGGTTATGTCAATCTTTCCGAAATCCTGCTGAACTCCTGTTCAGACGATTTGAGAAACAGGATTCTCCATGGTTCCGAGCATGGGAGCGTCGGACAGCAGCCGGGAGAAGTTCTTTTCAAGATAGGCGACAATGGTTTGGGCCATCAGTTGATGCCCGGCCTGGTTGGGGTGGATTCCGTCACGGCAAATCAGCTCACTGAAATCCGGAAGTCGGAGAAACGCTCCCCGGATGTCTATCCATTTCGTCTTGGTCGACTCGGCCACGCGAACGATGGCCGCGCTGTAACGCTCCTGCCACCAGTAGATCTTGGTGACGCTGCCCAGCCACTTCATGATGTTGTCTTCAACTACTGGGTCCTGTTGGCTGACCCATTTGATGTAGCTGTCGGCGTTCAGCGGCGGCAAGCTCATCAGCACCGGCTCGATGTCTTGTTCTTTTAGGGAAGCCACAGTCTTGGTCAGAGTGTCTTCGAAGACCGCCAGATCGGTCTGGGGCTGGTGGGGTTCCAGAGGGTAGGCCGCAATCTCCTTCCAAACAAAGTCGCAGTCGTTTCCGCCGTACTCGATCAGCACGACGTCTGGTTGATCCTTGGCGATGTCCTTGGATAGCTTTCCTATGCCGCGAAGCAGGGTGCTGCCAAAGCGGGACACGTTGCTCACCAGCCCCTTCAGGCGCGTCTGTACCAAGGAAACAAAGCAGGAGTCCAGCACCGCGTACTTCCCCTGCTGTTCATCAAACACGACCCCCCGGGAAATCGAGTCGCCAGACACCAGATAGTTTAGGTCGTTCTTGTCGGGATGAAGAATACAGGACCCCCTTGGCCATTCTGCCCCCCTCCAAGGTACTCTCAACCCGCATTAAGATCAATGTTGGCTTTTTGTTGACGCCTATTAGGACTTCCCGTAAACTGTCCCGGTATTCCAAAAGGGGTGTCCACAGTGCTGGGATTTCAAGACATTGGCGCGTTGCTAGCCTTTCTTCTGACCATTGGTGCGGCCATTGGCTGCGTGGTCTACGGGTTGGTGAACTGGAACAAGCCTTCGGCCGACGAAGAAGGGAAGAGCTAACATGGGCACCCTGACGATCGTCGTCGTTCTCCTCTACTTGGCCATCACCACCTTTCTGGGGTGGTTGGGCTGGAAGCAGACCAAAAACACAAGCGACTATCTGTTGGCCGGCCGGGCAACCCATCCAGTGATTATGGCCGTCAGCTACGGCTCCACCTTCATTTCGACCTCGGCCATCGTGGGTTTCGGAGGCGCCGCCTCGAAATTCGGCATGGGAATCCTTTGGCTGACCTTTCTCAACATCTTGGTTGGCATCTTCATCGCGTTCGTCGTCTTCGGCAAGCGAACTCGGCGTCTGGGCCACGCCCTCGACGCGCACACTTTCCCCGAGCTCATCGCCAAACGATTCGAAAGCAAGTTCTTGCAAGTGGCCTGCGGCCTCGTGATTTTTGTGGGAATGCCGCTCTACGCAGGTGCAGTCATGCTCGGCGGGGCCACGTACTTGGTTCAATCCCTGGCCATCAGCAAGGAACTGGCGATCTTGATTCTTGTCGTCCTGGTGACCGCGTACGTGACCTTCGGCGGCATGAAGGGCGTCATGTACACAGACGCCTTCCAGGGGGCGATCATGTTCGTCGGCATGGTCGTTCTCCTCGTGGTCACCTACGTCACGCTGGGGGGAGTGAGCGCCGCGCACGAGAGGCTTGCCGCTCTGCCTTCGCAGATCGACGGTCCCTCCAAGGCCATGGTCGCCGGGTGGGCCAAAGACGGGTTCACGGGATGGATGTCGATGCCCACTTTTGGCTCGCCGATGTGGATGCAGTTGGTTTCCAGTTTGATTCTGGGAGTGGGGGTCGGCGTCTTGGCCCAGCCGCAGTTGATCGTGCGGTTCATGACCGTCAAGAGCGACAGGGAACTCAACCGGGGTGTGCTTGTCGGCGGCGTCTTCATTTTTGCCATGACCGGCGTGGCTTACGTCTGCGGAGCCCTCTCCAACGTGTGGTCCTGGGACCTGAACAAGGTCATCTCCATCGCGGGCACCATCACTGCCGCGACGCCCAAGGGCAACCCTGACGCCGTCATTCCCAACTTCATCATGACGGCGCTGCCCTGGTTCAACGCAATCTTCATGGTAACTCTTTTGGCTGCGGCCATGTCGACCATGAGCTCGCAAGTTCACACCATGGGCAGCGCTTTGGGGCGAGACGTCATTGAAACCGGGTCGGGTTTCCGCGCCAAGAAGGGCAACTGGGTAGTCCGCCTCGCCATGCTGGCCGGCATTCTTTTGTCGGCGTTGCTAGCGTGGTACCTTCCCATCTTCTTTGGCAACGACGGAACGGCCGTTATTGCCACAGGAACCTCGCTTTTCTTCGGCCTCTGCGCGTCCACCTTCCTTCCTCTGTTTGCCTTCGGGCTCTTCTGGAAGGGCGTCACCAAGCACGGCGCCATCTGGGGTTTCAGCGTGGGGCTTATGCTCAGCATCGTCTGGCTGCTGTTCTTCTACGCCAAAGTTTCCGGGTCTCTGGGGTTGTGCAAGGCGCTGTTTTCGGTTCCCAGTCTGGCCGGATCGAACTGGGTCAGGGACCTTGATCCTATCATCGTCGCCACACCTGTCGCGGCGCTGGTCACGTGGCTGGTCAGCCTGGCCACACCGAAGTTTTCCACCGCAACCCTGAAGAAGCTGTTTTCATGAGTTCGCCCATCGTCCTGGGCGATGAAGCCCTCGCCTTGGGCGCCCTTCACGCGGGCATCACCGCGGCGTACGGCTACCCGGGGACTCCCAGCACGGAAATCCTGGAATATTTGCTCGAACGAGCCGACGAGACCGGTTTGGTGGCGCAATGGTGCGCCAACGAAAAGACCGCCTACGAGGAGGCACTTGGCACTTCCTTTGCCGGGTGTCGGGTTTTGGTCACGATGAAGCACGTCGGACTCAACGTCGCCGCCGACCCGTTCATGAATTCGGCGCTCCTGAACCTAAAGGGAGGCCTTGTCGTCGCGGTCGCCGACGATCCGTCCATGCATTCCTCCCAGAATGAACAGGACAGCCGGTTTTTCGCGGACTTTGCCAAGATCGCTTGCCTGGAGCCGACGAACCAGCAGGAATGCTACGACATGGCGCGCGCCGCGTTTGAGATCTCCGAGGAGCTCCACCAACCTGTGATGATCCGTCTGGTGACCAGGCTTTCGCATTCGCGCGCCTCGATCACCGACAAGCCGCCCCGATCCAGAAATCCGGCGGCTAAGGCGTCAGACAAGCAAAACTGGATGCTCATTCCGGCTCTGGCCCGGCGGCGCTGGGACCACGTTCTGTCGATCCAGCCGAGGCTGCTGGCTCTCAGCGAGGCCAGCCACTGGAATCCCCTTTGCAACGTTGAATCTGGGGCCAAGGCCAAGGTCGGCTACCTTTGCACGGGCCTAGGCTTCAATTCCTTCCGCGAGAATTGGAGGGACTTGGCCGACGCCGAGGTGCCCTACCTTCAGATCGGCCAGTATCCTCCTCCCGTCGACAAGATCCGCCGGTTGGCCGAGGCCGTGGAGACCCTCGTGGTTCTTGAAGAGGGCTACCCCTTCGTCGAGCGGCTCGTGCGGGGAATCCTGCCGCAAGCGGTCACAGTCCGCGGAAAACTCGACGGCTCGGTTCCCGCTTCGGGAGAATTGACTCCTGAAAACGTCAGGCCCGCCCTTGGCCTGCCTCTGCACGAATGCAGGTCGCTGGGCTTGGCCTCCGGGCTTCCCGAAGGTTCCTGCGACGACTCTGACGACCAGCTTCCCGCTCGACCTCCCCAATTGTGCCAAGGATGCCCCCACGGCGACAGCTACGGTGCCATCAAGGAGGCGTTGAGCGCCTATCCGGATGGCTTGGTGACCGCCGACATCGGCTGCTACGCCCTGGGTGTTCTTCCGCCTTACGCGGTTCCCGAGACCATTATCTGCATGGGGGCCTCGATCGGGGTCGCCAAGGGTGCCTGGGAGGCGGGTTACCGGCACGCCGTCGCCGTGATCGGCGACTCGACCTTCTTCCATTCGGGAATCACACCGCTGATCGACGCCATCTCGGCCAAAGCCGGTATCACCGTTGTCATTCTCGACAACTCCACCGTGGGCATGACCGGCGGTCAAGACACCATCCTTCCAGGTTCGAGAATTCCCGCGGTCGCTGAGGCGCTCGGGGTCGATCCGGCGCATATCCGCGTGCTAGACGCGTTGCCGAAAAACCGAGTGGAAAACGCAAGAATTCTCAAAGAAGAGATCGCATGGCCGGGGGTCTCCGTTGTGATTGCTGTTCGGGAATGCCTAGAAACCTTAAGAAAGGCCAGAAAATGACGTACGACATCATTCTTGCAGGAGTGGGAGGACAGGGCGTTCTATCGCTGGCCACTGTGATTGCGGCAGGAGCCTCGCGGGCGGGGTTGCACATTCGCCAGTCCGAAGTCCACGGCATGGCCCAGCGCGGAGGTTCGGTCCTGGCGCATCTGCGCCTTTCGGATTCGACGATTTACTCTGACCTGATTCCCCGCGGCAAGGCCGATTTGGTGCTGGCGATGGAGCCCCTGGAGGCGTTGCGCTACACCGACTACCTGGCACCCGACGGCGCCGTCGTGAGCGCCACCGAAGCGTTCCGCAACATCGATGCCTACCCGGAATTGGAGAGGATTCTTGCCTCGCTCCGCTTGATCGTGAAACACCGCCTAGTCGACGCGACGCCGCTGGCCAAACAGGCCGGTCATCCCCGTTCGGCCAACGTCGTGCTGGTCGGTGCTGCCTCGCCGTTCATCCCTCTGGAAGAGTCATTGTTCCGGGCCGGAATCGCCGACATTTTTGGCAGAAAAGGTTCAGAAGTCGTGGCCTTGAATGACCTGGCGTTCCGTCTGGGCAGAACGGCCGGCGCGGCGGCTCCGGCGTGACTGGAATCTCCCTCTCGAGCGCAGAAACGCTTTCGAGAAGCGACCTGGAGTCCCTTCAACTGGCCAAACTTCGCCAGGCGGTTGACCGCGCGCTCACGACGCCGCATTACGGCCTCAAATGGGCGGCTACCGGTATCCGCTCGGGAGCCGATATTCGAACGCTGGACGACCTCCGCCGGCTGCCCTTCACCGTCAAGGACGACCTTCGCCAGGCCTTCCCCGACGGCCTCAAGGCCGTTCCCCAAGAAAAGATCGTCCGCATGCACGCCTCCAGCGGCACCACGGGAATTCCCACCGTCATCTACTACACCCAGGACGACGTCAACCGCTGGGCCGAACTCGGCGCCCGCTCGGCGGCCGCGACCGGCTGCACCAACCTCGATGTGTTTCAAAACATGATGAGTTACGGCTTGTTCACCGGCGGTCTTGGCCTTCACTACGCCGCCGAACGGCTTGGAATGTTGGTCATTCCCGTTGGCGGTGGGAACACCCAGCGGCAGATCAAACTCATGAAAGACTTCGGAACCACCGTCGTCCACGCCACACCTAGCTACCTGCTGCACGTCTACGACCGGCTGGCCGAGTTCGGGGTGGACCGCCGGGAACTGAGGCTCAAGCGGGCCTTCGTTGGAGCCGAGCCCCACACGGAAGAAATGCGGTGCCGCCTTCAAGCCCTCTGGGACATCGAAGTTTTCAACTCCTACGGACTCTCTGAAATGAACGGTCCCGGGGTCGCTTTCGAATGCACTCACCGGGCCGGAATGCACCTTTGGGAAGACGCCTACTTGATGGAAATCATCGACCCCATCAGCGGCGAGGTCTTGCCCGAAGGCGCGGAAGGCGAGCTTGTCCTCACCATCCTCGACCGGCAGGCGACGCCGCTTCTGAGGTACCGGACGCGCGATTTGACAAGCATCGTGTCCGAACCCTGTCTTTGCGGCAGGACGCACCGGCGAATTCGCAGGATCAAGGGCCGAAGCGATGACATGCTCATCATCAACGGCGTCAACGTCTTTCCCTCTCAAATTGAAGAAGTCGTGATGAAGACCTCTGGCGTCGGGTCGAACTATCAGATTCTCGTGAAGAAGGATGGCGCGCTCGACAGTCTCATCGTCCGGCTGGAACTTGATTCCCCCCATTTCAGCGACGACACCCGCGACCTTGAGGCGATACGATCCCGCGTCTCGGGCAACCTGATGACCAGCATTTCGATCAAGCCCAAGGTCGAACTTCACGAACCTGGTTTCCTCCCCATCACCGAAGGGAAGGCCGTTCGCGTGGTCGACGAAAGGCCCAAGCTGACCGATGATCTCGAGGGAAGCTGTCCTTGATCCGCCGTTCTTGACAAGGTTCCTGCCACGCCCGATACTGCCGGTCCCATGGTCGGCATTGATTTTGGCACATCCAACACCGTTGTCTCGGTCGTGACTCCCGAGGGACCCCGCCTGGTGAGGCTCGATCCGTCCGCTTTCTCGATACCGACGCTGCTGTTTGTCGACCAGAAACACCAGGTGAAGATAGGGCACGAGGCCCGCCGGGCCTACACCGAGGCGACACAACGAGCCACCTCGGGGGCGGCTCCCTTTCGCCTTTTCCAGGCCCTCAAGCTCGCGCTCAAAGACCCGAACATCGAATCGACCAACCTTTTTGGAACCCAAGTCCGCCTCGAAAAGATCGTCTCGTGGTACTTGGCTGTCCTTCGCCAGAGGATCCTCGAGGCTTTGCCGCTTTGGGACGGTCGGGCTGTGGTCGGGCGCCCCGTCGAACTTTCTCCGGTCGCCGACATCGACAAGCAACTGCAGAAAAGGTTCGAGTCGGCGTTCCTGGCAGCCGGCTTCGTGTCGGTCGCCTTCGTTGCCGAGCCTGTTGCGGCGGCCGTTGATCTGGTCGGGACTCAAGACGGTCGGGTGTTGGTATTTGACTTTGGCGGAGGGACCCTCGACGTTTCGGTAGCCGACATCCGCGGCAGTCAGATTTCCGTGAGTGCCAGCGTTGGGCGAGATCTTGGCGGCTATCTGCTCGACGAAGATCTGGCCCGCGAACGGATTCAAGGCCACTTCGGCCACCGGGGACGCCTAGTAACGCTCACGGGCAAGGTCCTCGAAGTCCCCCACGAGGTGACGGGCCAAGTCGTCCGGTTCAAGGTCCTTCCCTTTGATGAGATCCGTCGCATCAAGCGCCTGATTCCAGAATTGATCGCCGAGGCGGTCGACAAGGACAAACTGCGGGGGCTTCTGGGTTTCCTGGAAAAAAACTTGAGCTATGATCTCTACCAAGCCCTCGATGAGGCCAAGATCCGGCTGTCTGAACACCCTTCGGCCCAGGTCCAGTTCTCCGTCCCCCCGTGGGTCCGAATCGAAGAGTCAGTTTCCAGGGCCGAGTTCGAGACCATTATCGCGCCTCGCATCGGAGAGGCGCGCGACCTTGTTCTGAACGCTCTGGCGCTTTCGGGGAGTGTTCCCGCCGACGTTGGTCAGGTGGTCCGCGTAGGCGGCTCTTCGCAGGTTCCGGCCTTTGTTTCCCTGCTTGAAGCGCTGTTCCCAGGCCGCCTGTCGCAGGGCAAGCTATTTGACGGTATTGCCCTCGGCCTAGTCCCCGCCTGGGAACGTGGTCTAGGGCTCTGATCTCGCCGTTTTGGCTTCGTCTCGGTCGCAACGTCCCGTCCTTCGGACCGGCTGCCGCCTCGGGACTTACAAAACCGTCCACTGGACGGTTTTGTAAGCCCTGAGGCGGAGCCGACCCGAAGGGTCAGGGCGCTAGAGTAGGCGTCGCTTCGCTCGCCACCAAGACGAAGGACCCCTTCCTGAAAATCCGACAAAAATAATCAGAATTCGCTTGACGGGGTTTTCTTTTCATGTCATTTTACCATTGGGTTAAATGATGACGAACAAAGAAGGATCGGCCGACTCGCTCAGTCTGACCTTTGGCGCCTTGGCCGACCCGACCAGACGGGCCATTTTGGCCAAGCTGAGGTTGGGCGAAGGCACTGTCACGCAGTTGTCCGAGCCCTTCTCGCTGAGTCTGCCGGCCATCACCAAGCATCTGAAGGTGCTTGAACGGGCCGGTTTGATCGTCCGTAGCCGCGAAGCCAAATGGAGGCCGTCCCGCCTTGACGCGGGTCCTCTGAAGGAAGCTTCAGACTGGATCGGTGAGTACCGCGACTTCTGGGAGGCGAAATTTGACCGTTTGGAACAGTATCTGAAACAACTGCAGACCGAAGGGCAGGAAGAGGAGAAACGAGGATGAGCGACGCGGATTTGGTGTTAAGTCGGGTGCTTGAGGCTCCCCGAAAGCTGGTTTGGAGTCTCTGGACCGACCCCGTCCATCTGGCCCGCTCGTGGGGTCCCGCCGGATTCACCGTGAAGGTTGCCGAACTTGATTTGCGTGTCGGCGGGGTTCTTCATTACACGCAGACCCCTCCCGGCGGCCAACCTCTTTGGGGTAAGTTCACCTACGACGAGATCCAGCCGACCGAGCGCCTAGTCTTCCGGAGTTCCTTCTCGAATGAAGGCGGAGAGACCGTTTGCAACCCCTGGAACGCGGCTTGGCCCCTGGAAATCCAGAACACGCTGACCCTTACCGAGAGCGAAGGGAAAACCACGCTTACCCTCGTGGGCCGCCCGCACAACGCCAGTGCGGAATCAGTGGCCGTCTTTGCCGAGAACAAAGCGAACGTGCAGAAGGGCTTTACCGGAACGTTCGCCCAGCTCGAGGCCTACGTCGCTCAAGCTCTCGTGGCCGACCGCGCGCTTTCGGTGCGGCGAACCTTCGACGCCCCCCGCCAGCTGGTCTGGAAGGCGTGGACTGATCCTGTTCAGATTCAGAAATGGTGGGGTCCCCAGCATTTCACCTGCCCAGGGGCCACCATCGACCTCAAGATCGGCGGAACCTACCTGCTCGGTATGAAGGGTCCAGACGGACAGGAGTTTTGGGGGACGGGGGAATACAAACAGATCATCCTCAACCAGAAACTTGTCTATACCGACAACTTCTGCGACGCGCAAGGGCGCATCGTTTCGGCGGCCTCGATGAGACTGCCCGACGACTGGAAGGACATGACGCTGTCGGGTTGGTCGAGCTCGTTTGACAAACTGGATGCCTTGTTTCCAGCACAGCAGCTGTAAGGAGATTCTCATGAGAAAATTGATCGTTTTGACTTTTGTGTCGCTCGACGGTGTGATGCAGGCTCCCGGTGGACCGGAAGAAGACACCTCAGAGGGTTTTGAACAGGGGGGCTGGTCGGTGGGTTACTGGGACGATGTCCTGGCCAAGACCATGGGAGCGCAGATGGGCCACGAGTTTCACCTTCTGCTCGGGCGGCGGACCTACGATGTGTTCGAGGCTGCGTGGCCCAAGATCGACGTCAGTAGTCCCATCAACAGCTGTCGCAAGTACGTCGTTACGCACCGCTCGGTTCCTGCGGAGACAGAAGTCTGGAAAAACGTGATCCGCGTCGAAGGAGACGTTCCCGCCAAGATCCGTGAACTGAAAGCCGAGTCAGGTCCCGAGCTCCAGGTCCACGGGAGCAGCCACCTGATTCAAACCCTCCTCGAGCACGACTTGGTCGACGAGCTGTGGCTGAAGATTTACCCTGTGACTCTGGGCAACGGAAAACGTCTGTTCGGCCAGGGAACCCTGCCGGCTGGGTTCAAACTCCTCTCCAGTGAAGTTTCGTCAAGCGGCGTCCTAGTAGCGGCCTACCGGCGCCAAGGGGTCATCAAAAAAGGTTCATTCGCTCCCGAATGAACAGCGGGAGACACAGGAGAAGAACTTGGGGGCCGTTTTGCTGAAGTATGCCCCCACAATCCAGAACGAAAGGAGGGAAGCATGAAGAACTACGTCCTCGTTGCCGAGCCCGGTTCCTACGAGGTCCGCACCGTCAGAGAATTCGACGCCCGTCCCGAGCGGGTTTTTGAAGCCTATCTTGATCCGCTGGCGATTCCGCATTGGTGGGGCCCAGCCTATCTCACGACAACCGTCGACCTGTTGGAACCCCGCGATGGCGGCCGCTGGAGGTTCCTCCAAAAGGACCCTGCCGGACCCCAGCACAATTTTCGCGGAGTCTTCCACTCCATTCGCCCCAATCTCCGAATCGTTCAGACCTTTGAATATGAGGGAACCCCGGGCCACGTGGTCCTTCAGACCGCTGACTTTGAACCCACTGGCGGAGGGAGAACCCGGTTGACCATCTCGGCGGTTTTTCAGTCCGTGTCCGACCGGGACGAAATGATCCAGGCCGGAATGGAATCGGGTGATTCCGAGTCGGCCGATCGGCTGGCAGCGCTTCTCGCCGCCAACGACCGTTGAATCGTCAGCCAAGCACCCGCCAAACAGCGTCGTAGTCGGGTTCCTGGGAAATTTCGGGTACTTGCTGGGTGTACACCACGTGGTCCTTTTCATCGAGGACCACGATGGCCCGGCTCAGCACGCCCGCTAGAACTCCCGAGGTCAGGGTCACGCCGTAGTCTTGCCCGAACTTGCGGTCACGCATCTGGCTTAAGGCGACGACGTTGGTGATGTTGTTGGATTCGCAGAATCTCTTGGCGGCAAAGGGGAGGTCGGCGCTGATGTTAAGAATGACGACGTCGCTTCGGCCAGCGACTCTTTCATTGAATTTCTTCGCCGACATGGCACAGGTTCCTGTATCCAGGCTGGGGACAATGTTGAGGACTTTCTTCTTTCCAGCGAAATCCGCCAACCCGACATCGGTGAGGTCGGTCTTGGTGAGGGTGAAAGCCGGTGCCTTGGAACCCGTCGGAGGAAGGGTTCCTGTGGTCGTGACGGGGTTGCCCTTGTGGGTGATTGATGCCATAGTTGACTCCTTGGGTCATAAGTTAGGTGTGCCAAACGCACCAGGCAAGCAAAAACCCTTCAGTCTGGAATTCTTTTCCCCGCTGTTGACAAAGAAGGTTCCCATCCTTATAGTCATCTTCACGCTTTAGTGCGCCTTCTTAGCTCAGTGGTAGAGCATCTCCATGGTAAGGAGAAGGTCTGCGGTTCAAATCCGCAAGAAGGCTCTCTCTGAGAAGTTTCCTGGAGTCAAATTATGGCAAAGAAAAGCAAGGGTGGCGTTGAACTGATCGCTTTGGTCTGTACCGAAACCGGTCTGCGAAACTACACCACCAAAAAGAATCGCCGGAACAATCCGGAGAAGTTGGAGCTTATGAAGTACTGCCCCAAGCTCCGCAAGCATACCCTTCATCGCGAAGGGAAGATTAAGTAGGTTTCGATTCAGGTCAGTAGCTCCAATGGTAGAGCGGCGGTCTCCAAAACCGTTTGTTGGGGGTTCGAGTCCCTCCTGACCTGCGTTTTACAAGAGGTGCCCTTCATGAAAAAAATTAAGGTGTTCTTCAGAGAGATGATGGCCGAGTTGCACAAGGTGATTTGGCCCAGTCCTGAGAAAGTAGCTGAGAATACCCGCCTTGTCGTTATTTCGACTGTGGTCTTCGCCCTCTTCTTTGGCATCGTCGACTTCGTCCTTGTGGCCGGCATCAACCTCGTTTTCTAAGGAGGGTTGAATGGCCCGAGCATGGTATATCCTCCAGACTTACTCCCAGTTCGAAAATCGCGTTGAAAGAAATATCCGCCTCCTGATGGAAGAGGGTGGTCCCTTGGCTGCCGGCGTTTTCGACATCAAGGTCCCCACGGAACGCGTTGTCGAGACCAAGAACGGAAAGCGGGTCGAAAAAGAGGTCAAGATCTGGCCCGGGTACATTCTTCTTGAGATGGAGCTTCCTAACCTTGGTTGGAAGGAGATTGTCTCCCCCATCAAGCGTCTTCAAGGCGTCAGCGGCTTTGTCGGCGCCGTCGGCAACGCCAAGCCTCTACCGGTGTCCAACGACGAGGTCAAGCAGATTCTGATGCGCTCCGGCGACATCAAGTCGGACAAGTCGGTTCTGGTTCAGCACAATTTCCGCGAGGGCATGGAAGTCCGCATCAACGAAGGGCCGTTTGAGTCCTTCACGGGAAGCATTGAGGAAGTGAATCTGGTGAAGCAGAAGTTGCGTGTGATGGTGGGAATTTTCGGCCGGGCGACACCGGTTGAAGTGGACTTCCATCAGGTCGAAAAGGTTTGAGTTTTCGGCGGTTGTCGGTCGCGGCAATCGCCTTCGGTTTTTTGAAAGACTAGCGGTAAAACGCAGTTTCATTCCGCAAGAACCTTTGGTTGTTGCGGCAGTTGGGAGACCTGCCTCGCAGGTCGATATCACCACAAGGAGAGCTGTCATGGCCAAGAAAAAGATCACTGCGATGGTCAAGTTGCAGTGCCCCGCGGGAAAAGCAACCCCCGCTCCCCCCGTTGGTCCCGCCCTGGGACCTCACGGAGTTTCCGCCCCCCAATTCGTGCAGCAGTTTAACGACCGCACGAAGAACATGGAGGTTGGTCTCATCATTCCGGCGGTCATTACGATCTATTCGGACAAGACCTTCACGTTCATTCTCAAGACTCCTCCCGCTTCGGTTCTCATCAAGAAGGGCGCCGGAATCGAGAAGGGCAGTCCTGAGTCCCACAAAGTCAAGGTTGGAAAGATTTCCAACGCCAAGATCGAGGAAATTGCTAAGTTGAAGATGCCTGACTTGAACGCGAACGACCTCGAAGCGGCCAAGAAGATCATCGCCGGTACCGCCCGTTCCATGGGTGTCGAGGTGGAAAAATGAAGCACGGAAAGAAGTACGCGGCGGCGGTAGAAAAGATTGACGCTGAGAAATTGTACGCCTACGACGAGGCGCTGGGTCTTGTGAAAACCGTGGCGTTCGCCAAGTTCGACGAGACCGTGGAAATCTCGGTCAAGTTGAACCTCAAGAAGAGTCATACCGTCCGTGACACAGTGGTTTTCCCAAACTCGTTCCAAGGCGAGAAGAAGATCCTTGTTTTCGCGAAGGGCGACAAAGCCGACGAAGCCAGGGCCAACGGCGCGGCGTTTGTCGGCGACGCCGACCTGATCGAAAAGATCAAGGGCGGCTGGATGGAGTTTGATATCTGCGTCGCAACTCCCGACATGATGAAGGACGTTGGCCGGCTTGGCCCTATCTTGGGTCGGCGAGGCCTGATGCCCAACCCGAAGACCGGTACCGTGACCAATGATTTGACCGCGGCCATCAAGGAACTGAAGGCCGGACGCATCGAGTTCCGCGCCGACAAGACCGGCGTTGTGCACCTTCCCGTCGGCAAGGTTTCCATGGAGGCCTCCAAGGTCAACGAGAACGTTCAAACGTTCATGGGAGAGCTGGAGCGGAGACGCCCCGCCGACCTCAAGGGCGATTTCATCAAATCCGTGGCCGTCAGTTCGACCATGGGACCAGGCGTCAAGATCCAGTTCAAGGTCGCCAAGGATAAGGAGTAAGGCATGTCGGAAAAAAAGATCCAGCCCGCCAAGGTTGCGGCCGTCGCCGATCTCGATAAGCAGTTCGAGGGCGTCAGCGACTACATTTTCGCCAGCTACCGCGGCATGACCGTGGAACAGCTCTTTACTCTTCGCCGCCAGCTTCGCAAAGAAAATGCCGAATTCAAGGTTGTCAAAAACAACTTCGCCAAGATTGTCTTCCGCAACAAGAAGGCTGCGGGCGTCGACGGATTCATCGTTGGTCCGACCGCAGTGGCCCTGGCCCGCAAGGACTCCGGTCCTGTGGCCAAGATCTTGGTCGAGTTCGCCAAAGAGGTCCCCACCCTGGAAGTGAAGGGTGGCTACATTGGCGGCACCGCCTTCGACGCCAAGCAGGTCGAGGCCTTCTCGAAGCTCCCTGGCAAGAACGAGCTTCTGTCGATGTTGATGGGCACCCTCAACGCGCCCGCCCAGAACATGGTCTACGCCCTCAACGGCGTAGCCACGAAGCTGGTTCGGACTCTGGTTGCCTACGGAGAAAAGAAAGCTTCCGGGGAGTAAGTCCACTCCCTGGCCGCGGCCTTCGCGGTCTGGTTTTGAAATCTTCCGGGTCAGTCTTCAAACCAAGCCTGCTGTCCCGGTAATAAAGAAAAGGAGAAGATAATATGGCTAAGCTCTCTATCGACGAAATCGTGAATGCGGTTTCTGAACTCACTGTCCTCGAGGTTTCCCAGTTGGTGAAGGCCTTCGAAGAGAAATTTGGTGTCACCGCTGCGGCTCCCGTAGCTGTTGCCGCTGCCGGTCCCGCTGCTGGTGCTGCCGCTCCCGCTGCCGAAGAGCAGAGCGAATTCGACGTGATCCTCAAGGGTCATGGCGAGAAGAAGATCGACGTCATCAAGGTCGTGCGGGAAATCACCGCTCTGGGCCTGAAGGAAGCCAAGGATCTGGTCGAAGCCGGCGGCAAGGCTGTCAAGGAAGGCGTGTCCAAGGCCGAAGCCGAAGAGATCAAGAAGAAGCTCACCGCCGTGGGCGCTGAAGTTGAAGTTAAGTAAGGCGTACGTCCTTACCGCCTTTTTCTCATAAACCGCCGGATTGAACCGGGCGGCATCGGCCGTCCGGGGATATTCGGTGGCTTTTTTTGTCAGGGGGGACACATGAATTTGACACGTCCGAAGAAAATTGAGCGTGTGTACATCGGCAAGGAAGCTCAAGAGGTCATGGAACTCCCTGACCTGATTGATATCCAATTGTCTTCCTACGAGCGCTTCCTCCAAAGGGAAACCCTTCAGGGCAAGCAGCCTCTGAACAGGCAGGGTCTGGAAGAAGTCTTCCAGGAAACCTTTCCCATCGTCAGCCAGAATGAAGAGCTGACCCTCGAATACAGTCACTATACACTCGACGAAGCCGGAGTCAAGTTCTCCGAAAACGAGTGCAAGAAGAAGGGCCTCACCTACGCCATACCCCTCAAGGCCCGTATCAATTTGTATTTCAACAGCACAGGTGAAATCCGCCAGAAAGAAATCTACATGGGCGACATTCCGATCATGACCGACCGGGGGACTTTCATCGTCAACGGCGCCGAGCGCGTTGTCGTTTCTCAAATTCACCGTTCACCCGGCGTCGTTTTCAGCCACGAAAAAGGCATCTTCTCCAGCCGAATCATCCCCAATAAAGGGTCCTGGCTCGAATTTGAGATCGACCAGAAGAAAGAGCTGATCTACGCCAAAATCGACCGCAAGAAGAGAATTCTGGCGACCCTCCTGCTCCGGAGCCTGGGGTTGCATACCCGTGACGAGATTCTCGCCTATTTCTACGCCACTAAGATGACCACCTTGGCCGAAGGGTCGAAAGACAGCCTTCAGGGAGCCATCCTGGCCAAGAGCGTCTACATTGACGACAACGGCCAAAAGAAGAAGCTTTTCCGTGCCGGCGAGCGGTTGCACGCCCACGAAATCGACGAACTGCTTCACCAGGGCATCAAGGAAATTTCGATCATCGACGACAGCCGGACTAAGGCCAAGGAAGAGGGCTGCAACTACCTCTCCAGCAAGATCATCCTCAACTGCTTTGAACGTGAAGACGCCAAGTACGTCCGCGACACCTCGGTCAGCGACGAACCCACTCGTGAAGACGCGCTGGCCGCCGTCTATTCAGTTCTCCTTCCCGGAGAGCCTGTGTCTGTGGAAAATGCCGAAAAAGACCTTGCGATGATGTTCTTCAACCCCCGGCGCTACGACCTGGGAAAAGTGGGGCGCTACAAGCTCAACAAGAAATTCAGCTACGTCGAACCCATCGAGCACACCGTGCTGACCAGAGAAGACATCGTCAACACGATGCTTCACCTGATCAAGGTCTACCATGAAGACTCCAACATCGACGACATTGACCACCTGGGAAACCGCCGCGTCCGCTCTGTCGGCGAGCTCCTGGCCAACGTCATGAAGACAGCCTTCAGCCGGATGGAAAGGATCGCCAAGGAACGGATGACGCTCAAAGAAATTGAGACACTCAAGCCACAGGATCTGGTTTCGATCAAGCCGGTGGTCGCTGCAATCAAGGAATTTTTTGGTTCCAGCCAGTTGTCGCAGTTCATGGACCAGGTCAATCCCTTGGCCGAGCTGACGCACAAGCGCCGCCTCAACGCCCTCGGGCCGGGCGGGTTGAGCAGAGACCGCGCGGGCTTCGAAGTCCGCGACGTTCACTACACCCACTACGGCCGCATGTGTCCCATTGAGACCCCCGAAGGTCCGAACATCGGTCTCATTGTGTCGCTGGCCAGCTACACTCGTGTGAATGACTACGGATTCCTCGAGACTCCTTACCGAACCGTTGAGAACGGAAAGGCGACCCAGAAGGTCGAGTACCTGTCGGCTATTGACGAAGAGAAGTACTACATTGCTCAGGCCTCGGCGAAGCTCGACAAAGCCGGGAACTTCCTGGAAGACTTGGTTCCTTCCCGCAAGGCTGGAGACTACACCTCGAAAGAACCTTCGGCACTTCAGTACATGGACGTGTCTCCCAAGCAGATCATCTCGGTCTCCTCGGCGCTTATTCCATTCCTCGAACACGACGACGCCAACCGAGCCCTCATGGGTTCGAACATGCAGCGCCAGGCCGTTCCTCTCCTGTTCCCCGATCCGCCGATTGTCGGTACGGGCATGGAGAAGAAGGCTGCTTACGATTCGGGCGTTCTGGTGAAGGCCAGGCGCGCCGGCGAAGTGACCTACGTTTCTTCGACCACGATTCACATCAAGCCTGAGAACGCCGAGGATGCCAGCGAACGCGACCTGTACGAGCTCGTCAAATTTGCCAGGACCAACCAAGACACCTGTTTCAATCACCGGCCTGTGGTCCGCATCGGCGACCAGGTCGTCAAGGGGACTGTCCTCGCTGACGGTCCGGCCACGCTGCACGGCGAACTGGCGCTTGGGCGCAACCTTTTGCTGGGTTTCGTGCCTTGGAACGGGTACAACTACGAAGACGCCATCCTCATCAGCGAACGTGTGGTCAAGGAAGATTTGTTCACCTCCATCCACATCAAAGAGTACTCGACCGAAATCCGCGAGACCAAACTGGGGCCGGAACGCATCACCCGCGACGTGCCCAACTGTTCGGAAAAGGCACTGGAAGACCTCGACGACGAAGGTTTGATCTGTGTCGGCAGCAAGGTGAAGGCGGGGTCGATCCTGGTCGGCAAGGTGACGCCCAAGAGCGAAACCGAGACCACTCCCGAGTTCAAACTGCTCAACAGCATCTTCGGTGAGAAGGCCAAAGACGTCAAAGACAGCTCGCTCAGGCTTCCCCACGGCATCGAAGGGACGGTTATCGACATCCAGCGGCTCAAGCGTTCCGAGGGCGACGATCTGCCCCCCGGTGTCGACGAAGTCATCAAGGTGCTCTGCGCCAAGAAACGCAAGCTCCGCGAAGGCGACAAGATGGCCGGCCGTCACGGAAACAAGGGTGTCGTGGCCCGAATCCTTCCCGTCGAAGACATGCCCTTCATGGAAGACGGTACCCCGCTCGACATTTGTTTGAACCCCTTGGGCGTTCCGTCCCGAATGAACCTCGGTCAGATTCTGGAAAGCGAACTCGGCATGGCCGGCTACTTGCTGGGCGAACACTATTCGACACCAGTCTTCCAGTCTGCGAGCGCCGAAATGATCGAAGACAAGCTCGAAACCGCTGGCTTCAGCCGCACGTGCAAGACGGTGCTTACTGACGGCCGAACGGGAGTTCCTTTCGTCAATCCCGTCATGGTGGGTGTCATGTACGTCCTCAAGCTGCACCATCTCGTCGATGACAAGATGCACGCTCGGTCTACAGGCCCCTACTCGCTGGTTACTCAGCAACCCTTGGGCGGCAAGGCTCAATTTGGCGGACAGCGTCTCGGTGAAATGGAAGTCTGGGCCCTGGAAGCCTACGGCGCCGCGAACACCTTGCAAGAGTTGCTTACCATCAAGTCCGACGATATGACAGGCCGCGCCAAGATCTACGAGGCCATTGTGAAGGGAGAGGCCACCAGCACCGCTGGCATCCCCGAGTCCTTCAACGTCTTGGTTCAGGAACTTCGCGGCCTCGGCCTTGACCTGACGATTTATGACAGCAAGGACCGCCAGATCCCGCTGACCGAACGTGACGACGAATTGATCGCCAAGAACGGCAGCCATTTCTAAAAGGGAGCAGAAACCGAATGAGAGACATTCAAGAATTTGACAGTATTCTGATTAAGTTGGCCGCACCCGAGCAGATCAAGGCTTGGTCCTACGGCGAAGTTAAGAAGCCCGAGACCATCAACTACCGCACCCTCCGTCCCGAAAAGGAGGGTCTGTTCTGCGAAAGGATCTTCGGAACCACCAAGGAATGGGAGTGCTACTGCGGCAAGTTCAAGTCCATCCGTTACAAAGGTGTGGTTTGCGACCGCTGCGGTGTCGAAGTCACTCACTTCAAGGTCCGCCGCGAGCGCATGGGTCACATCGAACTGGCCAGCCCGGTTTCGCACATTTGGTACTACCGCTCCGTGCCTAGCCGCATGGGCCTTCTCCTCGACATTCCGATCGCGGCTCTGCGGTCCATCCTCTACTACGAGAAGTACATTGTCACTGATCCCGGCGACACCGACCTGAAGCGCGGACAACTTCTTACCGAAGAAGAATACATGGAGGCGCAGGACCGGCACGGCATGACCTTCACCGCCGGTATCGGCGCCGAGGCCATCCGCACCCTCCTCGACACCCTGAACCTTGAACAGCTTGGCGCGACTCTGCGCCAAAAGATGATTGATAAGGGCGCCAAGGTCGACAAGCGGCTCCTCAAGCGCATCGAGATCGTCGAGAACTTCCGCAACAGCCACAACAAGCCAAGCTGGATGATTATGGACGTGATTCCGGTTATTCCGCCGGACTTGCGCCCCATGGTTCAGCTTGACGGCGGCCGGTTTGCGACTTCCGACCTGAACGACCTCTACCGCCGCGTCATCAACCGCAACAACCGCCTCAAGCGCCTGATCGCGCTCAACGCTCCCGACATCATCATCCGTAACGAAAAGCGCATGCTTCAGGAAGCCGTCGACGCCTTGTTCGACAATTCCAAGAAGAAGAAAGTGGTGAAGGGTGCCTCCAACCGGCCGCTCAAGTCGTTGTCTGACCTCCTCAAGGGGAAGCAGGGCCGCTTCCGCCAGAACCTTCTTGGCAAGCGCGTCGACTATTCCGGCCGCTCTGTCATCGTCGTCGGACCCGAGCTGAAACTCCACCAGTGCGGTCTGCCCGCCAAGATGGCGCTCGAACTGTACAAGCCCTTCATCATGAAGAAACTGGTTGAGAAGGACGTGGTCTACAACATCAAGAAGGCCAAGACCCTTGTCGAGCAGGAAACCGAGGAGGTCTGGGCCATCCTCGACGAGGTCGTCAAGGAGCACCCGGTGCTCCTCAACCGCGCCCCGACGCTTCACCGTCTCGGTATCCAAGCTTTCGAGCCCGTATTGGTCGAAGGCAAGGCGATCAAACTGCATCCTTTGGTCTGCCACGCCTACAACGCCGACTTCGACGGTGACCAGATGGCGGTCCACGTCCCGTTGACCCAGGCCGCTCAGATCGAGTGCTGGACCTTGATGCTAGCCCCCAACAACCTGCTCAACCCCGCCAACGGCACACCCATCGTGTTCCCTTCCCAGGACATGGTTCTCGGCATCAACTACTTGACTCGCGCCATGAAAGGCGCCAAGGGAACCGGCAAGCTGTATTCCAGCCTGAATGAGGTCCAGATGGCGGTCGAAGCCGGGGCACTGCATTACCAGGCGCCGATCTTCTGCAAGCACAAGAAGACAGAAGACAAGTACATCGAGACCACGGCGGGTCGGCTCATCTTGAACGACGAGCTTCCCGACGAGATCGAGTACGTGAACGAGGCCCTGGGGGATAAGCAGCTAAAATCCTTCATTGCGAAGATTTACGCAAAACACGGACCCTACCTCACGGTGCGAATGCTCGACATCATCAAGAACATGGGCTTCCGCTACGCCACCATCTTCGGGGCGTCGATTGGTTTGGCCGACGTCGTCATTCCTGCTGAAAAGGTGGGATTGATCAAGGCCGCCAACGAAGAGGTCGCCAAGATTCAACGTCAGTACCTCGACGGAGTCATCACCGGCGAGGAACGCTACAACAAGGTCGTCGACACTTGGTCCAAGACCAACGATGAGCTGACCGACGTCATGATGAAGACGCTGAAGGAAGACAAGGGCGGCTTCAACGCCATCTACATGATGGCCGACTCGGGAGCGCGCGGTTCCAAGAACCAGATCCGTCAGCTGGCGGGTATGCGCGGTTTGATGGCGAAACCTTCCGGTGACATCATCGAACTCCCCATCCGCTCGAACTTCAAAGAAGGCTTGTCGGTCATCGAGTTCTTTATCTCGACCAACGGCGCCCGCAAGGGTCTGGCCGACACCGCCATGAAGACGGCCGACGCTGGCTACCTGACTCGCCGCCTTGTCGACATCAGCCAAGACGTCGTGGTCAACGAAAGCGACTGCGGCACGATCAACGGTATCGACATCTCGGCCATCAAGGACGGAGAGGAGATCCGGGAACGGTTGTCCGAGCGCATCAACGGGCGCTACACCCTTGAACGCGTCAAGCATCCGATCACCGGCGAAATCATCGTCGACGTTAACGAGGAAGTGACGCTCGAAAGAGCCGAGGCCATCGAAGAGCTAGGGATCGAGTCGGTCCGCGTTCGCTCGGTGCTCACCTGCGAATCGAAGCACGGTGTCTGCCAGCGTTGTTACGGCAGGAATCTGGCCAACAACCGAGGCGTCAACATCGGTGAAGCCGTCGGCATCATCGCTGCGCAGTCCATCGGACAGCCCGGTACTCAGCTTACGATGCGTACCTTCCACATCGGTGGTGTCGCCACCAAGGGTGCCGAAGAAAACAAGACTGTCCTCAAGTACCCCGTCATCATCAAGGAACTCAAAGTCAGTTCCGTAGTCCAGGCCGACGGCAGTCTGCTGACGACCCGCAAGGGGAGTCTCGCGGTTTCCAAGATCTTCGAATCTCTGGACGTTGGTCCTGGGGAGAAGGTTTTGGTCACGGAAGGGCAGAAAGTGATCGAAGGGTCGCCTCTGATCGAGCGCAAGGGCGCGACGGTCACAAGCAAACACATTGCCTACGTTCACCTCAAAGACAACCGGGTCTACCTGGTCAGCCAAGACATGAAGGTTGAAATCCGCAACGGTTCAACCCTCTTCATCAAAGTCGGCGACGTCGTTGGCGCCAACGAGACCATGGCCACTTTCGACCAGTTTGCCGAGCCCATCATTGCCGAAGCAACGGGTGTCATCAAGTTCAAAGACATTATCCTTGGCACCACGCTCAAGGAAGAAGTGAACCCCGATACCGGCAACATCGAGCGCAAGATTACAGACTACGCACTCGAAGAGCTCGACCCGGCCATCCACATCGTCGATGAGAAGAACCACGACGTCAGTCTGGCGTCGTACGTCCTTCCCGGCGGTGCCTACCTTTCGATCGACGACGGCGTCAAAGTTCGGGCGGGAACGACCCTGGCCAAATTGCTCAAGGAGTCGGGCAAGACCCAGGACATCACGGGTGGTCTTCCCCGCGTCCAGGAACTGTTCGAAGCGCGTCACCCCAAGAACGCTGCAGTCCTGGCCAAGATTGGAGGAACCGTCAGGTTCAAACCCATCAGCAAAGGCAAGCGGACGATCGAAGTGGAAGATCCCTTCGGCGGCGTGCTGGTTCACAAGGTCCCCATCGGCAAGATGCTTCTCGTCCGCGACGGTGACCCCGTCGATGCCGGCGAGGCTCTCTGTGACGGAACCAACGACCCCCACGACGTGCTCGAAGTTCTCGGTGAAAACGCGCTCCAGGGCTTCCTTGTCAATGAAGTTCAGGGAATTTACAGGCTTCAGGGTGTCAAGATCGACGACAAGCACATCGGGATCATCATCCGCCAGATGATGCGCAAGGTCGAGATCATGGAAGTCGGCGACACCAAGTTCATTTACGGTCAGTCGGTCGACAAATACAGCTTCAACCGCGAGAACGAGCGAATCTACCGTGAAGGCGGCCAGCCGGCTGTCGGACGACCGCTCTTGCTGGGTATCACCCGGGCCTCGCTCAACATCGAGTCGTTCATTTCAGCGGCTTCGTTCCAGGAGACCACAAAGGTTCTCACCAACGCCGCCATCGCGGGCAAGGTTGACGAACTCCGCGGGCTCAAGGAAAACGTCATCATCGGCCACTTGATTCCTGCCGGTACCGGAATGAAGAAGTACAAGAATCTGAGGCTGTTCGACCAGAACCGCGAAGACCTCGACGCGCACATCGCCGAAATTCTCGAGACCCGGCGCCGGGAAAAGGAATTGGCAGCGCAAGAGGAAATCCGAAAGGCGGCGATGGCCATGGAGGAAGAAGTCGAGGATGAGGAATGATTTGAGTTTTGCGCTACTGCGGCGGAATCCTGCGGCGCGGAAACGTCGGTCGAGTGCTCACGTACTTCCAGTACGCTCCGCCTCTCCCTTCCGTTTCGACTTGCAGGTTTCCGTCCTCGCTACGCGCAAAACCCAAATCTCGGTTTGACACGAGTTGAATCAACCGTGAGGCCTAAGTCTTCGAACAGACAACAGTCGAATTGGGGCAGGGGGCTTGTGGAGCCCTTCGCCCTGTGCTAGTTTGTTTCGCAATCTTTCGGGATTTGTCCTGAAAGGATGATTGAAGGATCGGTTTCGTGGTCCTTCCAGTTTCAGTAAGGGAGAGTTTCTATTTATGCCCACCATTAACCAGCTGGTCCGTAGCGGTCGGAAACAGGTCGTCTTCAAGACGAAGTCTCCGGCTCTCCAGGCCTGCCCCCAAAAACGCGGTGTTTGCACCCGTGTTATGACCGTCACCCCCAAGAAGCCCAACTCGGCGCTTCGAAAGGTTGCGCGTGTTCGCCTCAGCAACGGGATCGAGGTTACGGCCTACATTCCTGGGATCGGACACAACCTTCAGGAGCACTCCGTGGTTATCATCCGCGGTGGTCGTATCAAGGATCTCCCGGGTGTGCGCTACCACATCATTCGCGGTGCGAAGGATGCATTGGGCGTCGCCAAGAGAATGCAGTCACGCTCAAAGTACGGCGCCAAGCGCCCGAAGGGTTGAGGAGTTAGAAGATGCCTAGAAAAACCTACGAAGCCCAGCGGGCATTGTTGCCCGATCCTCTGTTTCACTCGGTCGTCGTGGCAAAGTTCATTCGCCGCATGATGTACGACGGGCAGTTGATGACCTCGTCGAACATTTTGACGGCTGCTTTCGAGATTCTCAAGGAAAAGTCCGGAAAGGAACCCCTTGAGGTCTTCATCAAGGCCCTCGACAACGTCAAGCCCATGGTGGAAGTCAAATCCCGCCGCGTGGGAGGATCCACGTACCAGGTGCCTATCGAAGTTCGTGAAACACGCCGAGAGGCACTTTCCCATCGGTGGGTCATCAATGCATCGCGGACCCGGTCGGGCAAATCGATGAGCGAGAAGCTTGCCGCCGAACTCTTTGACGCGTACAACAGCACAGGCAACGCATTCAAGAAGAAGGAAGACACGCACCGTATGGCCGAAGCGAACAAGGCCTTCAGTCACTACTCGAAGTTTTAGGGAGTTCCGCCCAAACCTACTGCGGCCCGACCCTGCCGCGCCGAAGCGTCGCTCGAATGCTCACGTACACGCTGGACACATGGTCCGGAAGTACGCTCCGCTTCTCGTTGACGCTTCGTCTTGCAGGCTCGGGTCCTCGCTACGGTTTGGACGAAACTCGAAGGTTGCTGATCAGCCGTGGCGACCGCCTTCTTTTCAAAGACCCTCGCTTCGGCGAGGGTCCTTCTTTTCCCCCCAACGAGCGAAGCGAAGTTGTGACAGAGTCCCGCACCAGCCGCCAAGCGAAGCGAAGGCCACGGAG
>CAYYUZ010000005.1:40959-44638 GCA_964475005.1 uncultured Spirochaetales bacterium
CACGGAGCGCAGACGTACTGGAAGTACGTCGAGCACCGCACGCGACCGAGACGCAGCCAAAACGACGAGATGCAAGCCCAGCAAAATCTTAGTCGCACCCGTTGACACGGGTGGGGGCTTCTGTTAGTCTGCTTCGAGTTCGATACCCCTTCGGGGCACGTGGTTCTGGTTTTCCAGGGTCACCTCTGCCGGAAGGTAGCGCTCTTTTGGTAAGTTGTGGAGTCTAGGCTCCGTCGCCTGCGTCGTGCAGGTGATAGCTCGCCTGGTCATACTGCCCTGCTTCGGTAGGTGTAAGTGACGGGAAAGTGAACAGCGGTGACTGCTTGTCGATCCTTTGATCGACTGTCTTTTGCCATGCCTCCGAGGCTCTTCCGGTGGAAAACCGCACCTCTGTCAGGGGTGCTTATGTTTGAAACCTAAGGGTTATGGATCTTATTGCGAAATAAGCCAAGGAGGAATTGATGGCTAAGGAAAACTTCGTTCGATCGAAGCCCCACATCAATGTTGGTACCATCGGTCACGTTGACCATGGTAAGACCACCCTGACCGCTGCTTTGACCATGTATGGCGCGAAGAAGCACGGCGGCAAGGTCATGAAGTATGAGGATATCGACAACGCTCCCGAAGAGAAAGAGCGCGGTATCACCATCAACACTCGGCACGTCGAGTATGAATCGGCGTCCCGGCACTATGCCCACGTCGACTGTCCTGGGCACGCCGACTATGTCAAAAACATGATTACTGGTGCGGCTCAGATGGATGGTGCTATCCTTTTGGTGGCGGCTGACTCTGGTCCTGAACCCCAAACTCGAGAGCACATTCTTCTGGCCAAGCAGGTCGGCGTCGCTAATTTGGTCATCTTTATGAACAAGATGGACTTGGCTGACCCCGAACTTGTCGAATTGGTCGAAATGGAAGTTCGAGACTTGCTTAACCTTTACGGTTACGACGGCGAAAAGACCCCCTTCATCAAGGGCTCGGCGTTTGCCGCCATGAGCAAGCCCGACGATCCGGAATCCACCAAGTGTCTCGACGAACTCCTTGATACCATGGACAAGTACTTTGTCATCCCGGAACGCGCTCTCGACAAGCCGTTCCTGATGCCCATCGAAGACGTGTTCTCGATCTCCGGTCGAGGAACGGTTGTCACTGGCGCCATCGCTCAGGGTAAGGTCAAGGTTGGCGACACGGTCGAAATCGTTGGTATCAAGCCCACTCAGACCACCGTCGTGACGGGCGTTGAAATGTTCAACAAGCTTTTGGACAACGGCCAGGCTGGCGACAACATTGGCGCCCTGCTTCGCGGAATTGAGAAGAATCAAGTTGAGCGCGGCCAGGTTCTCGCTGCTCCCAAGTCGATTACTCCCCACACTAACTTCAAGGCGACGATCTATTGTCTGTCCAAGGAAGAGGGTGGGCGGCATAATCCCTTCTTCTCTGGCTACCGTCCTCAGTTCTACTTCCGCACGACTGACGTTACCGGTACGGTTACCCTTCCTGAAGGGAAGCAAATGGTTATGCCCGGCGACAACACTGAATTGACGGTTGAGCTGATTCACCCCATCGCCATGGACAAGGGTCTTCGGTTTGCTATCCGCGAGGGTGGGAGAACTGTGGCTTCTGGCCAGGTCATCGAAGTTATCAAGTAAGAGTCTCAAGAGAATTCGGCGCCGATGGTTTTTGCCGTCGGCGTCAGGTTTCCATTTTTTGGAGTTAGGGATGGCTAGTGAGAGAATTCGTGTGAGATTGCGTGGGTTTGACGTGGAACTCGTCGACCAAAGCGCCAAGGCGATTGTGCAGACAGTTCATAAGGTGGGAACCAAGGTTTCTGGCCCCATTCCTCTGCCGACCAAGATCAATAAGTTTACGGTGTTGAGATCGCCTCACGTCAACAAAAAGTCTCGGGAACAATTTGAAATGAGAACCCACAAGAGGTTGATTGACATTCTCGAGCCTACTCCCGCCGTTATGGACGCTCTAATGAAATTGGAGCTCCCCGCCGGTGTGGATGTCGATATCAAGCAGTAAATTTGAGGTTAGAACATGATCGGTCTGATTGGTAAAAAGGTGGGGATGACCCAGGTTTTCGACGACAATGGAAAACTGACTCCCGTCACCGTCATCAAGGTGGAGCCGAACGTCGTGATTGCCGAGAGAAACGAAGAGAAGCACGGCTACAAAGCCGTGGTCGTCGGTTCGGTTGCGGGCAAGGAAAAGTCGTTCAGCAAACCTGTTCGGGGCCAGTTCCCCGAGGGTATGATCCCTCAGCGAGTCGTGGTCGAATTCCGCGATTTTGAAAAAGAATGTAAGGTGGGAGACACTCTTGGACTCGAGCTCCTGGAAGAGGTCAAGTACCTAGACGTTTCCGGAACCAGTAAAGGTAAGGGTTTTCAGGGCGTTTTCAAGCGCTGGCACTTCAAAGGCGGTGAGGAGACTCACGGTTCGAAGTTCCATCGGGAACCTGGGTCGACCGGCCAGTCAACCACTCCTCGTAAGTCCTTCAAGGGAATCAAGATGCCTGGTCACTTGGGTTCCGAGAAGATCACAGTGCTGAACTTGCGGATTGTCAAAGTCGACGCCGAGAATCAGGTTGTCCTGGTTCATGGCGCGATTCCCGGTGCCCGCAACGGTTCTGTCATCCTCCGAAAAGCGGTGAAGAGGTAATCGTCATGGATAAGAAAGTCTATTCCACCCAGGGCAAAGAAGTGAAAACTGTCGCCCTCAGCGACGATGTCTTTGCTCATGAAATCAGTGAAGGTTCCATCTACAACGCGATCAAAAACGAGCTGGCCAACCTCCGTGTTGGCACGGCTTCGACCAAGACTCGTTCTGAAGTTCACGGAGCAAAAACCAAGCCGTGGCGCCAGAAGGGAACCGGGCGGGCTCGCTCAGGCCGGAAGCAGAGTCCGGTCTGGGTTGGCGGCGGCATCGCTTTTGGCCCTAGACCTCGTGACTACAGCTACGTTCTTCCCCGCAAGGTGAAGCGATTGGCCATGAAGTCAATCTTGAGTCTCAAGGCTTCCACCGAAGGGTTCAAAATCGTCGAGAATTTTACTGTGGCCACTGGCAAGACAAGTGATTTGGTGCGAATCCTTTCGGTTCTTGTGCCTTCTGAAGAAAAAACCGTCCTGATTCTTAAGGACGACGATGCGAATTTGAAGAGAGCAGCCAGGAATATTCCCTGGGTTCGCTTTTTGACCTTTAACCGGCTTCGTGCTCACGACCTGTTCTACACCAAGAACCTTGTGATCATGGAAGAAGCGGCCCAAAACCTGGGTTCGTTCTACGCCGGATCGAGCGAGGCCTGATATGGATAAAGAGTCGATCATTGTAAAGCCGCTTTTGACTGAGAAAAGCAACGCGCTCCGTGAGGGGAAAAGCCGAAAATACGCCTTTCAGGTGAATCCCCGAGCCAACAAGTTCCAGATTCGGGAGGCCGTCGAGAAGCTCTTCGGCGTCAAGACACTGGCGTGTGCCGTTGTGAACGTTCGTGGTAAAGAAAAGTCCATGGGAATGCGCGGCGGGAAGCGGGCCACGGGCTTCACTTCCAGCTGGAAGAAGGCCTATGTAACCTTGGCCGACAATCAGAAGATCGAAATCTTCGAAGGCGTTTGAGAGGAAACAGAATTATGGCAATCAAAACTTTCAAACCGATGACCGAAACCCTTCGTGGGACCGC
>CAYYUZ010000005.1:44738-63967 GCA_964475005.1 uncultured Spirochaetales bacterium
GAATTATGGCAATCAAAACTTTCAAACCGATGACCGAAACCCTTCGTGGGACCGCTCTGCTTAGTCATGATCATCTGACGACGAACAGACCCGAAAAGTCACTGGTGGCGGGCAAGAACCAAAAGGCCGGTCGTTCGCACGGTCGTATCAGCGTCCGGCGTAAGGGCGGCGGACACAAACAGTTGTTCCGTTTGGTGGACTTCAAGCGCTTGAAGTACGGTGTCCCTGCGGTCGTCAAGGAAATCGAGTACGACCCGAACCGGAGCGCCAATATCGCACTTCTGTTCTACAAGGACGGGGCAAAGGCCTACGTTGTTGCCTGGAAGGGAATTAAAGTTGGTGATACTGTCGTCAGCGGTCCCGGCTCTCCCATCAAGGATGGCAATGCGCTTCCCTTGGAGAATATCCCAACGGGACGTCAGGTTCATAACATCGAGCTGCAACTCGGAAAGGGCGCACAACTGGCTCGCTCCGCGGGAACCTCGGCGCAGTTGGCCGGTTTCGATGCGGACTACGCGATCCTCCGGCTGCCCTCTGGCGAGACTCGAATGGTTTTCAAGAAGTGCATTGCAACGATCGGCGAAGTGGGCAACGAAGACGCCATGAACGTGAAGATCGGCAAAGCCGGGCGCAATCGCTGGCTTGGCAAACGTCCCTCGGTCCGTGGCGTCGCCATGAACCCTGTCGACCATCCTTTGGGTGGTGGCCAAGGCAAGACCTCTGGTGGACGACATCCTGTGACTCCCTGGGGTCAGCCCACTCGTGGCTACAAGACCCGCCAGAAGAACAAGTTGTCCGACCGGTTCATCATCAAGCGCCGGAAGTAGGAGTAAATCGTGTCTCGATCTGTTAAAAAAGGCCCATACATTGCCAAGCATCTCTACAAGAAGATTGTGGACATGGGAAAGGCCAATGATCGCAAAATGATCAAAACCTATTCCCGCACGTCGACGATTATTCCCGAAATGGTTGGAATCACCGTCTCCGTTTACAACGGTAAGACTTGGATCCCTGTTTACGTTACCGAAGACCTTGTTGGTCACAAGTTGGGTGAATTTTCGCCGACTCGGACCTTTCGCGGCCACGCCGGCTCGGACAAGAAGGCAGGAAAGAAATAATGGAAGCGAAGAAAGGTTTCACGGCGTTTGCGCATGGTCTGCCCATGTCTGCCAAGAAGGTTCGTCCCATCGCCGACCACTTGCGCAAGAAGAAAGTGACCGACGTGGTGGCATTGTTGGAAGCCTTGCCGAACAAGGGTGCCTATTTCCTGAAGAAAGTCATCCAGTCCGCGGCCGCCAACGCGCTCTATCAGAACAAGCAGCTGGACGAGAGCTTGTTGGTTGTCAGTAAGCTGACCATCGACGAAGGGCAGTCCAGGACGACGGTCTGGGCTCGAGCCCGTGGCCGGGCTGACCGGCTTAAGAAAAGATCATGTCACATCTATGTCGAAGTTGAAGAAAAGGGAGCGAAGTAAGCCATGGGTCAGAAAGTTCACCCTTACGGGTTGCGTCTGGGCATCAACAAGACTTGGAAGTCCCGTTGGTACGTCGATCCTCGGGACTACGCCAAGACTCTCCATGAAGATTTGAAACTCCGCAAAGCCTTGTTCGAATTGCCCGAGACCAAGGGTGCCGATATTGCCGATCTTGAGATCATCCGTCAGCCTCAGCGGGTAACGGTGATCATCAACACCGCGAGGCCCGGCGTGATCATTGGTGCCAAAGGGGCAACGATTGAGAAGATCGGCGAACAGCTCCAGAAGCTGATCGACAAGAAGGTCGCCATCAAGATCAAGGAAATCAAGAAGCCTGACACCGATGCGCAGATTGTGGCCTTGAACGTGGCTCGTCAGTTGAAGAACCGAGGGTCGTTCCGCAAGGCGCTCAAGCAGTCGATCACCAATGCCATGAAGAATGGCTGCCAAGGAATCAAGATCAAGATTTCCGGGCGTCTGGGTGGGGCGGAAATGGCTCGAACGATGGAAATGAAGGAAGGCCGGGTGCCCCTTCAGACCCTTCGAGCGGATCTTGACTACGGCTTTGCCGAAGCTTTCACAACCTACGGTGCCATCGGCGTCAAGGTCTGGATCTTCAATGGCGAGATCTTCGAAAGAAATACGAAGGAAGATGCCGGCGTCTTGGTCAAGAAGAACATGGAAAAGAAGGAAGGGAACTGAGTCATGTTGGCACCGAAGCGTCTCAAGTTCAGAAAGAAGCAGCGGGGTCACTTCCGCGGCGTGGCCACAACGTGCAACACGATTGTTTTCGGCGAATTTGGCCTGGTCGCGGCAGAAACCCTTTGGATCACCAATCGGCAGATTGAGGCGGCTCGTGTCGCCATGACGAGGCACATCAAACGTGGCGGCAAAGTGTGGATTCGGATCTTCCCCGATATGCCTTGGACCAAAAAACCCGCCGAAGTGCGCATGGGAAAAGGGAAGGGTGGAGTCGAAGCCTGGGTTTCTTTGGTGAAACCCGGAACCGTCATGTTTGAAATGGCGGGCGTGACTCCTGAACTGGCTTCTGAGGCGTTAGCCTTGGCTGGAGCCAAACTTCCCATCAGAACCAAGTTTGTCGCAAGACGGGAGTTGGGTGGATCATGAAAAACCGATACAAAGAAATTTCAAGAGCGGAAGCTGTGGCCAAACTGGTCGAACTGAAGAAGCAGTTCATGGACTTCCGGTTTAAGTTGGTTTTGGGGCATGTCGAGAATCCGTTGGAAAAGCGGACGTTGCGACGCCAAATAGCTCGGCTCAATACGATCGTCTCTGAGTTTGATCTGGGCATCAGGAAGGCATGATTATGGCGGAAGAAGCAAACAAGACTGGGAAGAAAGTGTTTCAAGGAAAGGTTGTCAGCGACAAGATGGAAAAAACCATCACCGTGCTGATCGAACGCCGAGCGATGCACCCGATTTATCAGAAGTACGTCAGCAAGAGCAAGAAATTGAAGGCGCATGACGAGAAGGGCGAGGCCAAGATCGGTGACACCGTAAGGATCATCGAATGCCGTCCCGTCAGCAAAGACAAGACTTGGAACCTGCTCGAGATCGTCGAGCGGGCCCGGTAAGGCGGAGGAAGAAAGATGCTTCAGCAAGAAAGCTTTCTGAATGTCGCCGACAACACAGGTGCCAAATTGGTTCAGGTGATTCGAGTACTCGGCGGAACCAGCCGCAAGTATGCTTCCATCGGCGATATCATTATCGTCGCTGTGAAAGAGTCGATCCCCACGGCCATTGTCAAAAAAGGCGACGTCAAGACGGCTGTTGTCGTCCGAGTTCACAAGGAGTACCGCCGTCCGGACGGAACCTACATCCGCTTCGATGACAACGCCTGCGTCATTATCGATGAAACCTACAACCCGATAGGGAAGCGCATTTTTGGGCCCGTTGCCCGAGAGCTCCGCGACAAGGACTTCATGAAGATCGTGTCCTTGGCGCCGGAAGTGTTGTGAGAGGATGAGCATGAACACGAAACTAAAGAAGAACGACCTGGTGAAGATCCTCACCGGGAAGGACAAAGGTAAGTCCGGGCGCATCCTCGAGATCGATTCCGACAAAGGACGGGTGCTTGTCGAGGGCCTGAACATGAAGAAGAAGACCGTTCGCCCCCGGAACCAGCAGGAAAAGGGCGGAATTATCGAGGTTGAAGGTTTCCTTCACATTTCGAATGTGATGGTGATCGCCAAGAATGGCAAGGAAACTCGTTTGGGCTTCAAGTTCGAGGGTGACAAGAAAGTCCGGATCGCCAAAACCACGGGAGAGGCAATCTAATGGCTGCAAAGTACGTACCCCGTTTGAAAGTTCTCTTTGACGAAAAGATCGCCAAGGAGTTGATGACCGAGTTCAGCTACAGTTCCGTTATGCAGATTCCCAAAATCGAGAAGGTTGTGGTGAGCATGGGAATGGGCGAAGCTCTGGTGAACAAGAAACTGCTCGACGCTGCGATCAAGGAACTTGGGCAGATCACCGGACAGAAGACGGTTAAGACCAAGGCTCGGCTTTCCATCGCCAACTTCAAGGTTCGAGAGGGTCAGGAAATCGGCGCCAAAGTGACCTTGAGAGGAGCTCGCATGTATGAGTTTCTCGATAGGCTGCTGAACGTGGCTCTTCCTCGAGTCAAGGATTTTCGAGGAGTCAGCCCCAACGCCTTCGATGGGCACGGTAACTATTCCTTGGGGATTACCGAACAGATCATCTTTCCAGAGATTGACTACGACAAGATCGAGAAGATCAGTGGGCTCAATGTCGCCATCGTTACGACGGCCCCAACCGACCAGGAAGCTCGCAGTTTGCTGAAACTGTTGGGCATGCCGTTCAAGAGGTAATTATGGCCAAAAAATCCCTGATCATCAAAGCCAACAGGACCCCCAAGTACTCCACCAGAGGCTATAACCGCTGTAAAGTTTGTGGTCGTCCACGTGGCTATATTCGAAAATTCCAATTGTGCCGTCTGTGTTTCCGGAAATTCGCCAGTCAAGGCTTGATTCCCGGGGTCACAAAGTCGAGCTGGTAAGCGGAGGAGTGTGAAGTGTCTGTTTCCGATCCTATTGCCGATATGCTGACGAAAATCCGAAACGCCAGCGAAGCCAAGTTCGAAAAGGTCGATATCACGACCTCCAAGCTCAAGTTGGAAATCGTGAAGATTCTGAAGAATGAAGGCTTTATCAAGAACTTTAAGAAATTGAATCAGGAGGGTTTGAACACCCTCCGCATCTTCCTGAAGTATGACGACAAGAATGACGCCGTCATCCATGGCCTGAAGAGCCTGTCGACCCCGGGTCGTCGGGTGTATTCCGGCTATCAGGAAATGCCCCGCATCCTCAACGGGTACGGAACCTTGATCGTGTCTACCTCTCAAGGGGTCACGACGGGAAGAAAAGCAGCGGAGAAGAAGGTCGGCGGAGAGCTGATCTGCTCCGTGTGGTGAGGAGAGAGGAATGTCTCGTATTGGCAACAAACCTATTGACCTGCCGAAAGGCGTGAAAGTCAACTTTGCAGGCTCCCTCCTCAGCGTTGAAGGCCCGAAGGGGAAGCTGACTCAGGCTTACGACCCGAAGATTGCTTTCGAGTCCAAGGGCGATTTGATCGTTGTCAGCCGGTCGGATGAAGAGAAGAGTACACGGGCCAAGCACGGTCTCTATCGAAACCTTCTCAACAACATGCTGATCGGCGTGTCGGCGGGCTTCAAGAAGTCGCTGGTCATCAACGGAGTCGGCTTCCGCGGGGAAGTGAAGGGCAATATTCTTCTTATGAACCTTGGCTATTCGAACCAAATTGAATACATGATTCCAGCCGGCATTCAAATTGCGGTCGAGAACAACATCAAGGTCACGGTGAGTGGAATCAGCAAGGAACAAGTCGGACAGGTCGCGAGTGAGATTCGTAGCCTTCGAGCTCCCGAACCCTACAAGGGCAAAGGAATCCGTTACGAAGACGAAACCATTCGCAGAAAGGTCGGCAAGTCCGGCGTGAAGAAGTAGGCAGGAGTTTCTGATGAAAAAGCTTATTGAAAAGGCCCAGAGAAGGGAAAAAAGAAAACTCCGGATTCGTAGCATCGTCAAGGGCACTGCGGTTCGACCGCGCCTGAGCGTTTTTGCGTCAAACAAGCATTTCTATTGTCAGGCCATTGACGATTTGACCGGCAAGACCTTGGTTTCTGTGTCGGACCTCGAAACGTCCTTGACGGAAACCAAGATCAATATTCAGGGCGTAAAGGCCCTCGGTTTGGAATTCGGGAAACGCCTCAAGGAGAAGAAAATCCTGGCGGCGGTTTTCGACCGCAACGGTTTTCGTTACCACGGCGTGATAAAAAGTTTCGCCGATGCCATCCGCGAATCCGGCATTCAGTTCTAAGGGGATAGTATGGACCAGTCCAAAGATAGCAAGGATTATGTCGAGAAGCTGATCCGACTGAACCGAGTCGCCAAGGTTGTGAAAGGTGGGCGTCGCTTCTCCTTTTCGGCCATGGTTGTCGTCGGTGATCGGAACGGCAATGTGGGTTACGGTTTCGGCAAGGCCAACGACGTCTCCGAAGCCATTCGAAAGAGCGTCGATCGTGCCAAGCGGGCCATGATCAACGTCCCCGTGAAGAACGGAACCTTGCCTCACGAAATCAACACAACGTTCAAGAGCTCGCAAGTCCTTCTCAAGCCAGCCGCTCCCGGGACCGGCATCATCGCCGGCGGGCACGTCCGGGCGGTCATGGAAGCGGTGGGCGTGCGTGACGTTCTGAGCAAGTCGATTGGCTCGGGCAACGCCGTCAACGTCGTCAAAACCGTGTTCCGCGGTTTGATTGAGATGCTCGACGCCAAGAAGATGTCGGTCAATCGCGGCAAGTCGTTGAAGGAACTCTGGGGTTAATCATGGCCAAGAACACAACGCGAAAGATCAGAATCAAGTTGGTGCGCAGCACCATCGGTACCAAACCCAACCATAGGGCGACTGTCAAAGCTCTGGGTCTGGGGAAGCTCAACTCTGTGGTGGAGATTACGGCCAACGCGGCTCTTTTGGGCCAGGTTGAGTCTATTGCCCACCTAGTGATTTGGGAGGAAGTGAAATAATGGAAAACCCCTTCATCCTACGGGCTCCCGTAGGCGCCAACAAGAAGAAGCACATCATTGGCCGCGGTCGGTCCACGGGTACCGGCGGTACCTCGACGCGGGGCAACAAGGGCCAGAACAGCCGCACCGGCGGCGGGGTTCGGCTAGGATTTGAGGGCGGTCAAACCCCACTCTTCCGGCGCCTTCCCGCTCGAGGTTTCAGCAACGCTCCCTTCCGGGTCGAGTATACGGCCGTCAATCTGCTTCTTCTTGAGAAGTACTTTTCGAACGGAGAGACTGTCAGCTACGAGACCCTCGTAGCCAAAGGCATCCTGAAGAACAAGGAAACAGCGGTGAAGATTCTGGGAAAAGGCACTCTGACGAAAAAACTGACCATTTCGGTGGGCAAGATTTCGGCTGGTGCCAAAGCCGCCGTTGAAAAAGCGGGCGGCACGGTGGTAGTTGCCACCGCCGAAAACCTCTGACGGGACGAAAACGATGGCCAGTACCCCCCTTTTCGACATTTTCCGCATCAAGGATCTCAGGGACCGGATCTTCTTCACCCTCGGGATTCTTTTGGTTTTTCGGCTCGGTGCCGTTCTCCCAATTCCAGGGATCAACGGTACGGCGCTGAAGCATTACTTTACTCAGCAGCAGTCTAACGGTACCTCCTTAACGGACTACTTTGACTTCTTCTCGGGAGGAGCCTTCCACAACTTCTCCATTTTCATGTTGGGAATCATGCCCTACATCTCGATGTCGATCATCATGCAACTGATGGTCGTCGTGTTTCCTTCGTTTAAGAAGGTTTCGCAGGAAGACGGAGGCAAGAAGAAGATTCACCGGTGGACCCGGCTGGGCACGGTGGTTGTCTGTCTTATACAGTCTTTTGCGGTGACCGAACTGGCCAGAAGCATCCCAGACGCCGTTTCCATCCCGCATTGGTCTTTCGTGCTGATTGCCATGCTGACCGTCACGACGGGAACCATGTTCCTGATGTGGATGGGCGAACAAATCAACCAGAGAGGGATCGGCAACGGTATCTCTCTCTTGATTTTTGCGGGCATCGTGGCCAGAATCCCAGACGCCTTCTCGCAGCTGTTTGCGGCCATCCAGCGCGGTGACCTCAACCCCGTGTTCGTGATTCTCGTCCTCCTCCTGTTCGTTGGTGTCATCGCCTTGGTCATCTTCGAACAGCAAGGTCAGCGCAAGATTCCCGTAAACTACGCCAAGCGCGTTGTCGGGCGCAAGATGTACGGCGCCCAGAGCACTTACATTCCGTTCAAGATGAATCCCTCGGGCGTTATCCCAATCATCTTTGCCTCCTCGGTGCTGATGTTCCCCCTGCAGATCGCCGGCAACCTCGGCGCGCAAGTCCCGTGGCTCGGCGCGGTTGCAAGCTTCCTCAAACCTAGAGATTGGCCGTATCTGGCGATGTACACGTTGCTCATCATCTTCTTTGCCTACTTCTACACGCAGGTGTCGTTGAATCCCGTCGAAATCTCTAAGCAGATCAGGGAACACGGGGGTTCCATTCCAGGAATTCGGTCTGAGAAGATGGAAGAGCATTTGACAAGGATATTGAATCGGATTATTCTTCCGGGGTCGCTTTTCTTGGCCTTGATCGCTGTCATTCCACAGCTCATCATTATGTGGATCCCGGGCTTTCCCTCGGCCTTGGCCTATGTCATGGGCGGGACCTCTCTCCTCATTTTGGTAGGCGTTGATTTGGACACCATGTCTCAAATCGAAGGCCATTTGCGTATGCACCACCATGAGGGGTTTGCTAAGAAGGGAAAAATCAGGTCGAGGAACCTCTAGGAGTGTTGGAATGAAAGTACGAGTGAGCGTCAAACCCATTTGTGATCAATGTAAAGTTATTCGTCGTCGGGGCGTGCTCAGGATTGTGTGCACGAACCCTAAGCACAAACAGCGACAGGGCTAAGGGAGTATTTGAAACATGGCGAGAATTGCAGGCATCGATTTGCCCAACAAGCACGTGGATATTGCCCTGACCTACATCTACGGCATTGGTAGGTCCCGGGCCTTGGAGATCTGCGGTAAGACCAAGATTGATCCTAACAAAAAGACCAACGACCTCAATCAAGAAGAGATCAACGAACTTCGGAAGATTATTGAGAGTGAGTATACGGTGGAAGGCCGTCTCCGTTCGGAAGTTTCCCTCAACATCAAGCGATTGATGGATATCGGTTGCTACCGTGGGCTCAGGCATCGAAAAGGTCTCCCTGTCCGCGGTCAGCGAACCAAAACCAATGCCCGCACCCGAAAGGGTAAGCGGAAGACAGTCGCGAACAAGAAGAAGTAACCGGGGGAATCATTTTGGCCAAGACTAAGAAGAAAAAAGAAAAGAAGGTTGTGTTTGAGGGCAATGTCTTCATTCAAGCGACGTTCAACAATACGATTGTGACCGTAACCGATCTCCGTGGGAATGCTCTGTCTTGGGCCTCCGCGGGAGGATTGGGGTTCCGTGGCGCAAAGAAGTCAACGCCGTTTGCGGCCCAGACGACGGCGGAAAGTGCGGCCAACAAGGCCAAGGAATTTGGTCTGCGCGAACTTCACGTGTTCGTCAAGGGTCCTGGCGTTGGTCGTGAGTCGGCCATTCGTTCCTTGGGCACCTTGGGCTTCAGGGTCAAGAGCATCCACGATGTGACTCCGATCCCCCACAACGGGTGCCGTCCTCGCAAAGCCCGCCGAGTCTGATCTCGCGGGGTCGTAGCGGCAAACCGATCTCGGTGCGCCCTCGGGTAGCATGGTATGGGACGGTTCTGACGCACGTATTAAGGAGTTGAAATGGCGAGAAAAAATCTTTTGAAAGGCTTCAAGCGGCCCAAGGGGCTGCATTTTGAACAGAGCGACCTGCAGCCCAACTATGGGAAGTTCATCGCCTACCCTTTTGAGCGCGGCTACGGACATACGATCGGAAACACCCTTCGGCGAATTCTTTTGTCGTCCATTCAGGGGTACGCCGTTTCGGGCATTCGCATCACGAGCTTCAAAGAAGATGGTACACCCCATCTGTTGTCGAGTGAATTTGAGTCGATTCCGGAAGTCGTTGAAGATACCCCGGTCATCCTGGCCAATTTGAAAAATCTGCAAATTCATGTAGATGATGAGCTGGAGAGCACAGTTATTCTCTTTGAAGTCAAAGGAAAGGACAAGGGCTCAATTTCCGGCGCCGACCTCTGCGTCAGCGGAGTCGAGATCATCAACAAAGATCTTCACATCGCCACGCTGTCTCCCAACGCCCACATAGAGTTTGAACTTCAGATTGACTTGGGTCGGGGTTACGTTCCGGCCGAGGTTCATGAAAAGAACATCGAGATCACGAATACCATCGCGATCGACTCGATCTACTCACCCATCAAGAAGGTGAAGTATTCCGTCGAGGACACGCGAGTCGGCCAACGTGCAGACTACGACAAGCTCAATTTGGAAATCTGGACCGACGGAACAATTTCGCCGGAGAACGCTTTGGCGGAAGCCGCCAAGATTGCCAAGGATCATTTCAGCATCTTTATCAACTTCAATGAAGATGACGTGGCTGGCGACGATGAAATCAGTGAAGACGAGGTGACCGTCAAGGCTCTCTTGAACACTCCCGTGGAGGATCTTGAATTGTCGGTGCGGTCGAGCAACTGCTTGAAGAACGCTAATATCAAGACCATCGGCGAACTGATCCGGAAGTCCGAAGAGGACATCGCCAAGACGCGAAACTTTGGGAAGAAGAGTCTCGAGGAAATCAAGCTCAAGCTCAAGGACAGGAATCTGACGTTTGGGATGACAGATACCAGCCAGATTATCCAGGCCCTCAAGCTGACGAAGCAGGATAAGGAATAAGAGAATGAACAACAAGACCGGATTTAACCGTCTGAACCGTCGGGCCGGCCACCGCCGGGCCCTCATTAAGAACATGGTAACATCACTATTCACCTACGAGCGGATCACCACGACCAAGTCGAAGGCGCTGGAAGTTCGTCGGCATGCTGAAAAAATGGTGACTCGAGCGAAGGTTGACTCGGTGCACAATCGTCGCGAAATCGCCAAGACGATCACTCAGTCGGATGTGCTCGCCAAGCTGTTCACCGTTCTTGGACCGCGGTTTGAGAAGAGAGCGGGAGGGTACACGCGTATTCTTAAGCTTGGCCAGCGTTTTGGTGATGCAGCCGAAATGGTCATTTTGGAATTTGTCGAACGAACCGAGAAGGTCGGTGGTGCAGGCACTGAGGCCGCTGAAGGCAAGGCGAAGACCGCCAAGAAGGCAACAACTTCGAAAGCCGCTGAGCCAGCCACCGAAAAGGCGGTCAAGAAGGCGCCTGCCAAGAAGGCAACGGCCAAGAAAGCCGCCGCCCAGTAAGTTCGGCTCCACTTTTTCTTGTATCTGCCGAAGATTAAGGAGGCGACCCCACAGGGTTTGCCTCCTTTTTTATGGCTATTGCAAAACGTCTCTCCTACAGCCTACTAATCTCCACGCTTGCCTTTGCCGTCTTTTCCGCCGTGGCGTTCTCAGGGTTGTTTCCATGGATCGAGGCACAGTTTTACAGTCCGCGGGTCACCGCCGAAATTCAGGGTCAACTAGAGAAAGCCTCTGGTGTTGTGGAGGCCTGGAAGAAGGAATCACTCGAAAAGCTGGATAAGCTTCTGGCAAGCGGCGATTTCGATGGCGTTTTCAATCCTACCGCCAGCCAGGAGTCCCTGCAGAAGCGTTTTCAGGACGCCAAGTTGTTTGTTCTTGGAACACACGGTGGCGGTTCGCTAAGGTTTCTAAACGCTGACCGGACGCAGTTCCATTTTTCGACGGAAGAAACTGACGTCAAGGTGCGCTCTGACTTTCGGATCACCTATCACGCCGTTGCCGAGATCAGCGACTTTCCCGATCTCAAAGCCCCAGCACTCGAGGATGGAAGCGTCCACATCCTCTTGGACTCTGGGGGGCGAAGTCTGTACTTCCTCAAGCCGTTGAAGGATTCAAAGGGGACTCTGCAGGGATTCATACTCTGGAACCTCGCGCTTGAAGACCTTCGGTTTGCCCTGCTCGAGGCAGCCCTCCCCTTCGCCGACCAGCCAGTCAACGCGTTAGGGCCTGAGTCCTTCCTCTTTTCCTCAATGCGCCAGAAAATTGAACCCGCGATCCTGACACGTGTCAAAGATTTGTCAGCGAAAGGCATTCTGCCTCCGGTCCAGAGGCTGGCCCGCGCCGACGGACAGCTGACGTTCGCTCTGATTCAAAAAGGTCCTCTGGGACTGCTAGTTCCAGTTTCCACGCTTGAGATGGGCCTCGCGCTGAAAGTGGTTCTTCTGGTCTCCTTTTACACTGTGCTGTTTCTCCTCGTGTTCCTCCTGGCCAACCTGAGAGGGGAGCCTGTTTCCCTGGTTACGAGGAAGGTGAAGCGGTTTCAGCTTCAGGTGGTCAAACAATACCTGGACCTCAAAGAAAGCGACAAGATTCAGAGTCTGAGAGACGAACTCGCGCGTCATTCGGATGAGATCCGCTCAGATGTGCGCCGGAGCCTTGGACGTCTGAGAAAGCGCGATGAGGAATGGGTCGACAGATACATCGATACCAGCTGGCAAGAGGTGATGGACCTGCTTCGAGGACCCGCCCCGCCGGTGGAGTCGTCCACCAACGCCGACTGGAAACGTCTAGAGACCATGCTACAGCAAGCCCTGACTCAAGGGCGTTTCGTTGTCTCCGGTGCTGCACCCGCGGCAGAAGGGTCGCGGGGTGGCACGGAAGATCTGGAAGAACTCGAGGAAGTCGCAGAATTGGACGAGGCCGAAGAGGCCGAGGAAGTACAGGACGCCGAGGAAGTCGAGGAAGTCGAAGCCTTGGAGGAAGTTGAGGACGTTCCTACGGACGACGCCGAGGAATTGGAAGTCGAAGCCGCTCCAGAAGAGCCCGAGGAACTGGAAGAGCTCGAGGAGCTCGACGCTGAAATCGCGGAACCTCAAATTGAAACCTCCCCGGCTGCGCGGAAAGAATCGGTTTCGACCAAAGAATCCGACGATGAAGAACTGGAAGAGCTGGAGGAGTTGGAGGTCGAAGATGAGCAAGAAGAAGACAGCGGTGGCCTTGAGGAGCTTTTGCCAACGCAGAATTCCGCCGACCTCTTTCATCCGAGGAAGCCTTCGCAAGGGGGCCCCGCAGTGACAGAACTCTTTGAGGAAGTCGGTGGGGCTGAGGTTGAGGAGCTTGAGGTCTTGGACGAACTTGAGGAAGTTCTCGACGAGCTTCCCGAGGATGGCGATGGGAATGATGCTTCCTACTCGCTGGAAAAACTTGACTCGGTCTGGGGTTCGGCGTCGTCTGGCGTTTTCGACGAAACCGACGATGTGGTGACCCTTCGCGAGGAGTTGTTCGAACAACCGGCCCAGGAGCAGGACGAGTTTGGTGCCTTGGTTGAGGATGTTATGGCGGGCGGGGACCCCGAAGCCTTCGTTCCCCTTGAAGAGGATTTTGTTCCGCGGCACACGGTAAGGGAATGGCGCTGGACTGGTGGAGGCTTCGACTGGGACCGATTCGCTCTAGAGCCCGACGAAGTGAGTCTGTTTCGTGCCCTGTCTGAGATCGTCACCGAATTGGATGCCTTCACCGCGGCCATCCTCACGGAAACCGAGGGGCGCTGGTCGGCAAAGAACAATGTCGGCTTCAGCGACATCGGAAAGACTCTCCTGGATTTCGGTCCGGATTCGCCGTTGTTCAAGTCCTTCCTTACCATCCGTGCACTCCACGTCCTCAACGGCGGCAGTACGCACCCCGTGCTGAGGCAGTCGTTCCACACGAAGGACTTGAAGTTCCTGAAGACGATTGTGTTGGTTCCTCTGCTCTTCCGTCGCGAACCGGCTTGGCTCCTGCTAGGAATGCGGAACCAGCCAGAGGATCTGCTCACACTTTTGGCGCCCCGCCGTCTCGGCTGAGCCCCGCGCCCTCCCAAAAATAGCGGTTGCCTCTGTGAACAATTTGTTATATACTCGCTCAGAGAAAAATAGACAGAGGAGAGTTTATGGGAAACACGCTTTTGGTGATCCTCATAACACTTCCTGCAGGTCTTCTATTGGGTTGGACTGTCCGCTGGCTGTATGCCAGATACCAACTTTCTTCTTCGGAGCAGAAAGCTGAACGAGTAAAGCAGGAAGCCATAAAGGAAGCTGAGAACAAGCGAAAAGAGATGTTGCTGGAGGCCAAAGACCAGCTCATTCGTGATCGCAACAACCAGGAGCGGGACCTGAGGGACCGCCGGGCTGAGCTTCAGAAATTTGAAAAGCGGCTCCAGCAGAAAGAAGACAACCTAGAAAAGAAACTGCAGGGTGTTGACCAGCAAGTCCTTGCCTTCGAGGCCAAGGAACAAGAAATCTCAAACCGTGAAACCGGGCTGACGGAACAAGAGGGCTTCCTCAAGACGGAGATTGAAAGAATCTCTGGGCTGACTGCGGAAGAGGCCAAGCGGATGATCATCCAAAAGATGGAAAATGACGCGAAGCATGATGCCCAGGTGATCATCAACAAGATCGAGCAGGAAGCGACTACCTCGGCAGAAAAAAAAGCGAGAGACATTTTGGTTACCACGCTTCAACGCGTGGCCACCGAGGTCACTTCTGAAGTGACGGTGACGTCTGTTTCGTTGCCCAACGAAGAGATGAAGGGTCGAATTATCGGTCGTGAAGGTCGGAACATCCGTACGCTTGAGACCCTGACCGGAGTTGATGTCATCATCGACGACACACCCGAGGCCGTGGTGATTTCTTGCTTCGACCCCATCCGGAAGACCATTGCCAAGACGAGCCTGGAACGGCTTATCCAGGATGGCCGCATCCACCCGGCCCGGATTGAAGAGGTCGTCAACAAGGTGGCGAAAGAAATCAACCAGACGATCTACGAGGAAGGCGAACGTGTCTGCTTTGACATGGGGATCCACAACCTGAGTCAGGAATTGGTCAAGGCGCTCGGGCGTCTGCACTTCCGAACGAGCTACGGTCAGAATGTTCTCGCCCATTCCAAGGAAGTCGCCATTTTGGCTGGCATGTTGGCCGCCGAGATTGGGTTGGACCGGGACCTGGCCCGCCGGTCAGCTCTGTTACACGACATCGGCAAGGGAATGGAATCTGAGGGGGACGAGAACCACGCCGAGCTTGGAGCCGAGTTGGCCAAGAAGATGGGTGAGGATCCCAAGGTCGTCAACGGCATAGCCGCTCACCACAACGACGTCGAGCCTGTGTGCCCCGAGTCTGTGCTCGTGCAGATCGCCGACGCGATTTCGGCGAGCCGTCCAGGAGCCAGGCGCGAAACTCTGGACAACTACATCAAGAGGCTTGAGGGGCTCGAGAATATTGCGACGAGTTTCCCCGGAGTCGACAAGTGCTACGCTATTCAAGCCGGGCGTGAGGTGCGGATCATCGTGAACAATGAAACGGTGAACGACTTGCAGGCCAGAGATTTGGCCAAGGACATTGCCAAGAAGATCGAGACCGACCTGCATTACCCGGGTCGGATCAAGGTCACGATCATCCGGGAAACCCGGGTTGTCGAATACGCTCGGTGAATTCAAGGCCCTGTTCCTGGGAGATCTTGTCGGTCTTCCTGGGTACAGGGCTGTTTTGTCGAGGCTTCCCGAAATCATCCAGAAATACCAGCCCCATCTGATCGTTGTGAACGGTGAGAATGCCGCCGAGGATGGGCTTGGGCTTCTCCCTGAACAGTTCCTGACCTTGCTAGCGGCAGGAGTCCACGTTGTCACGACAGGAAACCACGTCTGGGAGAAGAAAGACACCTACGCGTCACTTGCCAACCAAGACCGGCTTCTTCGCCCCGACAACTATCCAAGCTCTCTTCCGGGGAAGGGGTTCTGCCTCGTGAGCGGTGACGGGTGGAAGGCCGCGGTCGTCAACTTACAGGGACGAAGCCGCATGGCGTTGATCGATGATCCGTTTACCCGCGCCGATCACTTGGCCGACAAATTGATTTCAGAAACCCCGCTCCTTTTTTTTGATTTCCATGCTGAAGCCCCCGACGAAAAGGAGGCCTTCGGCTTCTGGATGGACGGTAGGGCCACGGCAGTCTTGGGGACACACACCCATGTCGCAAGCGCTGATGAACGAATCCTTCCGGGGGGTACGGCGTTTCAAAGCGATCTCGGCATGTGCGGTCCCGAGGGCTCGGTCATAGGCAGCGATCCCCAGATCAGTATCGAGAGGGCACTGACGATGCTGCCTTTGCGCTCTGCCATTCTTGAGGCGCCGGCGGTTGTCAGGGGAGCACTGGTGACCGCGGACTTCACCTCTGGTAGGGCCCGCTCGATCATCCGTATTGAAGCATGAGAAAGCGCTCCAAGTCCCGCCCGCTCCTCGACCATCTCGTGTTGTTGTTTCCTGAAACCCCTAGGGAACGGCTCTTCTCGCGGGTGCTTTGCGGAGAGGTCGTCGTCGACGGATCGGTGCTTAAGGATCCCAAGATTGCTGTTTCCTCTGAGGCGGAGGTGGTGCTTTCTTCACGAAAGTTTGTCAGCCGCGGAGGCTTCAAACTCGATCCGGCGCTTGAGGCGTGGTCTCTAGAGGTCGCTGGTAAAGTGTTCATCGACGCCGGCTGCTCAACGGGTGGCTTCACCGACGCGCTTCTACAGCGGGGTGCCGGGCTGGTTCACGCGGTTGACGTGGGTGTTGGCCAGCTAGATTGGAGTCTAAGGGTCAACCAACGAGTGCAGCTTCACGAAGGCACGAATATCATGGAGGTCGAACGCCTCGACCCGGTTCCTCACGCCGCGGTCGCCGATCTTTCGTTCCGTTCTTTGCGAGGAGCTGCAAGGCATATTTTGTCCTTGACGAGTGAAGGCTGGATGGTGGCCCTTGTGAAACCGCAGTTTGAATGGCTTGATCCGCCCGACGACTTTTCGGGGGTCGTCCCCGATGATCGCTTGGACTCGATCCTCGAAACACTGGAGAGAGACCTTGCTGAGCAAGGCGTTTTGGTCTCTAGCAAGTTGCCTTCAGCCGTACGAGGCCGCCGCGGGAACCAAGAGTTCTTGGTCAGGCTGGCCCGCTCCTGAAACTCACTTCCGATGGAGTCCGCAAACAGAAAAGCCGGCATCCAACCACAACCTGAAGGCATATTGCCCAGGAGACATCCACTACCCGGCGGAGGCAGGTCTGTTTTACGCGGCCGGAGCCGACTTTCCTTACGTCAAGGATTACTTGGCGTAGAGTTCGACCACCATCTGTTCGTTGGCGATCGTGGGAATTTCTTCCCTTCGCGGCAGGTGGTCTACGGTTGCCCGCAGTGCGTCTTCCGCAAATAGAATCCAAGTGCTCTTTGCCTTGCCGGAATGCTTGGCATACTTTTCTCGCACGAGTTTTTTGACGCTTTCCCGTTCTTTGACGGTAATCACATCGCCGCCTCTGACGCTGTAGGAGGGAATGTTCACGACACGGCCGTTCACATGGAAATGACCATGGCTGACCATTTGGCGAGCTTGGGTCCGGCTGCTCGCGAGCGCAAGCCGAAAGACCACGTTGTCTAGACGCCGTTCCAGCAGACTCAGCATCGAGTCACCGGTAATTCCGGGCATCGTCTTGGCCTTCTCGAAAATGTTGCGGATCTGGCGTTCGGAAACGCCATAGGCGAACTTCAGCTTTTGTTTTTCAACAAGCTGCTTGCCATACTCGGTCTGCTTGGTCCGTTTCTTTTTCGGGCCGTGCATACCGGGAGCGTGAGGTTTCTTCTTGAGGAGCTTGTCGTACTTGGGTTGATCAAAGATATTGATGCCAAGGTGGCGGACCAGCTTCCCTTTGGGAACGTTTTTTCGGTTCCTGTTCATGGGTGCTCCTAGGGTAGGATAGATTCCCTCAACGAGGGTTGTCCACGTCGAAAGTTCCGACTGCAGACAAGCTCAAGATCATAGAGAATCGCCGCTGTGCTGTCAAGAATGTGGCGGCAGCACCCTATCGTTCCGACACTTCGGAGGCGCTTAGAACGTAGGGGGGAATCAGTTCGATGGCCTGCTTTCGGGATACTGTGAATGGAAACTTGGCACCTTCGGCCCGCGAGACGTAGAAACTGAAGTGTTCCTCCATTCCGTCAAATTCCTGGCTTGGTTTTGGACCAAAGCCGCCCTCGGGATTGACCAGCAGGCGCGCCGTGGCCAGCCTCCGCTCCAAAGTCCACGGAAGAACGTGAGGACGCGCCGTCTGGTTCTGCGGAAACCCGAGTACCATAGCCGAAGGACCAGCGAACAGAAAGTCTGTGCCACTCAGAACGCCAAATTTGTCGCCTCGATGGATCTTGTTGTGCGAGCGGCCGTCCGGCCAAACGCTCCTTGTTGTCCAGGGCGTCGACCGAGGGAGATCCATCACCGTCATCTCGAGAATCGCCCATCGGTCGATCATCACCGGGACCCTCCACCGAGGCCAGCGAATGGTCGCCGATATGAAAAACTCGGGGCTTTCTTCCACGAAGAAGAAGTCCAAAATCGCGCGGGAGGACTCGACAAGATCTTCGTGCTCCAGAACCAGACTCTGACGAAGACCCCAGGAAAAGTCCCCTTCGAACGAGAACGCACTGTTGACCTGATAGGAATGCCTCTTACCGTTCCACTCAAGGTAACTCTCTGCACCTGAGCAAAAAGGACTGCCCGATCTCGAGTCGGCAATGGATTCCAGCCGCCCTCCCCGAAAACGAACCTGAAGTCCGTCCTCTTCCAGGTCGGTCTGCCCTTGCATATTGGCCACCAGGGATCGCTTCCGAATTCCTCCGAGGGCTTCATCGAAGTCGACAGCCTCCTTGGTCCCCAGCCCCGGATACTCGTGAGAAGGAATGAGCACGGATGAAAGTACCGAGGAAGGTGCAGGGTGCCGCCTGGAAAGGCCGATCCGATACAGAGGTAGCTTCGCCGAGGGGGTGGGCGAGACCGACGCGCTCGTTCGGGTGAGGTCGGACGGTCGCTCTTGCAAGGAATTTTCCAGAAGGTCGGCCCAGGGAGCCGGAGGCAATGCCGCCACAAGGGCTTGACCCGGTACGATCCACCAAACACCCGTTCGGGGTCCGCCTCGTTCGGCCCAGGAAAAGCACGACTCCCGCCCACCACGCTTCACCCAGAGTCCTTCGCTCGATGCTCGGAGCACATCCATATCCATCTCCGCCAGCCAATCCGGCGCCCGAGGGGTTGACTCCAAAAACAGGAACGCCTCTTGACCAATCAAATTGCTCAGAAGCGCTCTCTCCCGCTCGGCTTCCAAAGGAAACAGACAGTTCCAGTCTAGCCCTGTGGGGTTAACGCACAAAAGTCGGTCGCCACCGGCGAGGCGATTTCGAAGAAAATCAGAACCCTCGTCGGCCGCACAAAGAATCTCGCGGCCCTTCACGGGAGCGACGATCCAGTGGCATCGAGACGGTGGAAGAGTTCCGTTCTTGCTCCGCTTGGACAGATCCGCCAGAAAGACCGCGGCAGAAGAAGATTCGAGCTTGGACAAATCAAACAGGAGAAAATTGGGACCTTTGCCCTTGAACCGCATGCGATGATTCTTGGATCGAAGTCCGGGCCTTAGTCAAGGTTTTTCTCGAAAAGACTTTACGTCGGTGGATAAAATCGGTATCTTAATCTCCAGCACGCTGGTGTAGCTGGCGGCGGTTTTCCACTAAATCTTTTTATATTATCTTTTTATCAAGGAGTTGTTATGGCTAAA
>CAYYUZ010000006.1:0-56965 GCA_964475005.1 uncultured Spirochaetales bacterium
AGATCGTCGGAATACATGTCTTGGATCACATCATCATCGGGAAGTCCGGTTTCTTTAGCTTCAGGGAATCTGGGGAGGCCCTGACATGACATGAAGGACACAGAAATTGGACCCGCCTTCTCTTCCCAAAAGCGATTGAGGATTGCAGTCGTTGGCTCGAGAGGGTTCACCGACTGGGAGCTCTTCTGCACCGAGCTCGACCGCATCCTAAGCACCAGGAACGTCGAGTGCCTAGTCAGCGGCGGGGCCGTCGGAGCTGATCAGTTTGCGGAGCGGTACGGAGCCCTTAGGGGTATCCCTGTCACCGTGTTTCCCGCGGACTGGAATCGCTTCGGTTCAAAAGCCGGCCCAAAACGCAACAAGCAGATCGTAACCCCACTCGGACCTTGTGGTTGCTTTCTGGGACGGCGTCAGCACCGGCACCACGATGACTGTTGCTTGGGCTCAACAGCAGGGTCTGGAAGTCATCGTAATCCCGGTCCAGGCCTAGTCTGAGATAATCCAGCGGAATGTTGGGTCTCAAGATCCGCAGAAAGCTCTTCGCCCTTCCGCCAGAAGGCCTGAAGTGACACCCTCGTCAATTACTGCGTGACGCAGCGATAGTCGAACCTGGAAATCGGTCAATAGTCTTTGCCGGAGACTCTCCCGAAAGCTAGGACTTTCCGTCAAGATCGAAGTCGTTCGCTACAGATGCCAGCGAGGACTCGATTCGGTGCCAAAGACTCAGAAGGGCAATCTTGTTCTGGTCATTGTCTGCTTTGCCTGCGACAAGCAATCGGTCTGGAGTGGTTCCCAAGGCCTTTGCCAGCGAGGATTCTCTAAGAGGTAAGCGTTTCCGAACCCGCCAGGCGGATTTGCGAAAGCCACCTTTATGAGGAGAAGTGATGGCCGATCTGGGTCTTCATCATTTCTGGTGGACGACCAGATGACCCTCTTCGTCAATTTCTTCCTGCCGAGGCAAGAGCGCGACCAAGAGACTGGCAGCCGAGAAACCTGCCAATACCCAGAAGCTGAACTGGAAGCCGGAGATGAACTGTGCTAGGGCCTTGTCGGGCAGTCCTGTGCTGATACCGGCAAAGATCGAGAAGAGGTCTTTGGAGTCGATGTGACTGCTGACCAGAGCCAAAACCAGAGCGATGCTGACCACACCACCAGAATTCGCGAGCATGGATCGTGTTCCGGCGGCAATACCCCGTCGATGGGGAGGGACGCTGGTCATGATCATCCGCGTGTTGGGCGAATTGAAGAGCCCGCCTCCAAAGCCCATGATGATCATTGCCGTCAAGATGAACGGGAATGTCGTGTTCACGTCCAAGAGTGCCATCATCACAAGGCCCGCCGTGTTCAGGGCGAGTCCGATGATGCTCAGCAGCCGTGAACCGTAGCGGTCGGCCAGAAGCCCCGAGAACGGTGAGGCCACCAGCATACTGGCGGCGATGGGCACCAAGAAAAGACCGGCTGTGAGGGCGTCCAGTCCCTTCAGTCCTTGATAGTAGAAAACGAAGAGGATGGTGACCCCGCTTCTAGCAATTGAGTTGAGAAAAACGGCAAGGTTGCCTAGTGAAAACGGAGGGCGTTTGAAAAGCGTGACATCGATCATCGGGGCGGAACTGCGACTCTCGATCCAGGCGAAGAGAGGAAAGCCAAGGAGGGCCAACAAGATGCCCGGCAGGACGAGTGGAGTTGACCAGCCCTCGATGCCTCCGGCAGTCAACGCGACCAGCAGTCCCGTCATGGCCAGCATGTAGACGAGAATTCCCGGAACATCGTGTTCCCGGCTGTGGTCAAGCTGGGAGAGTTCTTTCAGGTTAATGACGGCCCAAAGCGTGCCAAGCAACGCAAAAGGAACATTGAACCAGAAGACCCACTGCCACCCCAGCGTCGTCAGCCAGCCTCCCAGGATGGTTCCTATGATGCTTCCTACGGAGAAGACGATCATGTTGGTTCCAAGAGCTAAGCCTAGTTGCGTCTTGGGAAAGGCGTCCGTGACGATTGCCGAGGCATTGGCGATCATGAAGGCACCCGCAGCACCCTGGAAACCCCGGATGACAACCAGTTGCCAAGCCTCCGTACAAAATCCCGCCGCGATACTGGTGATGCCAAAGAGGGCGAAACCAACAACGTACATAAACTTTCGGCCGAACATGTCGGCAAGTCGTCCAGCGGTGAGGACCAAAATGGTTTGGACCAGCATGTAAACGATCAAAATCCACACGGCTGAAAAGAGATCAGCCTTGAGCGACCTCATCAGGTCAGGAAGGGCGATGATGAGGGTCCCACCGTTCATGCTAGCCATCAGGGTCCCTAGGCTTGTGCAAGAAAGGGCTGTCCACTTGTAAGTGGGTGTTACCCTATTGTTCATGAAGTGACCGGATGGTGGAGGTTTCTCCTCGGATGGAGGGGGAGGTAGTGACTCGTACAAGAAGACTGGGGTTCATTGCGTCAAAGGTACCAATAATCTGTTGGAGTACCTATTAATATTTACTGACACTCAGCAAATTAATTAATGTGTTGCTTTCAAAAAGATGGATGTCTACCTTGTGGGTGAAAGGCTACTCAAGATTTGAGGCAAGGTTTCCTTCTAGGTCGGCCTGGCAATCGGCCCGATCCATGTTTTGACAGTGGGGGTCCACAATATGACGTTCTTCCTGTGCTTCATTCCCATCTTGGTCGCCGTGGACCCCATTGGTAACATCCCCTACTTCATGGCTCTCACCGACGGGCTTGACCAAAAACAGATGCGGAAGGTTCTGACCCAGGGTCTGATCACCGCTTTTGTCGTATCGATGGCTTTCATGCTGCTGGGTCATTCGATTCTGCGATACCTCGGAATCACCTTGGCCGATTTCATGATCGCCGGAGGGGCTCTTCTGTTTGTTTTCTCTCTCAAGGATCTGACAGGCTCCGAGAGCGAGGCCCATGCACCTATCGACGACGGCGTCGGGGCCGTTCCTATCGGGGTGCCGTTGATCGCAGGCCCAGGTCTGCTCACCACTCTTTTGGTTCTGATCGGCGAGCACGGCTGGCCGATGGTCAGCGAGGCCCTGACTGTCAATCTCGTCCTGGCAGGACTATGCTTGGCCTTCAGCCAGGACTTGAGCCGCATCTTGGGTAAGACGGGTTGCAAGACCGTGGGGAAAATTGCCAACCTGCTACTGGCCGCGATTGCCGTTATGTTCATGCGCAAGGGGTTGGTGGAGATTCTGTCGCTTGTGAAGGCCACCAAAAGCTGAGCGCACAGGTCAAGAGAACTCTTGCGACCCGAACCGACTTGTTGCCCATTCTCCTTTGATTAAATTAATACATTCAATAATAGTTAATGAATGTTATTGCCTTTGTTAAAGTATGATTCTATATTTGTTTCAAACCCAAAGGGGGGAACAATGTCGATACACACTCACCATCAAGATGCCGCCAAGCACCACGAAGCTGCGGCGCATCATTTCCAAAAGGCCCATCTGGCTCACCTGGCCGGTAACCACCAGGAGTCAGCGCACCAGGCTCAGATGGGACAAGGTCACGCCGTCCTCGCGCAGCTCCACCAAGAGAATGCCGCGATGGAGTATGCAAAAGTTCATTCGGACCAGCACCCTGTGAAGTTAGTTCGCGATTTGAAGTAGATGGTCCGGGATCTCCAGAGTCGTATCTCTGGAGGTCTGCCGTCACGTTCGATTCTGTAATTCGGTGATCCATCCCGCAAGGTCTTCACCCATATCTACCAGATGCTGAAAAACAATGACAGGCACCGCTACGTTGCTGCAGAAACCGTAACCGTCAGTTCTTGGCACCGGGCGCGATGTTCCAGGTGGCGTCCCGTCAAGTGGTGTAAGAGCGGTGGTCAGCGTAAACCTGCAATAGGTGCCCCTCTCAGGGTCCACATCCATACCGAAGTACAGTTGGTAGGCAGGCGCAGGCTCCTCGGTAGCCTTCAAATTGCTCAAGAAAGACCAAGCGAAGGCACTCAGGAAGCCTATACGACACTCAGGAATTCGATATCACGGAAGGTTGGCGTTGGGCCCATTGAATGATGAGGACCTGCCGGAATCGGCTTTGAGTGTTTCGAAAACGTCGTCGAAATCGGTAGCGAGTTCACGGAAGGCATTCAGAATTCGCGGGTCGAAGTGCGCGGGCTGGCTCCGGCCGTCCCCCTTGGTTAGGATGTCGTAGGTAGTCGTCGCGTCGAAGGGCTCCTTGTATGGCCTTCGGTTACGTAGAGCGTCATACTGGTCAGCCAGAAATAGAATCCGTGCCGACAAGGGAATGACTTCCCCGACCAGGCCTTCAGGGTATCCGCTTCCGTCCCAGCGTTCATGGTGAGATCGGGCTAGTTCCGTTCCCATCCGAATGAATCGATTTTGGGGATATGTATCCAAGATGGACTCCAGGGTTTGGGCACCCAACCTAGCGTGAGTCTTCATGATGTCGAACTCTGAATTAGTCAGGGGGCCTGCCTTGAGGAGTATCTTGTCTGGAATAGCCACCTTGCCTATGTCGTGAAGAGCACTGGCCTGATAGAGAGTCGCGATGAAGTCTTCGTCGATCAGGTTGCCGAAGGTCCCTTTATTGGCAAAGTATTGGGCCAATGCACGGCAGTATTGTTGAACCCGGAGGATGTGGTTCCCTGTGTCCTCGTCACGAGATTCTGAGAGTTTTGCTAAAGCCAAAATTGTCGCAATCTGAGACTCAGAGATTTCCTTAATCTTCTCCTGAACCATTTGCTCAAGACTATGGCTGTAGCGGTCCACTTCAACCTGTAGTCGCCTGTTCCTGAGGTGGGTTTCCACCCTCGCAATCACCTCCCCCGGATGAAAGGGCTTGGTAATGTAGTCGAGGCCCCCCGCGGCAAAACCACGAAGCTTATCTTCGGAATCACTATTGGCGCTCAGGAAAAGAATTGGAATCTTGGCAAGCTTTGGGTCCCGCTTGAAAGCCGCGCAAACCTCGTACCCGTCCATCTCGGGCATGTTGACGTCGAGCAGCACAAGGCCAGGGGGCTCCCGTCGCGCCACCTCGAGGGCCAGTCGGCCGTCTCTGACCGGCCGAGTCCTGTGTCCATGAAGTGCCAAGGTTTCGACAAGCACGTCTAGATTTTCGGGGATGTCATCGACCACGAGTATGTAGTCCGAACCAACAGCTTCGGTCATGGTGTCTTCTCCGTTTGACTTTCGAGTAGAGCGATTATCCTCGGGTAGTCGTATTGAGCGGCCAACGTGCGGATTTGCTGGGCCCGACGGCTGTCAAGGGACTCCACTTCGTCCGTTAGTTGTAGAATCAGGTCGCGATCAGCACCCCGCGCAGCTTGGATGAGCCGAACAGCCAGCTCGGAACCGAGGTTCTGAGAAGCGCCGGCTATTTGCGCGTGGTGGCCGACAGCCGCCTCGGCCCTCACGTACTCGACGCCCAACAGTGCGGCAATCATCACAAACAATACCTCGGGCCGAAAGGGTTTTGCCAAGTAGTCATCTGCCCCGACCTCCAAGGCTACAATCCTATCATTTTCGAAGGCGTTGGAGGTCACCGCGATAATCTTGACCACCGCACCACCGACAGAGGCCCGGACTGCCTGAATGACCTCGGGGCCGGAACCCACCACAGGCATGTGAAGCTCGCAAAGCACCAGACTAGGTCTCCAGTCCTTGAAGATTTCCAGGGCCCGAGGGCCGTCCGCAGCCAGCTTCACCTCAAAGCCAACCCCGACAAGCAGATCGCGTAAGAAATATCGGCTATCTTTGTCATCGTCAGCGATCAAGAGGCGGTAGCTAGGATGCCCGAGAACAAGGGCGGTGACGGTACCCACGCACGGTACGCTCATTTTCCCTTGACCGGGATCTTGGGGCAAAGGAAGCTCCAATCGGAAAACGCTTCCCATGTGCTCGGTGCTAGTCGCCGTCAAGTTTCCCCCCAGGAGTTCGGCGTAGCTCCGGCTAATGGACAGGCCTAGGCCAGTGCCCGACATCTTCTTTCTTCCACTTTCGGTCTGCTCGAAGGGCAGAAAAAGCTGACCCATTTCCTCTGGGGCGACCCCGACCCCGGTGTCCTCGACCTCCAGCAACAGCCGCGCGGAGTCCACCTTGGCCCTTAGCGCGACCTGGCCCACCTGAGTAAACTTGAGTGCGTTCGACAGCAGATTCAAAAGTATTTGCCGAATCTTGATTTCATCACTGACGATGAAACAAGGCCCAGACGGCCACAACTCGGTCAGGAGTCGAAGTCCCTTTTCGTGGGACTGCAATTGAAACATCGAATGGAGGTCCTCGATCACTTCCCGGAGGTCGAATACAGCTTCTTCCTTCACGACCCGTCCCGCCTCGATTTTCGAGATGGCGAGGATATCGGAAATTAAGTTCAGCAGGTGTTCGCCGCTGCGGACAATGGTCGAAACATATCGGTTCTGTTTCTCGGTTAGGCTCAAGTCGCGGTGGAGGAGCTGGGCAAAGCCCATAATGGCATTCAACGGAGTTCGGATCTCGTGTGACATACTTGAAAGGAACGTACTCTTTGCCTTGTTGGCCACCCTGGCGGCCAATTCGGCCTGCTCGAGTTGCTTCAGCACCATCTTCTCTGAAGTGATATCCCAATTGGTTCCAAACATGCTTGTCGGTTGTCCCCTGGAATCTCTGTTGACCTTGGCGAGGGCGTGAAGATAGCGAATGACTCCATTGGGCCAAACCACTCGGAACACTGAGTCAAATTCCTTCTCACCGCTCAACGCTGCCTGAAAATCACTATTGCTGCGTTCCCTGTCCTCCGGATGCACGGACTGTTGCCAGGCATCGTAAGCGTTATCAAATTTACTTGCCGTAATTCCATAGAGGCTATACATCTGTTGATCCCAGAAAAGCTGTTTTTCGACGACTTCGTAGTCCCAGAGTCCCACACCTCCTGCAAGTACGGCCAAGGATAGGCGTTCCTTGAGTCCCGTCAGGGCTTCGGTGGCGAGTTTCAATTTCGCTGTACGGTCAAGAACCCTCTGCTCAAGGGATTCGTTGAGGTCTCGAAGGTTCTTTTCTGCCAACCGGCGAGCCGAAACGTCGATAATGATTCCGTCGTAGCCTTGGACCTTGCCCTGGTCGTCAAACCGGACAAAGGCTGTGTCGCTTACCCAACGGGTCACCCCATCCTTTCGCACGATTTGATGCTCTATCGGTTGCGCCAGTTGCCCTGAAAGCACTTCCAAACCATGGCTAATCACTGCCTGCCGGTCTTCGGGTGGCACCATGTTGATCCAAAGCGAGGTGTCGTTCTCAAGTTCAGCGGGACTATAACCAGTTATTTTCTCACTGCCGGGGTGATGGACCGTCCCAACCACCGATCCATCGTGCACCGACACGCTGTAGACGTAGTCACTTATGCCTTCTACGATCTGCTTGTAGCGGTTCTCGCTTCTTGTTAAAGCCCGCAACAGTCTAGCGTGCTCGCTGAAGTCTGCGAAAATGGAGACTATGGTGGGTCGGCCGTTGTCGTCGCTTAGCTGGGCAGTGTCGATTTTGCACAGCACGGTGGTCCCCTTTTTGGTTAGGGCGTCAACTTCAATCGTCTTAAGCACCATACCTGAGGCGATCTCAGCGATGCGTTTTTGGAACCGAACCCGATCCTGTAACTGGACAGTAGGCAGAAACTGACCAACGGCCTCCGTATCCGACCAGCCGAAGAGCTTCTGGGCAGTCTGAGACCAGAAGGAGACCGTCCCTAACGCGTCGTAGACAACGACCGCGAGCGGGCAAGCATCAAGTATCAATTGAAGAAACATCCTTGTGCGTTTCAGTTCGCTGGTTCGCCCAAGAACATCCTTGTGGGCCTCGTTCAGTTCGCTTGTTCGACGGTCGACATCAGTCTCGAGCTGCAAGTGGGACTCCCTCAGGAGGTCGTTGTATTTTTTTACGTCGATCAATGACCTCACTCGCGCCAATAGCTCTGGTTTGTGGTAGGGCTTGGAAATGAAGTCATCACAACCAGCTTCAATCCCAAGGACCCGGTCCTGATTGCTCTTGAGTGAGGTGACAAGCACTATAGGCAACAGACGAAATTTCGGGTTCGCGCGGATCTCCTTGGTGACCTCGAACCCGTTCATCCCGGGCATCATCACATCGAGGAGGATGAGGTCGACGTTGTTTGAGGCCAAGAGGGTCAAAGCCTCCTCTCCGGTGGAAGCCGTCAAGATAAGGTAGCCTTGGGCGGCCAATTGGGCTTCAAGCAGTTCACAGTTCAGGGGATTGTCGTCGGCGACCATGATGACGGGGACTTTATTCATACAAAGTCAATCTACGAATTAAAATATCAATAGTATATTAATATTATGACCTCATCGGAAATGAATGCTAAATTCTTGCAAGACGACCGACTCGACCAAAGGACCCTTCTACGAACCTGTAGAGGACACGAGGGAAGCTTGATCCGGCAGGGCAGTCCTCGGCCTCAATGGCCAACGACCGCTATCCGCAGCCAATCAAAAGTCCTTGCCGGTTGTCCCTAAAAGGCGAACTACCGATTGAGTTCCAGCTGAAGGAGTTTGAAGTAGGAAGTCTTCTTTAGCCCAAGAAGTCTCATTGCTTCAACATGCTTCACCTTGCCGGCTGAGACCTCTGCATAGACTTGAGGCCATTTGGGCGGTACAACAAGCTTGGGTCGTCCAAGGTGTTTCCCCCGAGACTTCGCGGAAACAATGCCTTCCCGCTGTCTTTCGAGGATGGTCTCCCGTTCAAGGGTCGCCAGAGCACCGAAAATGGTTAGGACGAACCGACCCTGGGGGCTCCGGGTATCGAGAGCCTCTTTCTTTGAAACGAAGACGACGCCCTTTTTATCAAGTTGATCCACGATGTCCAGAAGATCTCTTGTGGATCTGGCCAGGCGTGAGATTGACTCAACATGGACCTCGTCGTCTTTACGGACAAAGGCTAGGAGTTCCTTCAGGCCAGGGCGAGAAGTGTCCTTTCCTGAGGCCCTGTCCTGGTAGACCTTTTCGACTCCTAGCTCCGTCATCAGGTCAGTTTGGCGGTCAAGGTTCTGTTCTTCAGTCGAGACGCGAACATAGCCGACTTTCATATCGTTCTCCGTAAAGGTGTCAGTTTATTTCCGAACGTTCATAAAGTGAAAATATGACCTTTACGGAGTCTTGTCAAGATGGTTCATAAAGGTAGGCCTTTATGAACATGACGTAGTTGGGAATCGAACCAGCATCTAGTCCTGACAAAGGAGCAGGTTTCCAGCTCCCCAGACCCGCGACGATCCTCCTCGAGAACGTTGTTGTATAATCACCTTGAGAAAACATCGGCTGAAGAAAGCCAACAAAAGGAGAATGTATATGAACAACCAACGGAGACGGGAAATTGAGAAGATCGTGGTCGGGGTCGAATTGACCGGCGAAGACCTTCGCCGCCATCAGTCAGACTACCCCTCGTTGGAGCGTTTGTTTGCGCCTCTGACGGAGCAGTTGGCGACCGTCCGCAACGAAGAAGCGGAGAGCCTCCAGTCGATGCCGATCGGGTTGCGCAACGGTTTTCGTGGCCAGGTTGCCAAAGAGCGGCTTGGGTATCTCAATGAAGCCGTGAGTATCGCCGAGGCACTCGAGGAACAGACGATCGACGACTTGGAGATTCCCTACCACCTGGGCAACATCTCGAAGGCACTTGAGAACGCGATGGCGTAGTCAAAGGGCCGTTGACTGCGCTCAGACCTGGTCAACTTCACGGAGAATGACCCGTGGCCAATCTGGCTTTTTCTGTGTGTGAGACAGGCCTGCGATGAGACGAGGTCCCGCCGGGAGGACCAGTCTGGCCGCAAGAAACGGTCTCCCTCCCGGTTTTCGAAGCTTCGGAATGCTCGTGGCTGCCCCTTCGTGGACACAGTCACGAGCGGTTCCTAAAGCCGACCGCTGCTGACCCCCTCGTCGCCAAAAGTACGTCGACGCTCAGTCGGCTGTGCGTTCCCGGTAATATAGGATTATCGGGAAATTGTCGAGAGATGGGTGTCTCGCTCTCGAGGCTTAGCAGAACTAGATGGGAGTGTCGGGTACCGCTTGATCCGGCGATGCGTTCGATAGGCAGGCCTAGGGAAAGCGATGCTTGGCAACACACTTGTCTGAAATCTGCCATGTTCCTGCAACGATGGTGCAGTATTGACCCTAGTAGTTGCGAAAATGATTGTTCATCGAGCAGGCAGTCCGCGGCTGAAGCTGGTTCACTGGTCTTGAGGTTCCGTAGGCGCTGGATTTTGGCAATCGAACGGAGAGGTCGGTGCCCAACAAGTAGTCGATAGTTGGCTATTCTTTTCGCTTGACCCCACGCTTTGGATGTAGCAGGATGATCGATGTCGTAGCGAACGGAATCAATGGGGGCAATTTGTGCACCTGAACTCGATCCTCAGCCACAACCGTCTCGAGAGACCTGATGGCCGACCTTTGTTTCGCTATCGGGTTCCGCAGGAGCTATTGCTACCCCTTGAAGAGGAAGTGCGATCAGAGTTTCGTAACACGTCCACACGCGAGGGTGCTCCGCTATTCTGCCTCTGGGCCAGCAGGAAGCTCCGCTCTCTCAACGACGAGATCCCTGGTCATCTGAGCTGGAATCTTCTAGGGCTTGGGCCGAAGATCGGCCGCAACCTAATGGTAGCGTGGACTGATTTGGGTTTCAGCTATTTGAGGCGTCCGATCCACCGCAGCGAGGACGAATCGCAGCTCCGGTTGTACTCCCTCTACCTCGAGGGAGGAATTCCTCTGCGCCAACTTCAAAAGGAACTGTGGTCCGAAGTCAAGGAACTTTTTGGCTCTCTTCGCCATCTGGGAAATACCATCGAACTGGCGATGATCTACGCTAGAGTAACTGAGACCTTGCCCGACCTCCCGGGGCTGAAGTCCCAAGCTCTGACGATCCTTCTCCGCGGTCTACTTCTGCTCGATCGGGACCTACAGTTTCAATCGACTTTTCCCTCTGCTTGGTCGGAATCGACCCGTACTAGCGCCTCCACACTGCTAAACGTCGAGCTGGTAGGGGACTTGTCCTGGCTCGACAGTTTGCTGAAGGAGACGCCGAGGGTGGTCCGCCGACGAACTTGTGAGGGAGAATGGCTTGTGGCGCGGGTGAGCGACGGGGGCCATGGTCTGACTTTCAACTATCGTCCGGACCTGCCCAAGAAACTGCTTCCCGGGGAGCTACTCCGAGATACTTGGATATACATTAACGTCGACCAGCGTCGCCACTTTGTGGGTCGGTATGAGCGGACAGCCCTCGGTCCCATCCTTCAGGACCAGAGGTCGGTAGTCTATGACCCAGCGGACTCCTGGAACTCGGTTCGCCTTGAGGCAGAGGACGAGGACGAAGAACCATCGAAGTGTCCCGTGAGTCTCAAGAAGTTCGAGCGACCCGGATTTCCATGTCTCGTAAGAAGAGAAGGAGGAGCCGGCGAAAAATGGCTGCTGGTTCCGAATGATTGGACCCTGGAGCGGACTTCCGGTGCGGTGGAAACCCTGGCCGACTGGAAACTCTGTCCGTTTGAAGCCTCTTTGCGGGTACTTGACCCCCAAGGGTTCGAGTATCAGGAGGAGCAGGCCTCCCAGAACCCAGTTCCGCCCCTCGACGGGTGGCAATCGCTCGAGGGGGTCCTTTTCGGAGGAAAGCCAGTCCGGACATCCCTTCCGGGAACCTTGAAGGCCTGGTCCCGAGACCGAGATAACGGCCTAGTTCGGTTCCGTTACCGGACCGAGGCTGGCAAGATCCGAAAGAGGGTCGACGAAGTAATCCTTCCTGGCTTGTCAGTGGAAGGAAGAATCTTCCCGCCGTCGTCTGCCCAAGTCATGCCGAAGGTCTCATGGACAGTGAGGGTTCCCGCTGGCTGGGCCTGGACAGAGGATGGCATCGTCAGGAACCAGGACGGCGATCTATGGAAGTTCCAAACCAATTTCCGACTCGACCGAGGAGAGGAGGCGGGGGAGCCGTTCACATTCACCGACACGACCCAGACCCTCACGCTGACATGTTTTGCTTCTCCGCAGATATTCCTAAGTGAGACTGAATACTCTCCGTTTCTCGCTGACAAGACAAGCACACTTTGGGAGAAAGACGTGGGCGAAAAGTGGTGGGTCTTCAAGACAAAACGAGTCAAGAAACTGGTGGTCAACGATGTCGCTTTCGACCAGGACATCCCGGAGGATGTCTCGGCTCGGCCTGGACAGATTCTGCTTCGGTCCTTAGTCGAGGGTCTAGTCCCCGAGTTCGACGAAGGAGACCCTCTACGGAGATTTCGGGCCTTCCGTCTCAGAGTCCACCACGATGAGGCCGTCCACACTTCCGGCTATCATGACGAATTGAATCTTTCCTTAGAGAACTGCGGAGTCTACTTGGCCAGCGAGTCGCTCAATCGCCTGGGCCAAGGCCAATGGGTGTCCATAAACGCCACCGGCCTAAGCGCCCGGCCAGAGCCTCCAGCCTTGTGTGCACTAGCGCTCTGGAATTCCGGTACCGAACCGCTCCTCCTAAACCAGCTTGGTGACGAATACTGCCTACCCGAGGGATGGAGGTCGAGCCCCGACGGAATGTATCTCATCTACTGCGAGATCGAACCACTGTGGCTCCGGCCAACCCTGTTTCACCTTCAGAGCGAGGAGTCCTTTCGAGGTAAACTGCTCCCGCTTGAGGTCATTGCCAGGGGCGAACAGGTTCTCCAGCAACTCTTGGACCACCCCGGCTCAGTGGACAACTACTACACACTATCGCTCAAGCAGTATCACGAAGTGTTTGATACCCTGAAGCTTGACCCTGATAACCCGGAATGGAGGTCTCTTTGGCTGCTCGCTGAGCGGTTCAGCGCCTTCGGACCCGATTTTCTTTTTCAAATGAAAGTCCTTCGGGACATGCTAGAAAACGGCGGCGTTGAGGCGACTACTTCGCTCCTGTGCCTACTCTGGTTGTACAGGAGTGGCCACCAATCTGGGGCCGATGTCGAGGTCCTCGTCCAGCGATTTCGCCGTCTACTCAAAAGTCTTGAAACGAAGGTACAGGTCCCGTTGCCCTTGAAGGTGCTGTTGTCGAATTCCGTGCTGGCTGGGGCCTTCGTCGAAGCTCTCGAGTTCGTCCCCGAGGCCTGGCTTGAAGCCCAAGCCGACCTGAGACAGGTAGTTCAAGTTCTAAGACCAGAGGCCTTTGTATGAATCCACTCTTATCCTTTCCGAGTGACCTGCGTGAAACCATTGCGGATTCGGTTCTCTCCGACTGGAAACTCAAGCATCCTGACCTTTCCATCTGGCTTCGGGATCAGTTCATTCAGGGTTCCGGGGCCGATCTATCCCTGATGGCCGAACCCGTGGCAAAGGCATTGTTCCGCTACCAGACCTATCCGAGGACTTTGAGCCAGCTTGCAGCCGCGGGCCTGCTCAACCCACTGCTTCTTAAGGAAGTTCCGAAACTCCTTGGTGGAATGCCAAACGAACTTGCGAGTCCCTATTCCCACCAGGGCCTCGCGTGGGAGTCGCTCCTGGCCAATCAGCCACGGGCAACTCTACTGAGCGCGGGCACGGCCTCCGGCAAGACTCAGGCCTTTATGGTTCCCATTGTTAACACTCTTGTCGACCAGCTTTCGAAGAGGGGCGTCGTCGACGAGGGGGTCCAGGCGTTGATCCTCTATCCTCTCAACGCCTTGATCGAGGACCAACAGCAACGGCTGACAAGTTACCTCAGGCCCTTTGGGGGAGAGTTGAGATTCAGCCGTTGGAACGGCCAGACTCCCGAGGACGTCCCGAACGCCGAGCAGGCTCGAGTTCCCTGGGAGGTCCTGGATCGCCGTGGAATGCGTTCCCGGCCCGCCTCCATCCTCATCACGAACATCACGATGCTCGAATACCTTCTCCTCCGCGACGCTGACGCCCCCATCCTCGCCAAGTCGAGGGGCAAGCTCCGCTATGTGGTCGTGGATGAGGCCCACAATTATCAAGGTGCTCAGGCCGTTGAACTTGCGTTGCTTCTCAAGCGAGTCCTCGATGCCTTTGACGTGAGTCCCGATGACGTGCGGTTCTCGGCCTTTTCGGCAACCCTGGGAGACCGCACAAAGCCGGAACCTCTCGTCGAGTTCTTGAGGAATCTCTCGGGTAGAAGCGACGACCGGCTGGACGTCATTCACGATCAGCCCGTTCCGGTCACCCCTACCCTCAGTCCAGGTTCTCGCTATTTTACGTGGGCCCAGGCTTTCGAAGGGGCCGACAACGCCTCAGTGTTCCTGAGGGACCTTGCCGCAATTGAAGGGAGTCCACCGACGGCGTTCCTGGCCCAGCTGGAGGAATTCAGCCTGGAACCGCCTCGGGGCACTGGCTTGAGCCTGAGGCTGAATCTGTTCGTGAAGACCCTCCCCGGACTGTACGCCTGCTCGAATTCCTTCTGTGAGGCGAAGCCAGCGGTCCCTTCCTGGCCTTACGGACGGTTCTTCTCCGAAACGCAAATCCACTGCCCGGCCTGCGGGTACCCTGTGGGCCAAGTCGTCCGGTGCGATACCTGTGGCGAGCCCCATCTATCACTAATGGAGGATCCCGATGCGGCGGGAAAGCCCCATCTCACGGCGTTGCCCAAACCATTCTACCAATTGGTGGGCGACGAGGACCTCGACGACGAAACCGAGGCGAAGCCTGGAAATCTTCGACTCTTAGGGCCACCCTTGCCGGAGAGGACCAAGTATCTAGCCTCCACCGGTCGGGTGTTTGAAACCCAAGGGAAGGGGAGTCCCATCGCTTACGACTACTACTTGGATCAGGACAAGCAGACTCAGCCCATCTGTGTTTCGTGCGGCATAAGGGGAATCCGCCATTTCGCCGCTCTCCGAGCGGACGAGCCTTTCCTTCTTAACTTGTTCCCGGCGGAAGTTCTCAGGGTCTCCGCTCCCGAGCCGGACCAAGAGAAGGCGAAGCTACTTCCGCTGGGTGGCCGTCGGGCCCTCTCGTTCACAGATGCACGCCAGAAAACGGCGCGCTATTCGCTGAACGCACGTCTGGACGCCGAACGCAACTGGGTCCGTCAGTGGCTCGTGAGGACTCTCGTCCACGGCGCCAAAACACCCAAGGTGCTAATCAACAAGCTTTCGGCCCAACTCGAACAACCTCCGCTCAGGTTTCTGCGGGACTACTACGAGCCTGCGGTCTCAAAGGCCCGGGACCTTGCCTCTATTCTCGTCCTTCGGGAGCTGGGCCGCCGTTCCCGCCGAGGCAGCAACCTCGAGAGCCTAGGTTTGGTTACGCTAGAATTTCCCGAACTGACCGTGATTCCCATTCCGGCAGTGGTCAGCGAACTCCACATTTCAGACGGGGACTGGCGCCGATTCCTGACGATCTTCGCGAAGACCCGGGTGCGTACCAACTGGTGGTTTGACCTCGACGACTGGGACGAAGCCGTGTACCTGCTCCAGTCCTACGTGACCTTCAACCGCAATCAGCCTCTCCTGAAAGGCTTTGGTATCGACGACTGCTCGATGGTCAACGGCGCAACGAAAAAGGCGAACCAGTTCGGGGAACTGCTTTTCGGCCCTGACAGCGCGGTCGTCGAGAATCCCGCTACTCACCAACGGTTGATGGCCGCCGTTTTCGACGGGCTTGCCCCGCTTTGCAATTCCGATTCCCCCGGACTCCAGCGGTTGGATTTCCTGGAACAGGTTTCTGTCCGGTTGCTTCCTGAGTTTTCCTATGGCTCGGGGTCCGGTGAAATCGTTGCCGAGACGCTTCATGGGCGGCATCCAATGTTCGGAAGGGGCGCAGTCGGCACGACGCCTTGGGGTTTGGACTTCATTGAGCTCTGTAGCATTCCCAGGGCCGACCTGAACCCCAAGACGACCGATCGACTTCACGAGCTAAGGCAGATGGGCTTCTGGAACCGCTACCAAGAACGGATCTTCTTCGGTACGCACAGCTACGTCATCCAAGAACACAGTGCTCAGATCGGTGCTGCCGAGTTGAAGGTCCGCAACGAGGGTTTCCGCGACGGGACGATCAACTACTTGTTTTGCACGACGACCATGGAGATGGGCGTCGACATCGGTGAACTCAGCGCCGTGGTGATGAACAACGTCCCGCCGTTGCCCGGCAACTATCAGCAACGGTCTGGGCGGGCTGGACGAGCCGGACAGAAGGTCTCGGTGGCCCTCACACTCTGTCCGCCCCGGCCCCTCAGCCTTCAGATCTACCAGAATCCACTATCGCTCCTTGGGCCGACCCCGGTACCTCGGGTGCAGTTTCTTTCGCGTGAAGTGGTATTCCGCCAGTTCCGGGCCCTGGCCTTGGGACTCTGGATTCGGAGCGCCCATACGGTGGACCCCTGGAAGTCGGTAGGACAGTTTTTTGTCTCCGAAATTCCAGGGGCTCCCAGCCGCTCCGAGGCATTCCTGATCTGGTTGCAGGCGCCACCGATCGAAGCGTTGGATCGGCTCACAGCTTTCTTGGCCGGGACACCCTTTGAGGCCGACAGTTCGTTCGCCTTGGTCCGAGCCCACGACCTGATGTCCGCGGTCGCGGGTGAGTGGAAAGACATCGTCGAGCGGGTGGAACAGGAGATACGTGTTGCGATTCAGGAAGGACGAGCAAGGGCAGCAACGGCGTTGGGCTTCAAGCTTGGTTCCCTCAAGGGTGAGAACCTGATCGGGCATCTTTGCCGACAGTTGTTTCTACCAACCTACGGCTTCCCGACCCGTGTGGTCGAACTCGAGCTTCCCAAGAAGTACTACTCAGGCAGTGGGGCTAATGGAGGGTCCTCGTTTCGCGGTGGCTCGGGTCCAAGCCGCTCGACCTCTATGGCCATCCGTGAGTACGCCCCTAGCGCCAGTGTTCTGGTGGACCAGCATAATTTTAGGGTAGCTGGCGTGATTCCTAAAAGACGGTATCGCGATAGCGGCGCGAAACAGCAGGTGGTCAATCAACTTTGGTACTGCACCCACTGCGGGGCGGCGGGTGACGACTACCTCCCGAACTGCCCGAATTGCTTGAAGCCAGTCGATGCAGTGAGGTTCCTTGAGCCACAGGCCTTCTCGGTCGACGAGGAGTTTCCGTTAGTCCCTCTGGAGGAAGACTCACAAAGGGGCCAGATCGAAGTTCGCCCGCTGCTTCCCTCTGACCCGAAGGCGGCCGTCGTGTATGCGGACACCTCGGGGAAACTGGAACTCGACTTCTACAAGGACGGGACGGCCCGAGTCTTCCAGGCCAACCGAGGCCAGGGAGCCGGACGTCGCTACAACGGTTTCGTCTACTGCAATCGCTGTCATCGTGCCGAGCTTCGAACTTCAGGCACGGCCTGGCGTGACTCCTTCACCTTGAACAACGCCGGGCGGCACTACGACCTCCAACACTCACGGAAGTTCTGCGGGGCTGTCGAAACTGACCTTACCCAGGGTCTCGCGCTCGGGTTCGTAATGAAGACCGATGTGCTCCTCCTCAAGGCCCCGACCCTTTGGGGCCACGACGAGGTCAAAGCCTGGACCGTCGGCGCGGTACTACGGGACGTACTGGCCCGGGAGCTCAGTATCGTCACCGACGACCTCGGCCTCGAGATTCTGACCTGGGAGGGGCAGCAGGTGATCATTCTCTACGATAGCCAGGAAGGTGGCGCGGGCCTGGTCGCCCAGGTGCCAGAACGATTGTCAGTGCTTTGGACTCAAGCTCTCAGGCTCCTAGCTTGCCGTGACAGTACCGACCAAGGCTGCGACCTAGTCTGCCACCATTGTCTACTGTCATACCAGACCCAGCATCTCGCAGATCAAGGGCTTCTTGACCGCAAGAAGGGACTCGAAGCATTGAAGACACTTCCGAATGGGCCCCATTTCGACTAGGTGGTTGTAGCCGGGAACTCCCTTTTGGTCTTAATGCCCATCGCCTCGGCTTGATCGAATACCGACAACGCTCGTGCCAAATCGTGATACTCCGTATGAAAAGAATGACCCGATAATGTATGCGACCCTGCGTCCGATTATCGAAACAGTCAAGAAGCTGTGTTTGCCTTGTTTTCCAGATGTGGCGGGCATATGGTAAGGCAGCCCTAGAACTTGACTCGGATATCTATCCGAAGGAGCCCAATGTATGCCTGAGACAAAAACCAATCGGTTTACGAAGTACTTTCCACTACTACTGGACGCCCTGCGCTCGACCGACCCCACACCAATGAAACCTTCCGATGTACGAGACTGGGTTGGGACACATGGAACTGTCTCACAAGAAGACCTTTCTCGAAGAATTGTTAATGGTGTTCAGTCCATATTCGAGAATGACATTCATTGGGCTCGCTTCTATCTCGCCAAGGCTGGGCTCATTTCCAGCCAGAAGCGGGGCTTGTGGAGCCTGACACCCGCCGGCCGCGATACCCGCTTGACTCCAGAGAGCACCTGGGAGCTCTACGTTAGGATCAGAGACGCTAACAGACCCGGCGCGACAGACGAAGAGGCCTCACCTGCACCTCAGGACGATGATGCTGAAGCTCAACGCCAAGCCTTCTGGTTTGTTGGGGCTTTTTGGGATGATGGCACACAGGACCAGACCGAGAGGTTTCTCAGAGAAGGAATATGGACCAATGGCTGGGAAGGCAAATTTCAGAATCTCGTTACCAAGATGAAACCAGGTGACAAGATTGCTATCAAAGCTTCCTTCGTGCAGAAAAGAAAGCTGCCGTTCGATATTGGGGGCCGATCAGCCTCATGTATGAAAATAAAGGCCACGGGGACAATCACCGGTAACAAAGGCGATGGGAAGACTGTGACTGTCGATTGGGACCCTCTCCCATCCAAGCAGCGTGTTTGGTATTTCTATACATACAGGAGCACTATTGTCGAGGTCGATATCGACGATGAAGGGGCCCTGCAGCTTATTAAGTTCTGCTTCAATGATGTTCCACAGGACTACGCTTGGTGGCTGGCTCAGCCCTACTGGGTCAATAAGTACGGGACTCCAAGACAGGTGCTTTTGCAGACAAACACGGATGCTGATGAAGACGACTCCGACGAAACCGAGGAGCCAGCTTACACGCTGAATGACATCATCAGCGACGGTAGTTTTCTAGCAATCGGTACTCTCGATGAAATCATGGCACGGTGGAGAGAAAAGAAGAATTTGATTCTTCAGGGACCCCCTGGTACAGGGAAGACCTTCTTGGCCAAAAGACTTGGTTACGCGTTGATCGGCTCAAAGGACAGAGAAACCACTCGATCACGTCTTCGAGTCGTCCAATTTCACCCTTCTCTTGCCTATGAGGATTTTGTACGAGGGTGGCGACCACTTGGAAAAGATGGACTCGGTCTTGTCGACGGGATCTTCATGCAAGCTATTGCGGCCGCGGCTAGCGAACCGGATAGGGAATACGTTTTGGTTATCGAGGAGATCAACCGAGGAAATCCTGCCCAGATTTTTGGTGAATTAATTACCCTCATTGAGTCTGGGAAGCGTCGGCGCGATGAGGCTATCGAACTCGCCTACAAAAAGGCCGACTCCGAACAGGTTTTTGTCCCGGAAAATCTCTACATCATTGGCACAATGAATGTTGCCGACCGGTCCTTAGCCCTTGTTGATCTAGCGCTTCGTCGACGTTTCGCCTTTGTCGATCTCGAACCAACCCTGGGTCCAGCATGGGCAGCGTGGTGTGACGCTCGTGGCTTGTCCCAGGATATCGTCGGACTCATCCAAAAGCGGATCGATACCCTTAATAACCAGATAAGTACCTCACCTTCACTAGGACCTCAACTTCGTGTAGGTCAGAGCTATGTGACACCCGATCGTGAAGAGCGGATTCTCGACGGAAAGAACTGGTACCGACGCAAAGTAGAAACAGAGATTGGACCCCTGCTCGACGAGTACTGGTACGATAGTCCTGAGGTTTCTAAGAAGGCCCGCAATGAGCTCCTCCTCGGACTCTGAGATTCCTCCTACTTTCGAAGGACGCTTGGTAGGACGAATCCCGGTACGGAACATCTGGCTCCTCATGCTTTATGCCTCTGATCTTTCTCATTTCTCGGGTCGGTTTGCAGGGCTACTCGAGAATGATCTTGAAGACCTTCCCAATCTCATTGGACGGCTGCTCGCGGATGAAGTAGCTCGCAGGTTGGCACGGAACCTATCACTTGGGTATCGACAACGCTCAGAGACAATCGCAAGAGTTCGAGGCCGAATTGACCTTCTCGCCACAGCCTCTGGCCAACTCATGGATAGGGGCTTGATAGCCTGTCGGTTCGAAGAAATCACAATTGATACTATTAGAAACCGTTTTGTCCTGTCCGCTCTTGAACGAATCGGTCGATACCGCGTTGATCCTTCAGTTGCACTGGTCTGCCGAAGCCTGGTCACCGATTTAGGGAGGGCGGGTGTGTCTCGAAGAATGCCATCTCGGGCGGAGCTTGCCAAAGATCAAATCAGCCGAAATGACTCCAGAGATTTGTTTATGCTAGCATTGGCTAGGCTCGCTTTCGACCTGGCCTTGCCTACCGAGGAATCCGGACTGGTCCACCTCCGCTCCGTCGAACACGATGAACATTGGGTTCGGAAGCTCTTTGAGAAGGCTGTCGGAGGCTTCTACAGGGTGGAGCTGATACCCGCTGGCTGGGGGATTCACCCCGGCCAGTTGCTGCAATGGCAAATCGCAGAATCTTCGCCGGGAGCGCAAGAAATCACACCGAGTATGAGGACCGATATTGTTCTGGACACACCCCTGGGTCATCGAATAGTCATCGATACAAAATTCACTTCTATGGTCACTAGGGGTTGGTATCGCGAATCAAGTCTAAAGACAAATTATCTGTACCAGATGTACGCTTATCTCCGATCCCAGGAGCGTCAGGATGATCCTGGAAGCCCCTGGAACACGGCTACCGGCATCATGCTTCACCCAGCTATCGACAGGAGCTTCGACGAATACTTGGTGATCCAGAACCACCGAATACGATTCGCCACAGTTAACCTTTCTGGAACAACGGTTGAGATTCGCCAAGCCCTGCGGAGTCTTGTTTTAGCATGAAGCGGCTATCCTCTCCGGTTTGGTAGCCCTCTATATAAGACAGTCCACCTGCGCTCGGAGAAGAGCGCCATGGCGGGTTGTTCCACTAGGTTGTCTTCCGTGAGAGGGCGAAAATCAGGGAGCCGATAGACTTGAAAGGCTCTTCAGTCTGTATGTCGATCTAGTCCGACCATTCTTGAAACTGATGGTGGTCTTGGTCAAAGCAGCTCGGCAATGTTCATTAAAATACTGCTTCGTAAGTACCGTCGCCTCATCTTCAGTCAGGTCATCATCGAGTCGTCCAGAGATTGGTTCAGCATCGTCAGGAACAAAGTCAAACTTCCACGATTCGAGGAGGATTCCTTTGCATACGCCTGTCAGCGATACTTCTGCCTCGACGGTGATCGTACTGGACACCCGAGAAAAGGCTTCTAGAGCCTGTGCTGGCGACAGAATGAAGCGCAGATCGCCACTTTCAAGTTGAAGTCCAGCTTTTCCCTTAGAAACAATTTCCAAGAAGCCTTTGAGATTTTGCACAACCCGAGGCGGTGCCCCGTCGAGAGTCGCGGCGAAATCCTCGTCGCTCTTTGCCGAAGCGTCGATTAGCCGCGCCACATCGGCCAGGGTGTCGGCTAACTGGTCCTCGGCAAAAAGCTCGTCATCGTCCGATCTGGTCAGTTCTAGGCCGAATGACCCACGAGGAAGCGCCGTTAGTAGCAGTCTTGACTGCGACTCTCCCGCGATACGGCCGCGAGAGCCAAGCATTCCCCGCCACCGATCAGCATATTGGGTCCTAACCATCGTTTGAAAGGGCTCGAGAACCTTCCCTGCAAAAAGTGCGTCGATCCCTTGAGACCCTTGAACAGGTTCTCCCGAGAAGAACAGCACCACCTTGGCTTCTTTCTGGCCAAGAGGTAAGGTTTCGATTTGTCCACGAATCTCCGTTTCTCGTTCCCTGTACGAGACTGACATAATAGGATGGTCCCCTGCCAGCGCTTTAAGTCGTTGGACTTCTAACAATTGAGTCCTAAGAAAATCTCGATGGGTTCGGGTACTCACAGTTGCAGATCCTGAAGAAACTTAAGTGCCATCTTGTCCTCAGCGGGAGTGTTCAATTCGACCCGGAGCATCCCTTTCCATACTCCTTGGCGGTTATGTGAAAAAAGCATTGCCCAGCATCGGGCCTGATCGACCGTCAATGCGGGATGGAAGGCGGCGTCCATAGGGTAATGATCGACATGAAAGACGGCTTTTGACAACCTGAAGTCCGCGAATTCCGGAAAAGCTACGACAAGCCTCTGCTGGAACGCGTTATCGTAGCCCCAATAGAAGGTCACAACGTCGATATCGCCTGGAGGCCGGCCTTCCTGTGTCTCGATGTCCTCGGTGAAACTCCCGTCAATCCATTGGAACCCGTTGACGACCCCTTCGTCATGAATTCTTTCTCGAAAAGCCAAGAACCCAATCAAGATTTCCTTCCGCTTGGACGAGGTTGCAAACCGTTCACATAGGGCAAGGGTGGTACAGGGGTAGGGAGACAATTGGTCTGATCGTCGTGGGTCCCCGAGGTGCGGTGGAAGGACTAGGTTGTGGTCGAAATCAGGAATTGCCGTCGACATAGTTCATATTAAGGTTGCTTAGGACGTTCTGTCCACTCATAAGCGGGGGAGGAGAAGATTGGGGGGCTGTCGAAGGTTTTGGACTTTGGCCACCGAGTCATGTTGCTCTTCTAACCCCGTTTACCTAACCGTTTACCAAAAGCGGGTTGACCGATCCTGAAACCCGGTGATAGCCTCTGAACGGTAGCGGTAGCTACTGGCTGTTCTTGGTCAGACTGGTGGGAAAGAGCCTCTGAAACCTCTTGAATGGTCCTGACTGGCGGTGAAGTAGCACCCTTACGAGCTTGAGGTGCTGGTATGTGTCGTGACACTTCTTGAACCGGACACTGGCGGACCAAGAAGGGGGTGCAACGATGAGATGGAAATCTTGGATCGACATCCACAAGGGGCTCACCCCGCTTCTGATCCTGACGTTGATAGTCCTTTTCAGAGCCTGGGACAATACGACGGCTTGGCTCTATCTAGGTCTGCATGGCACCTACGGGGTGCTGTGGGTACTCAAAAGCCGAATCTTTGGCGACAAGACCTGGGAAAGGAGGGTTCCTTTCTTGTTAGGCATCGGAACCTGGATCGGACTGAGTCTGTTCTGGGTGGCCCCCTACTTGATCGTTAGCCAACGCCTAGCTGCTCCAGCCTGGCTGATGGGCGTTTCAACGTTCGCCTTCACGCTTGGCGTCTTCTTACATTTCGCCTCAGACATGCAGAAACATACTTCTCTCGCCCTGAACCCCGGACACCTGATCACCACAGGCCTTTTTCGGCGCACACGAAATCCTAACTACCTTGGCGAGCTCTTGATCTACGCAGGATTCAGCTCTCTTGCGATGTCTTGGTTCCCGATAACCGCAGTTCTTGGCTTCCTCGCCTTCATTTGGGTTCCAAACATGCTTCGCAAGGACAAGTCCCTTTCCCGCTATCCCGAGTTCGCTGAGTATCGACAGAAATCCAAACTCCTGATTCCCTTCGTGGTTTGATGCCAGCTTCGGCGAACGCTGACCCGGGTGTTCTTGGAGGCGCCCTAGATCAGAAGGCGAATTGTACGACTTCACAAAAAAGGCCAATCAGGAAGGCGGCGCGGAGGGTTTAAGGAAGAACTACGCCGCGCCGGGACTCTGACTGACGTCGACATCCGGTTCCGGCATTGGGCCACCACTGTTTGTGAGCGTTTGACATTACCCACTTTCGTGGTGGGCACTACCCACAAAAAGCGTCCTTGGATTCAGTCCAGCAAGTTTTCCAAGTACCTTCCTTGCATGCCGGTGAGGACGTGGATCGGATTGCCAGAATCAAGGAACTAGGCTACGAGAACCTCGTCATGGCGGATCAAGGCTTTGTTCAAGCCCTCTCCGAGAATGGACCGAGGTTCTCGCAGGCTTTTTCAGGTATGGTCTGGGAACAAAAAATCAAGGGAATTCAATAACGAGTGAAGTTCTTCGGAAAGATTCTTACTGTGTGACACGGTTTCAGCCGTTGATCTGCGAAAAGACCTCGGCATAGTTGCCTTTCGACTCAGCGAACCTCAGGAACTTCACCCGCTCAACGAGCACTTCCTTGACGCCCTGATCGGAGCTCAAGATTTCGATCACCTCTGCGATGAAATCTTTCAATGGCATGGCGTAGGGGTCGTGCGCCTGATGTGATCCCATGAGTTCGGTCTGAACGTACGGAGGAGCGATTTCGATGACTTGAACGGATGAGCCTGCCAATTGGTGTCGGAGCGACTCGGAATAGGAGTGGATAGCAGCCTTGGTTGCGCTGTAGGTGATAGTTCCAGCCATGGGAACGAAAGCTAACCCTGACGACACGGTCAAGATGGCGGCATGGACCTGGCCCAAGAGGTGGGGAAGCAGCGGTGTAGTGAGTCGGATCGGACCGAGGAGGTTGGTCGCGATGGTTGCCTCAGCCACGTCAGAGTTTCCTGCCTTCGAGTCTTCCGGCCGCATGATACCGGCATTGTGGATGACGACGTTGAGGGCGGGGAAGTCAGCCTTGAGCTTCTCGGCGAAGGCTGTGATTGAACTTGCGTTTTCGATGTCGAGCACAACCGACTTCATCCCCGGGTTGACCTGGGTCACTTCGTCGAGCAGAGCCTTTCGGCGCCCTGCGATAATGACTTGGTTTCCTAAAGCGTGGAAGGCTTCGGCCAACCCTCGTCCGATCCCCGATCCCCCACCGGTGATCAAGATCGTATTTCCTTTCATCTGCATGATGATACTCCTTCAATTTGGGACATAACTTAAGGATAGCCACGGCGGTTCCGACAGGCTTTCCCAAAAGAAGCGAGTTATTGCCTAATCATGCCGAAGAACTTGTCCCAGGCGAGTTCCGGATCTATCATATTTCAATATGAACTTTCACGACAGGCTCATCGAGGCGGCTCTCCGCTGGGCGGAATCGGGCAGTTCGAATCTCTGGATGGGGAAGGTAAACGTTCAGAGAATCCCGATGCCGACTGAACCACAACCTATGGTCTATGAGCCGATTGTGGCCCTGGTGCTCCAGGGCAAAAAGCGCACAATGATCGGTCACCAAACCCTGGAGTATGGAGCGGGTGAAGTATTTGTGGGAGCGATAGACATGCCGGTTCTTTGGCAGGTCATCCAGGCCAACGCGAGCGAACCTTTTGTTTCGGTGAGCCTTTTCATTGACCCGAGCAAGCTCCAGGGTATCCTACTCGATATGGAACCCAGCGATCTGCCTGCCTTTGCCTCAGGTTTTGGAGTCACCCCGGTCGAAGAGGAAGTGGTCGAAGCCTTCTCGAGACTCTTGAGAGTCTTCGCGCGCCCCCAAGACGTGAACTTCTTGGCGCCACTGGTAGAACGGGAGATTCTTTTCCGCCTCCTCCAAGGGCCTCACGGTGCAATGCTCAGGCAAATGGCTGTCTCTGGTAGTCGTCTGACACAGGTCAGGACGGCCCTTACTTGGCTGAAGGCTAACTTTGCCGTTCCCATCCACATCGACGATCTTGCCTCCTTGACGGGCATGAGCGTCTCCGTATTCCATCGGCATTTCAAAGCCGTTACCGCGATGACTCCTATCCAATATCAGAAACAACTGAGGCTCCATGAGGCACGTCGTCGCTTGATGGAGGAATCGGGGGACGCTACGGGCGTTGCGTTTTCGGTGGGCTACGAAAGTCAATCGCAGTTTACCAGGGAGTACTCACGACTCTTTGGCGCACCCCCCATTCGAGACGTCAGACGCTTGCATCGCTTACGTGCAGATCGATTTTCGGCGAACACTTGAGTAGCCCTCTGGTGTGGAGCGACAACCCACTCTGGTCTCAAATCTGGCTTATCTCGAGAGCCGGTTGGACCGCGAAGCCGCGCGCACGCTCCCCCTCGGTGCCTCCGGCAAGGCCATCGTAAACCGTGAGACACGTTCGCCGCCTTCCTTGAGCACGGCGACTGGACGACGCTACTTCGTTGGAACATGATGATGTAAGGGTTACATACTGCGGGTTCGCAGAACAGGTTTTTGGGCCCGGCCGGGTCACAGTGATTCCTTTGCACAAATTCGATCCATGAGAAAATGGGAATCTCCACGAATCCTTCTCGGCAAGCCTGTCGATTTTCTTCTCTCTGGTTCGTCGACTGGAATGACTGATGAAAAAGGAGAAACACATGAGAGTCATGGTGATCGTCAAAGCCACGAAGGATTCCGAAGAGGGTGTCATGCACAGCACGCAACTACTCACGGAAATGGGTGCGTTTAATGAAGAGTTGGTCAAGTCGGGCATGATCCTAGCCGGCGACGGCCGCCACCCGAGCAACATGGGGGTGAGGGTCGCCCCACGGCCATTCTTGCACCACTTGACGGGACACTACCACCTACAAAACCAATTACTGTCTTCCCCCGCCCGTGGGGTGTTTCCATACCCTAGTTTCAGCAGTGGGTATCCCAGGAGTCTTCCCCACGGCGGTGGGGGTGTTTCTAGTCCTCAAGCCAAAGGTAGATGTCACCGGAGGTCTTCCCTGCGCTGGTTGGGGTTTCTTGAGCGAAAAAGTCAGTAGTCTGCTGAGGGTCCAGACTTCCCTTTGCTGCTGGGGATGTTTCCGGTCTAAGGGGACCTTGCGGCCCCCTCTGTTGCCTTCCATCGGGCGCTCGGAAGTCTCGGGAGAGTATCAAGTTCACATCAGACATGTGTCAGGAGTCGCACAGAAAGTCGCACTTTCGAGTTGGCTTTTGGGTTATTGCCGGTTGACTGCCACAGGGAACCGGGACTAGCCTCAAGATGCCAGGACGCACCATTCTCCAGCTGTTAGAAGGAGTTACTCTATCGGCGCAAGGAATTTTTGGTGCATCTTGGTTCGTTGTGATACGTCCCGATATGGGTCCAAATTGGTTTCAGGTACTAGTGCCGCGAGGCATGAAGGTTTGAGCAAGGACCTCCGCTCCTTCCCGAGCGGTGTCTCGGGTCTAGGTCATTTTGTGGTAAAGTACAGGAATGAACAAGAAAGAGCTTTGGCTTCGCCTCTCGGGTTACCAGTTTGACCATATTGTCCTACCAAAGTTTCAGGACCGAATCGTTGCAGTGTTCGGCGGTGATGACCCATCGACCCACGCTTTCGTAGCCAAGATCTCGAAGAAGCTCGGGTGGGATTCGAAATTCACGATGAGAGCCCTGCGCGAGTACAAGAAGTTCGTCTATTTGGGGGTGGTTGCCGGGTTCCCTGTGACTCCTCCCAAACTTCTCGACCAGGTCTGGCATGAACATTTGTTGTTTACCAAAGCTTATCGTGAGTTCTGTTCGGATATCCTAGAACGTCCTTTCGACCATAATCCAGAACTTCTGCCTTCGGACGAACAGACGGAGGTCTACCAGGCCCAGTACCAAGCTACCCTTGACCTCTACCAGACGGAGTTTGGGTACGAAGCACCTGTTGCTGTCTGGGGAACCCCAAAGTTTGAGGCAGTGTACAGGAAACCAGAGCCACAACTAACAGCTGGCGACTTCTCTCCCTCATATTCGGCCTATCACGACTATTCCGGCGACCCCCCACTCGTGCTCTGGAGCGATCTGGATCTTGCCGGCACTTTTGATAGCGATCCAGGTTCGGATTCCGGCGGCGGTGGCTCGTCGGATGGTGGTGGGTGTAGTTCGGGATGCGGTGGAGGGGATTAGGCCTTCCTTGGGTCCTAGGACAGGAAATGCGGACCGGCTATTGCCGACATACTAAAGGTCAAGCGTATGTCGAGATTCTCACGAATCCTCCCGGCTGCAACATCATCAAAGACTCGAACGACTACCCGCAGGTTCGGTTGGCAAGTCCGCGCGTTCAGCGCGATTTCAATGTTTGCGAAGTCGTCATTCACCACGGCAACTACCGCCCGAGCCCGATGTGCCCCCACGTCCCGTAGAACTTGAGGGAGACGAGCATCTCCGATATAGACATCAATCCCAAGAGCTCGAAGATGGTCAGCGGCTGGAAGCCCGTCGGTCTTCTCTACAACAATGACTTTTTCTTTTCTTGCAACTAAATCCTCGGCGATACAGGCTCCCAGTCGACCCAGGCCGCAAAGAATGATGTGGTTCCTGTTAGGATAGACTTTGCGACCCTGCGATAGTTCTGCCCGGCGGCTCAGCATAGACTGGGTTGTCAGTGAGAAGATGGCCCAAATAAAGACTGCGGAACCAAGAATCAGCAGGATGGCGACCACCTTGCTCATGGCGGCGGCGCTGAGGAGATTCAGATCGCCATACCCTACCGTTGATGCGGTAACGACCACGAAATATAACGAGTCGAGCCAGCTGAACCTTTCAGCGATGTGAAAGTACGTCGTTGCGAGGGCGAGAACAATACCAAAGGTCACCAGAAGCCGCCGCAAAAGGGGGTCCCGTCGGCTACGTCTCCTCGTGCTGGGCCGAGAGTGACCCGGTAAGGGAGCTCGATCTAGCGGAACCTCCAGGGCTCTCAGGAAAGATGGTGCAGCGAGAGCTGCCGGATTTAGGATTGTGACTTCGGGGTGCGCGGCGCGGATTGGAGCCGCGACATTCTCGTTGAACAATGCCGCCACAATCTGGAGTTCGGACTTGAAAGAAAGGAAGGCGATCAAGAGTTCGAGGTTCCGGTCGTCATTGTCGTCGACGAGAATCGCCTTGACCCACTGTGTCTCGCCGACTTTCGGATGCTCCGGAACTCCTTCATGACACCGTTCGACCATGCTCCCCTGTTCGACCAGGAGGTCAGCAATCCGTTGAGCCAGATGTCCAGAGCCAGCAACCAAAAAGCACCTTGAGTTCATGTCTCCAATCTAGCACACCATTGAGAGTGGCGATCCATCATGCTGGAAGCATTCGAGTCGGGAATGTTTGACAGACAACCCTGTTCAGGAGGCTACAAGTAGCCGCAACGAGGCAAAATCAAGCACAAACCCTACTGGACCCGGTTACGGATTCAGGTGCTAGTGCCGCGAGGTCCATGGGTCTTCGGCGGTTTCGAACCAACGGAACTCGGGACCCTGAAAGAATCAGTTCCATTCATTCTTGCCAGGGCCTCCTGAAAGTCGACCACACCGACCCTCGTGTATCTCTCGGTCATCGTCATGTCAGAATGACCGGCCAGCCGTTGTACTACGAAGTCGGGGATTCCTTGGCTGCGGGAATTGCTAACGAAAAAGTTTCGGAGTCCGTGAAAACAGATTGCTCGATCCTCACGGGCCTTCGCGCCAACTCCGATCTTGTCTAGAATTCGCGTGAAGCCTCGTCGAATGGAAACCAGCTCCATAGGTCGATCAACGCGGTCGTCGTTGAACAGAACGAACGGTGAGGCCCGGAGGTTCATTGTCTGGACGGTCTTCAGAATGTCCAGGACGACCTGAGGGCAGGGTACTTGACGGGACTTCGACCATTTAGGAAGCTTGACACCTTCCTCGGCAGTCACGAAATTGTTCCTCACTTCAATGGTCGAAGTTCCAGCGTTGACGTCTTCCCATTGCAACCCCCTGGCCTCACCAGCCCGTAGGCCACAAAAAGATGCCAAGAGGATAGCAGCCTTGATTCGAGGACTTTCCACTAAGGCAATGATCTTCGATAGTTCTTCATTCGAGAGGATTCCCCGGAGCTTGGGGCGATCGAGCACCCTTTGGACAGTGACGAGCGGATCCGGTTGGCCGTGCTTTCGGAAAAAATCGGCGACCGCAACTTTCAGAGAACAGAGAGCTGTGTTGATCCTGTGCCCGCTAAGTCCCTTTTCACTCAGAGCAAGAACAAGTTTCTCCACGGAGCCGGGTGAAAGTTCTCCCAGTCGTGTTTCGCCGAGGGTCGGGATAACATGGACTTCGACGGCAGACAGGCAGTCTCGAACGTAGTGGACCGACAAGGCACGACCTCTGAGCGCTTTTCCCTTCGCGTAGTCAGAGTTCATTGTCCAAAACTCTTTGAGGAAGTCGGCTAGCCGGGGATTTTCACTATTTGGAAGAACCCCAAGCTCAAGTTTGTTCTGAGCAAGTCTTTCAGCCTGTTTTCTGGATTTCGCCTCTGGGAGGCTAATGGTCCGAAAGACTTTGCCTTCGGAGTCGAGAAACCGGACAGACCAGGACTTCTTTCCTGTTCTGCCGATCCTCTGGAACACTCGAAACGGTAACGCATCCATACGATTCTCCATTCCGTGGTAACACATTTGGTAACACGGTTGTGATTCTCGATGGTTTGCGTTTTCGCTCAACCTGATAAGTTCTTCCAACAGAAGAACTTGCTAAATAGCAGGGCTAGGACTCGAACCTAGGACCTTCGGGTTATGAGCCCGACGAGCTGCCAACTGCTCCACCCTGCGTCGTTTGTGTTGGACAGCTTAACGAAGGACGGGTACTGTGTCAAGCGCCCGCTGGAGTGCGGTCAGACACCGCTGGTTTTGCTGGAGCGTTCCGACGGTGATCCGAATCCAGTCGGGCAAGCCGAAGCTGGTCATCGGACGGATGGTGACGCCCTGGTCGGCCATGGCCGAGAACACGGCCTGCGCGTCGCGATCAACCTTGACGGCGATGAAGTTGGCCTGCGTAGGGTAGAAGAACAGCCCCAGCCTTGCAAGATTCTCGTTCCAGAATTGTTTTCCCTCACGGTTCACCTTCCGCGATTGTTCGACAAAGCTCGTGTCGTCCAGGGCGACCCTAGCGGCCACCTGCCCCAACGTGCCGACGTTAAAGGGCTGCTTTACCACCGACAACTGCGCGATGATCTGGGGAGAGGCCACTGCAAATCCGACCCTCAAAGCCGCCAGACCGTAAACCTTGGAGAAGGTTCTGAGCACTAGCAGATTGGGAAACCGTTTGAGAAGTTTCATGGAGTCGGGGTAGTCGGCGGCTTCGACGTAGTGCACGTAGGCTTCGTCGAGCACGACAAGCACAGACGGGGGAACGGCGGCTAGGAAGGCCTCAAGCACAAGACTTGAAAAGTAGCCGCCTGTGGGATTGTTGGGATTGCAGAGGAACACCATTTTGGTGTGCACATCGATCGCGTCAGCGATGGCGGTGAGGTCGAAGGCTCCGTCTTTCAGGGGCGTGTACTTGACCGATCCGCCAAACAGTCTGACGGCAAAGTGATACTCAGAAAACGTCACGTCAGCGGTGACGGCGTTGTCCCCCACACGGATGTAGGCGCCCGCGATCAGCGTCAGCACTTCGTCGGACCCATTGCCCAGCAGAATTTGGTCGGCTGCCACGCCCAAAACCGGCGCCAGAGCGTCCCGAAGCGCAGAGGCCGCCCCATCGGGGTAAAGATGGACCGAGTCGACCGCCGCGATCAGCGCCTTGAGGGCGAGGGGGCTGGGCCCCAGCGGATTTTCGTTCGACGCCAGTTTCAGGGCGCCGGGCATCAGCTTTCCTGGGGAGTACGGCTTGAGGTCTCGCAGGTCTTCTCGGAGTTCCATCTTCTTGTTCTAGCTGACGCAGGCCCAGGGGGTCAAGGCGAACCTCCCGGTGTTAACCAGCCTTCGAAGATCAAGTAGAAGCAAAGCGTGAGTCCCAAATAGCTCAAGTTGTAGAAGAAGTCTTCTAAGGGAATCGTTCCGATGCGGAGTCCCACGATGGCCTTGGGGTTGTACCAAATCGTTGGCAAGGCGGTGTAGATTCCATCGACCACGACGAAGGCCACGAAGCAGAGGGCCAGCCAGATCCAGAAGGTCGATACCCCCATGAGCGCTGGTTGAGCGAGGGCCATCGTAGACAGGAAGATGGCGACCGATCCCATCGCGAGCACGGTGTACGCAAGACGCCGAACAATCCAGGCTGCCACCACAAACACCAGCGAACCAGCAAACAAGGAAATTGGGTTCACGTTGGCGAACACAACGGGGCTGAACCACGCCCGGACCACTTCGAACAGAAACAGGCACGCGTACGGAACTGTGATAAAAAAGAAAAACTCCCCAACCGGCAGGTAAAAAAGCCGGAAGGTTCCGGTGAACTCGGGATTGAACTTCCAGTCCCCGCGCCGAACGACCAGCGAATCCCAAAACAGGTAGAGAAACCCCGTGATCGCCGACGCGAGGCCGACGGCTGGCCAGTGGGTCCAGAAATGGACCTTGGCCTCGAACGAGGCGGCGAAGGGACCGGCAAGAACGGCAAGAGCAATCAACGAGTACACATGTTTCTTCACGACAAACTCCCATTGTCCGATTTGGAGGGAAAGCAGAAGAGGTTGGCCACCGCTGTGGCCAGAATCCTGGGACGAGAAGGCTTGATCTTTCGTCTCCACACTTCGAGTGGATCCTTCATGATGACTCGGGCTGTCCAGTTGTACAGGTCGGAGGCCGTTTTGATGGCCACTCGAAACCGCCACGGCAGGAATCGGTAGCCCGCCTCTCCTCCTTTTTGCCAGGCTTGATACTGTCTTGTCCAGGTCCGCATGAAGTCGGCAAACGCTTGGGGATTGGCCAGGGCGGTCTCGCGAGAGAGGTCCTTGAGGTGCCCGTCCAAGGGGAGGTAGCGTCGGCCGAGGGCGTGGTCCTCGGCGACGTCACGGAGAAAGTTGATGAACTGCATGCTTCGGCCAAGGAGCTGCGCCGCTGGCCGTGCCTCGGACGGGATTCCCAAGATGCTGATCATGAACAAGCCGATGACCTCGGCCGACCCGAAGGTGTAGTGAAGCACATCGTCGAGGGTGTCGAAGGGACTCGCCTTCAGGTCGCTCTCCATGGCGTCCAGAAAGGCTTCTGTCCACTGGTTCTCGAAGCCCCGTCGCCGCGAGAGCTCGACGAAGGGGTCGATGACCCAGTCCCCGGCCGGAGTTCCCGCGACGGCGGCCCGCCAGCGCTCTCGAAAGGCAAAGAACTCCTCGGGATGAACGGGTTGATCGTCGACAAGATTGTCGGCCACACGAACAAAAGCGTAAAACGTCGAGATGTCCCGGCGGAGGGCCTTCGGAAAGAGCCTACTGGAATTGTAGTAGGTCGTGCTTCCTTGGCGGAAGATCTGCTGGTGGAGCTGGTCAATGTCCACGGCGGGTCCTGACGATCTGGCGAACGACAACTTCGCTTGAAATCAGCGTCATGGGAACCCCGACGCCCGGGTGGGTGTACTGGCCGGCGTACCACAGGTTGTCGACTTTTTTGGACCTATGGGAGGGACGGAAGACCGCCGTCTGAAACAGCGTGTGGGCCAATCCCAACGCGGTGCCTTTCCAGGCGTGATAGTCGTTCTCGAAGTCTCGGGGTCCGAAGACTCTCAGGGTTTCGATGGAAGTTTGAAAGCTCTGACCAAGGACGGTTTCCACATGGGTCAGGAGCTTGGGGAGGTAGCCCGCGCGAAACGCCTCGGTGTCGTCAAGCCCCGGGGCGACCGGAACCAGCAAGAAGAGGTTCTCGCAGCCCGGCGGGGCCATCGAGGCATCGGTCTTGGTGATGGCGCTCAAGTAGAAGCACGGGTTCTCAGGCCACGACGGCTGCTTGAAGATGGTATCGAAATGCGCGTCCCAGTCGGCCTTGAAATAGAGGTTGTGGTGCTCGAGCCCCGGTAACCTCTTCTTGACCCCGAGGAAGACCAGGAACATCGAGGGAGCCAGGACGCGCTTGTTCCAGTAGCGTTGGCGGTAGGTCTGCCAGCGGGGTTCCAGCAGCTGCGTCTCGCTCCAGGCGTAGTCGGAACAATTGAGGAACACATCGGCGACAAACGCTCCGTGTTCGGTGACCGCTTCGGCGACAGTTCCCGCCACGACGCGAAGTTTGGCAACCTCATGGTTGCACAGGATTCGCCCGCCCCGCTGAGCCACAAGTCTTGCCATGGCAGTTGCGACCCCATTCATGCCACCGGCCGGGAACCTCACCCCGAGCTTCAGGTCGATGTGGCTCATGATCGAGTACAGCGCCGGGGCGTCGTGGGGGCTTGTCCCCAAGAAGACCATGGCGTACTCAAGAATCTGACGGGCCCGGGTGTCGGTGAAGAACCGCCGCACAAACTTGTCGAGCGACTGGAAGATTCCCAGGCTCAAACCCTTGGTCAAGACCTTGAAACTCAAAAAATCGAACACAGTTCGGTACGGACGGTACAAGAAGTCACTCATCGCCGTGTCGTATTTGTACTGCGCCTCATCGATGTACTTTTGCAGCCGCAGGGCACCGCCGGGCTCGAAGGCCTCGAACAGCGCCTTGGTCTTTTCAAGGTCGTCGGTGACCGTGACCGAGGTTTGGCCTTCAAAAAAGACTTGGTAGTGGGTCTTGAGTTTTGTCAGGCTGTAGGCTTCGGCCACCGAACTGCCGACCGAAGCGAAGAAATTCTCAAACACTTCGGGCATTAGGTACCACGAAGGTCCCATGTCGAACTGGTACCCCTTGTCGCTCCACAGCCGCGCTCGGCCGCCGGGCTGGTCGTTCTTTTCGAGGATGGTCACCCGCCATCCCTCATGCAAAAGGAGGAGGGCCGACGCCAAACCCGAGTAACCCGCACCGATGATCAGAGCGTGCTTTTTCATAATGTTCTAAGAATACGAGGGCCTGTCCCCAAAGGCAAACCCCTCGCGGGTATGGGCGACTAGTAAAGATAAATTCTGGCCGGCGCCGCCCGGCCAATGCGGATGGGTCGGGCGAGCCCATCCAGTTCCTTTTCGAGTTCGGCCACGGTGAACCCGCGTCGGATGGACAGGCGGCCGTCGGAAAACGCGAGACTCCCTTTGATCAGCAGACCCGTGAAGATGGTGTAGCCCACGTAAGCCCAGAACGACCGTCGCAGGTCGTTGAGCAAGAAACCGTGCCTGGCATGGATCAGACAAAGCTCGACGGCGCGGCGCACCTGCGGGTAGGTGAAATGATGCAGAGTGTGGTTTGACACGATGAAATCAAAGTCACCCAGCGTGGCAAGGTCAAAGATCGAACCGGCTATCGGGGTAATTTCCGGGTAGTCACGGCACAAGTGCTGTGCCCACGGCAAGACCCTGGCGTCGAGATCGAGGGCGGTGACCTTCACCTTCAGCCCCTTCTTGCGGCACAGGCGAACCACTGCGCGGTCGATGTCGCCACCGCCCGACCCGAAGTCGAGCACGGTCCAGAGGCGATCGGGCTCGGCCAGCATTTTGGGCAAAAGATGTTTTTTGAATAGAGGGATCGCCGAGGCGAAGAGCCGATTGAGCAGGTCGAACTGCTCAATGGTTTTCTTCAGGCGTTTGGGATCGGCATCTTGCCGGTCCATCAGCTCCTCTTCGTACGATCGTTGGTTCAGGTTCACAAAGAAGAGCGGATGACGCGGCAAGGGACCCTCCCAGAAAGCCCATCCTAGCGCAAAAACGCCGGGATGGGCATGGGGGCTAGTAGGTGGTGACATTCCCTTATCCACTTCATACGAAGCGGCAATTCCCGATAACTATCATCGCTTGCTTGCGATAGTTGTCAGCAGGATGCTACTCAACAATCCCCCGACCCTTGGGATAGGTATCCTAGAACTTCGCGATACCTATCCCACAACCCCTGATCGACCTAACCACGCCCCTGAAGATAGCTATCGTGGCGGTCACGCGAACTCTTGGCATCGGCCTTGCGTTCCGTGAAGCCCCAGCCGGGCAAAAAGGCTAGGCTGGGGCGCGGGTTCAATAGGTGGTCACAGCACCATTGTCGAGATTCATCGACGATGTTTTCTCACTCGAAATGGTGGTGGCGGCAAAATCGGCCTGACTGATCCACAACGTTGACCCTTGAACTGGTCCTGCGATGCGGTTAGGGAGGATGAGTTGCGTTGCGCCGGTGGTGAGGATTGCAAGGGCACTCGGGCCTGTGTGAGAGTATGGTGCAGAGGCAGGGTAAGTTTGGATTGGATTCAAGAAATCGTCATACGTCTGAACCTCCGCCGTCCCTGTGTTATGCGTGATTGAGGCGGAAGCCCAACTGGTGTAGGGGCTAAGCAGAACCCACGCCTTGCCCTGGTCCCAAACCACATCGGTGAAGATCGACGCGGTCGGGTCACTAGTGGTGACCGTGTTCTGAATCGAGTAGTACTCTAGGGAATCACCGTAGTACTGAAGGACCCCTGTGTGGACCGTCGAACTGCCGTCACTGCTGTAGTAAGTGACATAGACGTCTGAGTACGTCGAATCGACGGCAACACCGGTCACGACCACGTTGGGCAACAGACCAGAGGAAGTAATATCGCTAGTGAACTCGTAGGAATCAGCGAGAGCCGGCGTGCTTGAGGCGTTCGTGATTTGGTAGTACCACCAGTTGGCTCCAGAGTTTTCAGAACCGACCAGCCAGATTGTATCGGCAGTCGTCGGATCGGCACAAGCCGCCGAAATCGCCGGTGCGGAGCGGCCTGTGAGGCCCGCAACGATGGCCCCGGTGATTACTGCGTCGGTGCCTGACATCGGTGAATTGATATTGGTCCAGTGGTATACGGAGTTGGAGAATTTGTTGAAATAGTACAATCTAGCATCTGCGCCATAGAAGAACCTGTCCGCCGGTTGAACTGTAAGCGCCGACGCAAAGAGGCTTGGTGTTGCGGTTGGATTGTGCATTTGCACCGTACTCGACGACCCCGACACCACCGACGCCGGGTCAAAAACAACGGCCTGGTTTGGATGTACCGTCAAGTCAACGTAGGTGTCGTAGGCAGGATCGACAAGGAAGTCGGCCTGGTCACCATAAGCTGTGACTCCCGCAAAGTAGCCGGGAGCCGTCGCGTTGATGCCGAGGCTGACAACAATGCGGTAGTTCTCATTGGGCGTCAAATAAAGATCTACGAAGGGGTTGTTCGGGTCGATGGTGCCGCCGCCAGCCGGGCCCGACCCGGAAGGTCCCATGTCGGTCACCGCATAGGTCATCGTAGTTATGCTGCCGACCCCGATGTCGCGGGCTAGTGACCGGATCACGTGCGAGGACCGGGTCGCGGCACCAAGCCGTTTAGTCGCCGCCGATTTAGCTGGCTTGGAAACACGGGCCACCGTTCCGGGTTTTTGTGCGCCTGTCGCCGAAAGGATGACCCTTCCGTTCTTAGCCGGACTTGAGGACACCGTCTGCATGGAGCAGGCACAGAATAGACCAAGCAGACCCAGAGCCGTAAGAATGGCGAAATGATACTTCATGGAGTGATTCCCCCTATACTGACATATGTTGTTACAGGAACAGGTGTTGGGGTGATACCCCCGATTGAAATGTGGGTGGCAATGGGAACTGGTGCCGGAATGATTCCTCCTATCGATAGATGGGTTGCTCCAGGGGTGCCGTTCCAATCGTAGTAGTAGCTGTAGAGATCCCAGGAACTCGAACTGTCCCAACTAAAGTAGTCACCACTGCTCGATGTAGAATCTTGGCCGAAATCTGAACCGGCTTGGGCCGTCACGACGGAGTTTTGGGTGACGATGGTCAGATTGCCCGCCAATATTTCGTTCGTGCCAGGCGTTGGCGCCCGGGCCGATTCGCCTGCGGAAACGGTGGTGGTGTTTCCGTTGGAGTCTGTGACAGTGTAGTGACCTTCAATACCCTCAAACGTGTACCCGTCTGACCCTAAACTCGTACCACGCACCGACGCGGTGGCAACAGGACTCGAGATTTTGAAGGTCTGAGTCTTGACGGACTCGGACTTGTTGACTTGGGCTTCGACCTTTCCGACTCTGAGGTAAACGTCGGTCTGTAGATCGGTGCCGCTATGGGTAAGCTCCCGAAGGGTAAGCCGGCTCAAGGCCTTGAGCGTCACGATTGACGTGCCGATCTTGACTTGGAGTTCGGACCTGAACCCCGTCGATACGGTGTCGCCCAGACTGATCAGATCACCAATGGACAACGGGACCCAATCCTCTCCCTTCTGAATTTGGGCTTTGCCGGTTATTTTCGAAACAGTCGCTGTCACATCAGCCGAAAAGGCCGTCTGCGGAAGGGCGAGGCAGGCGACCGCGAGGACAAAGAAGAAAATTTGACGCATAGAAACCTCCACGATCAAAAACTTAAATTCACGTTGGTTTGAACCTTGTATTCAACATTCCTGGTCATCGCCGACTGATTGGGGACAAAGAGTCCGACACCAAGACTGCCGCCCAGGTCGCTTGTGGGGCGCAGGAGAGCCGTCAGGTCGCTTTCGGTCCCCAAGTATCGTTCTTTGTTCCGGTTGTTCCCCTGGCTGTCAAGGTTCGCAATCAGTCCCGACTCGGTGATGGCTCCAGCTCCGTCTAGCGAAGGCCTCACGAACACAGAATTGACGGAAAGAAGCTGGAGAAACTCAAAGGGTTTGACCGACGCCGTCAGTTGAGTGGTTAGCATGTTTGTCGGCTGGGGGTTGAAGATGAGGTTCCCCGCGGCGGGGGTGATGGCCACCCAACCTGTATATGTATTCGGCTTGAGCGAACCGGGACTAACTGGGTTGTTTTGATTGACCGAACTGCCATCGGGGTCCCAGCTTCCCATCTGAACACCCAGGTCGATAAGCAAGTTGGCCAAACTGGGCATGACCAGCGAAAGGTCAATGTTCCCCATCCCGGCTAGAATCGTCGACGTCTTCCAGGTTTGAAACACACTCTTGGAACGGTCAGCGCTGGTCACAGTTGTTGAAGGACCGACAAGGGTGAGGCTGGACCCTGTCTCGAGGTATGCCCACAGGTTCCAATAAAAGGGTCCGATAATCCGCCCTTCACCCCCTGCGCCAAAGTAATTTGTTGAGACCGGCGCTCCGACTTGTCGACTACTGATATTGGTATTTCCAGAATCCCCGTCTTTTGCCTCACCGGCCCTCATATCCTGCTGAACGAGAGCGCCCAAATGAAAGGTCTGATCAGGAATCCACTCTTTGCCGGTGGCTTCGACATACACAAAGAGCCGAGGAGGAGCCCAAAGGGTGGAAGAGTTGCGAAAGTCCTCAAGAACCTGGCGTTCTTTGGTGTCATCTTCACTAATGACGATGGTATTTCCACTTTTGAACAACAGAGCCGAAGTCCCGGCCATCCCCTTCAGGTCGAGATTAGGTCTGGAAAGAACCGCCTGAATGCCGTCGAGTTTGGTGTTGAGAACGGTGGCGCTGAAGTCGCGGAAATCGGTTCGGCCGATCCACAATGACTTAGTCGCGAAGACGAAATAGTCGATGTCGCCAGTAAAGGTGTTGGTAGTAGAAGAACCGTTTCCGTAACCAAGGGCATAGGTGTCAGTCAAGTTGCCTTTCACCAGTAGCGTTGTTACCTGGTCAAAATTCCAGTTGGTCCACAGCCTGGTCACGGGAACCTCCGAGAAGGTTGAGTTGGGAGAACCAGTCTTGGTGACCAAGACATAAGAAGTGTTCTCGAGGCTCCCGCCCCAGTCGAAGGCTGAGGCCGGCGCAATCAGCGCCACAATGAGAAAGAAGACTGCGAGACCTCTCATGGGTGCGATCCCTTCCAGGTCTGCGCAGATTGGAGGAAATACATCGCGCGTTCTCCGGAAACAAGGGCATCGGGTCTCGCCGAGCCCGTCAGCACGCGCCGGAAGATCAATTCGCGGAAGGCATAGCGGCCATCGGGGAACACCTTATACAGAAGACCGGTTGGCATGTTCAGTGCTCTGACAACAAGCTGACTATACGTCGCCAAGTCTATCGCTTTCGTCGGAGCGAGACCTTTGGGACCCCAACCCGCCTCCGACGCTTTCTGAGCGGCCTGCGCCGGGGTTGTGGTCTCGTCAAACGTGCCGACCGAGCGGCCGACCAGCCAGGCGGCATTGTCCCAAGTAATGGCCGATTGCGAAAGCAATTTGTCAATCACCGCGTCGTCCGGAACGGCGGCTTGTCCCGCAACCGATCCGATTCCGACGAGGGTCCAAAGGACAACCTCCATGACGAATCTCATGGATACCTCCATTTTGCTATTTACTTGGACTCATTCTAGACCATTTTTGAAAAATTGACTTATGCTAACTTTATGAAAACCTCGCGTTCTTGGGTGACTCTTGCCGTTCCTGCCTCTGTCATATTGTTCATGGGAGTTCTTGTCTTCACTGGCGCAACCCGGCAGCTTGAACTGCAGATCCTCGACCTTTACACGCGGTTCGTGGCCCCTCCCCCTGAGCAGCCCGAAGTGGTGATCATTGACGTTGACGATCAGGCCATGCAGAACGTCGGCACCTGGCCCTGGAGCCGCGACATTCACGCCAACTTGCTGGCCGATTTGAAGGCGCTCGGGGTCGACTCACTCTCGTTCGACGTGGAGTTTGTCGACCGGGGGCCCGTGGGCGTCAACAGCAGCGAACGCGACGCCGTGTTGGCGGCCAAAGGCCAGGAACTCGACGAGGTGTTTCAGGCTCTGAAAGCCAAACAAATGAAGGTAGACGAGGTTCATGACGCGACTAAGACTCTGCTCAGCGAAGGCGTGCTGCTGACGGCTCGCGATAACGACGCTTACTTCGGTCAGGCCATGAAGGTGTTCGGGCGGGTGTTCACCACGCTCAACTACGACCAAAGCAATGACAACGCCGACGCCAAAGACGCGGAGGCCTACCTGAAGGAGCATTCGACGATTGGTCCGGTCACGGGAACGCTGGATAGGTTGCGTCCCGTGCTGACTCTTCGGGGGGCCATTGTGCCTATCGCCAGCCGGGCCGCAGGAGCCGCAGTAACTAACGTGATCAAGGACGCCGACGGCACGCTCAGGCGGATCAACCTGCTGTTCCGTATGCCTGGGGAGAATGGCGCGCCCGACAAGATTTTTGGCCAACTGGCGTTCGTTCCGGTCTGGGTGAGGCTGGGAAAACCGGCCATCGAAGTGACTCCCAGCCGTCTGATCTTGAAGACGTCGGCGTTGAAGGAGAACGCTCGTCCCGACATCGTCATTCCTCTCGATTCCGAAGGCAAAATGGTGATCAACTGGCCGCACGCGACCTACTGGAACAGTTTCCGTAACGGCCACGTTCGGGTCAGCGAACTCCAGGAATTGCAGGAGGACACCGCCATCCTCGAGGCGCAAGTGAAGGCCATGGAGGACCATGGGTACTTTGACCAAGACCTCATGGGAATGTCCTCGCAGGCCAAGGCCGACCGGGCCGCAGCCTTGGCCGCGGGCGATTCGAAGGCCTTTGACGCGGCGCTGGCCGAAGAGTCGTCCTGGCGTCAGGCGATTGTCGCGCTGGCAGAAGGAACGCGCGAACAGGACCTCAAGACCATCCTTCAAAGACAGGCAAGAGATCCGAAGATTCCCCAGGCCTCCAAGGATAAAATTCCAGGGCTCATCGACGACGTTGGAGTGACCTTCACCGCGTTCCGGAACAAAGTCCACGCCTTCACCGACCTCAGGACCTCGCTAGAGAAGCGCTTGAAGGGCGCGATGGCGTTCTACGGCTGGACCGCGGTAGCCACCACCGACTTGGGCGTCACTCCCTTTGATTCGGTCTACTACAACGTCGGCACCCATGCAGCCGTGGCTAATACTATCCTTTCGGGGGCTTTCTTGAACCAGTGGCCGTCGTGGGCCACGTTCCTGCTCGGGGCGCTTGTGGCCATCGGGGCGTCGTTCTTGCTGACCCGGATGGGTACGCTCGCCGGAGTCTTGGTAGGGTTTGGGGTCTTTTTGGCCTTGATGTTTGGCGTTGCCATTGGCTATGCAGCCACGGGGGTGTACGCCGGGGCGCTGGCTTCGGGTGCCACGGTCTTCTTATCGGTGCTCGGGTTGACGCTTGTAAGGTTTTGGAGCACCGAGGCCGAGAAACGCTTCATCCGCGGGGCCTTCGGCACGTACTTGAGCCCGGAAGTCATCAAACAGCTGGAGGCTGACCCCGATAAACTCAGCCTCGGCGGCGAGAAGAAGGTGCTGACGGCGGTGTTCACCGACGTGAAGGGCTTTTCGACCTTCAGCGAGTCGATGGACCCGAACGAACTGGTTCAGCTTCTCAACGGCTACCTGACCGAGATGAGCGATATTATCCTCGACACTCGGGGTACCATCGACAAGTTCGAAGGCGACGCCATCATCGCGTTCTGGGGGGCTCCTCTTCCCTTTGACGACCACGCCCCGCAGGCCGTCCACGCGGCGCTCCGCATGAAGAAAGCCGAGGCCGCCATGAACAAGCGGTTCGTTGAAACCGGTCTGGCCAAGACTCCTCTGCTGACCCGGATCGGCATCAACACAGGCGAAATGACGGTGGGCAACATGGGGACCGCCAGACGCATGGATTACACCATGATGGGCACGTCGGTGAACCTCGCCGCCCGCCTTGAAGGCGTGAACAAGGAGTACGGTACCTGGATCTTGACGACCGAGGCCACCCGAAGCCGGGTCGACGACCGTGTGCTCTTCAGGCGCCTCGACAGGGTCCGTGTCATCGGCATCAAGGCCCCCGTCCGCTTATTTGAAGTCACGGCCTTCCGCGACGACGCCACTACCCCCCTCATCGAGAAGTTGGACTTGTTCGACCATGCCCTCGAGGCCTACGACGCCGGCGAATGGGAACTGGCCCGCAAGGGGTTCGACCAAGTTCTGGCTCTTGACCCTTCGGATGCCCCGGCTCAGAATTTCGTGACCAGAACCGAAACCAACCGGGCCGCGGGTCTGGGGCCAGGTTGGGACGGCGTGTTCGAGATGAAGACCAAGTAGTTGCCGTGAAGCGCTACGTGGTCCTTGCAGGGAACATTGGCGCCGGGAAATCGACGCTGGTCGAACTGTTATGCCGACGCTGGGGTTGGACACCCTACTATGAGCCGGTGGCCGAAAATCCGTACCTGAAGGACTTCTACGGCGACATGGAACGCTGGGCGTTTCACAGCCAGGTCTTCTTTTTGATGCACCGCGCACGAAGCCACCGCGAGCTTTCGTTGGAGCCCGGGTCGGTGGTGCAGGACCGGTCGCTTTACGAAGACGCCGAGGTCTTTGCCGAAAATCTGTTCCTCAACAACCGCATCAGTCCCCGGGACTACGGTGTGTACCGCGAACTTTACGCAGTTCTTTCGTCGCTGCTGCCCAAACCCGATCTGGTGGTCTACCTCAAGGCGTCGGTGGCCACCCTTCGCCGCCGAATTGTGCAGCGAGGCCGCCCCTTTGAGCTGACGATCACCGATGAGTACCTGGAAGGTCTCAACGTCCTCTACGATCGGTGGACGACCGGTTTTGCCGTGGCGCCGATCTTGACCGTCTCGGCAGACGAAAACAATGTGCTCGAATACCCGGAAGACTTCGACGGCATCGTGGCCCGCATCGAAATGGCGCTTCAGGATCGGCAGGGGACCTTGTTCTAGAAGGTTATCCTCCTCTATATTGGGGAAATTCTTTTTCTAGGAGCTCCCCATGAAGATCGCCTCCAACAAAGTCGCCACCCTTCATTACACCCTCAAAGACGACAAAGGGGCTCTCATCGAGAGCTCCGTCGGCAACGAACCCTTGACGTATATCCACGGCATCGGAAATCTGATTCCCGGCCTCGAATCGAAACTGGAAGGCAAGCAGGTTGGTGACAAGTTGTCCGTGGTCGTAAAGGCCGAAGATGCCTACGGCGAACGCGACGAAGAGTTGATCGAAGAGGTTGAACGCACGGAATTCGACGACGGCGAGGAACTCGAAGTCGGCAAGGAATTTCAGTACGACGATGAGGATGGCAACGTCTACCATGTCCGCGTTGTGAAGATTGACGACAAGATGGTTACCATCGACGGCAACCACCCCCTTGCGGGTCAGACTTTGGCCTTTGATGTCGAGGTCTTGGGTGTTCGTGATGCTAGCAAGGAAGAGTTGGAGCATGGCCACGTCCATGGCGCCGGCGGTCACCACCACTGAGGCTCGGATCTCGGTTTTTTGGCGTCGCCTCAAGGAAGTTCCGGTCCTCGGCGTAATTCAATTACGCCTGCGGGCGTCACTCCCTCTCGGTTTAGCCAAAAATCCGATCTCCTTCGCCTAGTTTGCCATGGACTTCGCTTCGCTCGCTGTGGCAATGAAAAAAGCCTCCCGCTTGGGAGGCTTTTTTGTTGTCCAGGAAGGACTAGAGGGAATAGCCGACTTCTACGCCGCCTCGCAAGCCGATGCTGGAGGAACTGCTATAGGTGACTCCGGAATAGTAGGCAGTCGAAAGTTTCGAGTTCAGACCAACGCCAAGGTCGAGCGGGACTCGGACGAACCATTGGTTATCGAGGTCAAAGTTGAGGTCGACGCCGAGCGTGACATAAACAGGGCTGAACTGCTGTTTTTCGTCGGTTGAGCTTGAAACGTCGGTTGAGCCGATCGAGCCACCTAGGAATCCGACATAGTCCAGACCAACTTTTGGGGCAATGGAAAATGTCTTGTTGACCTGGAACGGGTACTTGAGCTCCCCTCCCAATTCAAACTGGCTCACGCTATTGCTGTAGTTGGAGGTGCCCGAAAGAGTTCCCCAGGTTGCCGTGCGATTGAGCTGGCCCATAGCGCCGCGGAAACCGAAATTGACGGTGATGAACTGGGTGATGTCGACGAATCCGTTGAAGCCAAAAGACCCCGTTGTGTCTTTCAACTCTAGAGAGGCACCGGACAGGGTAGCCTGTTGGTCAAAGGTATTGCTCAAGAGAGAAAATCCGGCGCCGACGTTGAATTTGATGCCAGAATTTTCTTGGGCGTAGGCCGCTCCAAGAGTGGCCAGGATAAACAGTGCCGAGAGTAGCAGGGGCTTCATTAGGGTCTCCTAAAAGAAAAACAGTGGGGTCTTTATATCACAGGTCTTGGCTAAATAGCTACTCAATGTTCCAATATTTAATGATTATTCGCATAAGTCAAATATGTCCAGAGTGGAGCACTAAGCCTTGGCGCCCCTTGGACCGACTGGCTTGCAGATCACAAGTTTGTCGCCTAGACTTTGAAAACGCTGGAGGCTTCGCATGACTCGGGTCTTCGTTGTCCTCTTTCTTTCTTTGCTGGGGTCGAGTTTGTACTCGCAAGCCGTCAGGGTTGGTGAATTTTTGCACCCGCCCTTTGCTGACATTGACCAACAAACCAAACAGGCCAAAGGGGCTGAAGTTGAATTCGTGAAACAGGTCTTCTTGGAACTGGGGTACAGGCCAGTTTTCGTCTTCGTGCCCTTTCCCAGGCTTCTTGAAGAGTTGAAGAGGGGAGAAGTCGACCTCGCGGTTTCGTTGATGAAGACTCCGGAACGGGCGGAATTCCTCTTCTACTCTGACACTTCCAACGTCCTCATCAGACCGGTTCTTGTTTTCAGAAAGGACAGCCCGGTTCAGACCATCCAGTCGGTTTCTGACATCAAAGGCTTGAGAATCGGTTTTGTGAGAGGGCAAGCCCTCCCCCTGTTTTTTGATAGGCAGGAACTTTACACCCTAGATCTGTATTCAGGGCCAGATCCGGGGTTGGTGAACCTCAACAAACTGCTTGTCGATCACCTCGACGCCGCTTTGGACCTCAACCTTTACAATGTGGAATCGAATCTTAAGAAGCTGGGAATCGCCGACCAGGTGAAGATCGTTCGGGTGCCCAAGAGCGAGATTCCCTGCTACCTTGTTGTCTCCAAAAGGTTCCCCGGCGCCTTAGCGTTGCTTTCCAAGTACAATAGCCTTACAAAGCGAAAAAAGTACGACCTTGGCGCCTTCGTCGAGGCCGAAACAAAATAGCCCTTGCTTGATTTCCCTGGCGGCGAGAGGTACGTTGACCCGCGGAGGTTCGCATGATCGACGTCTTGCTCAAAGGGGGACCCATCCTCTGGGTCATTCTCGTCTTGGCGGTTCCCGTGCTGGCGATTGTTGTGGAAAGGCTCCTCTACTTCCGAAAGATCGCCACCGACGAAGAGAAGTTGTTCGCTCGGGTCAAAGGTGCGATGGAAAAGGGGCATTTCGACGAGGCCTTGGCGATTTGCGACACCGTGGAAGCTCCTCTGGGTGCCTTGATCCGTGTTGGCATCGAGAATCGTCTGCTTCCCGAAAACGACCTCAAGGAGGCGGTTCGCGATGCGGCGGTTCGGGAACTTCCCCTGATTGAACAGAACATCCAGGCCGTCAACGTCATCGCCAATATTTCGCCGATGATCGGCCTCTTGGGAACCGTTGTCGGTATCATCAATTCGTTCAATGTTTTGGGTTCGTTCGGTGCGGTTTCTGACCCTTCGGTCCTCGCGAAAGGCATTAGTGAGGCCCTCCTGAACACGGGAGCGGGAATCCTTGTGGCCGTCCCCTCGATGGTGGCTTACGCTTGGCTCTCGGGCCGGGCCAACGCCGTCATCGGCCGGCTAGAAAGCCAGGCCAACGATTTGGTTCGGGTCGTGAGGCGCAAACCGTGAGGCTCCCCCGCCGGTTGGCCCCCGCAGGGTTGCCCAACTTGATTCCTTTGATCGATGTGGTGCTCATCCTCGTCATCTTCTTTCTGGTGGCGACGGTCTTTCGACTTGGCCCTGGGTTGGCCCTCGATCTGCCCAAGAGCACCTCGGCCCAAAACGTCACCCTCACCGAACTGCGCATCACGGTGGCCGGCGAAAACGACGTCTGGCTGGGTAACGTCAGAACCTCGCTTTCGCAGCTCGATTCTCTCCTCAAAGACAAGCTCAAGGGCAAGGATCTCAAGACCCTGCGGGTTGTTGTGGAGGGAGGGAGAGACGCACCCTACCAGGTCGTGGTCTCTGTACTCGACGTTTTGCGCCAGAATCAAGTGGTCGGCGTCAACCTGATGACCAAAGTGGTCGGGTCGCCGAGATGAAACCCCAGCGGCCGCCCTCGGCCTGGGAAAGTTGGCGCCAGCGCCAGCGCTTCAAACGGCGTTGGATAGCCTGGGGTTCTGCCGTTGGCACCGCGGTTCTGGCCCTCGGGTTGGCTTTTTGGGGAGGCTTCCCGGCTTGGTTGACCCTTGGTGAAAAAGGCGAGGCCTTGGCCGTGAAACTGGGAAACCCGGAAGGCGAAGATTTGCCGCTTTCGGTCTCGGCGCTTCCCGATCCGTCCATGCAGGCCGTGCTCGAGGCCCAACGCCACTCAGCGCTAAACACCGTCGAGGAAACCCGTGCCGTTCCTGAAGAACCCGGTCCCGCACCGGCGCCTAAAAAACTTGCGGTTCAAAAACCGGCTACCACCAAACCGGCGCCCTCGCCGACGCCGACCCCGGTGGAAAGCAAACCCTCAGAGCAGCCCCCCCAACCTGTCGTCACAGAAAAGGTAATCCGAGGGTCAGAAAAGGGCAATTCGTCCGAACTTATCCTCAAGCCCCAAGGGGAAAAAATCAGCCAGAATGCTTACTGGCCTGTCTACTTGTTCATGCCACTGCCTGCCAAACTCGACGCGGGGTTGTTGGCAAGAGTGGCCTCGAACAAGCTGTATTCGGCCGACGAGAGGAAGGCCCTTTTGCTTCAATACTACAGCAAAAGCGGCGATGGCCTCGTGCGAACCAACGATCCTGATCTGCCGGTTAGGCCGGCATTGTGGGAGGTTCTCGAAAGCGCCGGGTACGATGTCGCTAACGCCGACTATAAGAAGGGCAAGGATCTCACCCCCGTCGTGATCACCTTTGAGTTGGGTATTCCAGCCTCATCAAACGACAATCCGGAGTTGCGCCAGGTTCACCTCGACCAGTCTTCGGGGAACGATCAGGTCGACGAGGCCGTACTCTACGCCTTCAAAAAATCCACCTTCGCCAACGGCACGGGGCAGGTCGCCCAGGGCCGTTACACCTACGATTTCACCGCGCCGAAATAGGAGGTTGGCCGTGGCTCAGGTTCGAAAGACTCAAAAAACCGAGGTCTCGGTGGAGGAGTTTCTTGATTCGATCGCGGATCCGGTTCGGAAGGCTGACGCCACAACGATGGTTCAGCTGTTGCGCGAAGTCACCGGGGCCGAAGCCAGAATGTGGGGCCCAGCCATCATAGGCTTCGGAGACGGCTCCTACGTTTCGGCCAACGGGAAATCCAACGATTGGTTCCGTTTGGGGTTCAGTCCCCGAAAGGCCAGCACCACGCTCTACGGGATGGGGAATTTTCAAGGGGACGAGCTGACGCGCCTGGGAAAACATGAATTGAGCGGAGGCTGCCTCCATTTGAAACGACTGGCCGACATCGACTTGAACGTTCTCAGGAAGATTGTGGAGAGGCTTTGGGCTTAAGAATCACTGCCGCGCTACTTTTGGGTCTCTTCTTTGCGTCTTGCTCGCCCGAACACTTTCCGCTCGTGGTTATTCATGGTCGGACCTACCTTGAAGGCCGCGACGCCTTGGGTCGGGCTGTGCGATTTTCCGTCGACACAGGGTCGGACCGAAGTTTCTTGTCACGATCTTGGGTGGAGGAGGTTGGGGGGCAAGTGACGCCTGGTTCTCCCGGAAGCTGGGGCGGAATCCGCCTGTTCGCCCAATGGAGGGAGAGGGCCAAAAGGGTTCCTGTCCCTGAAGGAGTTCCCGCCGTTCTTGAGGGCCTTCCGGCCGCTCGCGGCAGTCCTTCGAGCCCTCTTGCAGGGGCCGTTCCCACCGTCGGGCTGTTGGGCACCGATGTTCTTTGGGATTGGTCCATCGATTTCCGCGGTGAAGTTCCCTACCTCGTCCATGGTTCGGTATCGACTACGGGCCGCACCGTCGGGCAGGTCCTTGTTCAGGACGACGGTCGGTTTGCCGTTTCGGTGGAGGACGGGGTGGAAAGCTCGCTACCGGGCCGGGCAGTGGTCGACACCGGATCGCCTTTTCCCGTCGTCCTGTTTCAAGGCGATCCCCCTCAAGGGGTGTACTCTGTGCAGAATGCGCGCAGTCCCCTGACCGCCAACGGCACCTTGACCCGATTTTTTTCCATCGGAGACTTTCATGTCGGCCGGTTTCGGTTTCCGACCCTTGCGCTGTCGGGAGAATTTGCCGGTGCGCGGATTCTCCTTTTAGGAACCCCAGCCTTGCAGGCTCTTGGCGCCATTGTCGATTTGAGGGATTGGAACCTGATTCTGAGTCCCCGAGTCAAAGAGGTAGAGCTCACTGTCGACTCGCCCGAGGCTTGGGCCTGGTCGGCCACGGTGTTGCCCGGACGGGGAATTCGTGTCGACGGCGTGGTCGAAGGTTCCTCGCTGGCGCGCCGGGGCCTCAAGGCAGGCGACGTGGTCGCCAAGATCGGCGCCGAGCCCGCGGACCAACCGCGGTCCGTGCTCGAATGGAAACGCGCTTGGCGGGCGTTCGCCCTCGAAGCTCCCGCTACTCCTTGAGTGCCTCTTCGGTATCGGCCAAGTTCAACTTGGCGCTCTCCATCGAGGAATCGCGCTTCAAGGCCTCGACAAACTTGTTCTTGGCTTGCTCGTAATCGCCGCGGACAAAGAATGTGACACCCCAATTATTCCAGGCCTTCGCGAACGACGGGTCCAGAAGGACGGCTTTTTCATAGCATTCGGCCGCAGCGGAGATTCGACCGTCTTCGTCGAAAATGATGCCGATCTCGTTCCAAGCCGGGGCGCTGGCGGCGTCGTTGCCTGCAGCTTCCTCAAAGGCTTCAAGAGCTTGTTCGATTTGGCCTTCCTGCTTGAACAGAAGGCCCTCGTAGTATCGGTCGAGGTCCATGGTGCTACGATACCAGAGCCAAGAGGAATTTTGAACCAGGGCCAGTTCTTGCTTAATTGGGGGGATTTGCCCAAGATACTTCTATGAATGAACGTATTCTCGTGGTCGAAGACGAAGCCAAGATCGCCAATTTTTTGAAGAAAGGGTTGGAGGAGGAGGGGTACCACGCCGATGTCGCTGAAGATGGCAAGCAGGGTCTTGAGGCGGCCCTGTCGCGTACCTACGAGTTGATTGTTCTCGACATCGGGTTGCCCGAGGTCGACGGCATGGAGGTCTGCCGCGAGCTTCGCGCCCAGGGTCGGCTGACCCCTGTCATCTTCCTGACCGCCCGCGATTCCGTGCACGACAAAGTGGTCGGCCTCGACCTCGGCGCTGACGACTACCTCACCAAGCCCTTCGCCTTTGAGGAGTTCCTGGCCAGGGTCCGCACGCTGTTGCGCAAGGCCCAGCAGAAGGCCGACACAAGACTGAGGTTTGCCGACCTGGTTCTTGACACCAAGAGCCGCAAAGTCGAGCGCAATGGGCAAGCGATCGACCTTTCTACCAAGGAGTTTGCCCTCCTTCAGTATCTGTTGGAGAACCAGGGAACTGTGCTCTCGCGCATGGACATCAGCGAAAAAGTCTGGGACATCCATTTCGACACGAGCACCAACGTTATTGACGTGCACATCAACCGATTGCGAAAGAAAGTTGACCACGACTGGCCGGTCAAGCTGATTCAGACGGTTCGGGGGGCCGGCTACACCCTTGGCCAAGAATAGGAGCATCCGGTTCACGCTGACCTTTCAGCTGACGGTCTTTCTCTTCTTTATCATCACACTGTTTGCGGCCCTCGTGCTTAACCGTTTCCAAGAGGTGCTTTACGACGATACCGACGCGCTGTTGCGCTCTAAGGTCGAAGGGCTCGAAGATTCCATGAACATCTACTGGGTGATCTACGCCAAGACCCCGGTGAACGAACAGAATTTCACCCAGATCGCGCGTGACTGGATCAACGCCAACGCCGGTTCCAATTCACCGCTCTTGGCTGACCTGATCGTGCGCATCTACAAGACCGACGGCACCCCGGTGGGGACCAACCGCAAGGACCTCGACGAGGTGCAGATCAGCAGGAAACTCCTCAAGGAACTCAGGGAGAAGAAGTCTCTGGTTCAGAACGTGGCGCTCAGAAACATGGTCGGGTTCGATGTTCGCGCCGAGAGTCTGTTGACCTATGTGGAGACCAAGCGCCAAGCGTACATCATTCAGACGGCCCTTGAGAACCGCAAGATCGAAGACCCCTTGTATCGGCTGCAAGTCGTTATCCTCATCCTTTTGCCGCTCTTTCTGATCGTCGGCGCCCTGTTGGAGTGGATGCTGATCCGGCGTTCGCTGGTGTCTCTTGGAACTTTCATGGAGGGGCTCCGCCTGACCGAGGGTGGCGGCCACCGCAAGCCGTTTGATCCGCAGATGTTTGCCGAAACCGAAACCCGCGACCTCGCGGTGACGTTCAACGCCATGATGAGCCGCATCGAAGAGGCTTTCGACCAGCAGGGAAGGGTGTTTGAGGATCTGTCTCACCAACTCAAGACTCCGCTCGCGGTCATGCGCGGCGAGGTCGAGATCGCCCTTAAGAAGCGCCGGACCATCGCCGACTATCAGCACATCTTGGCCTCCTCTCTCGAGGAAGTCGAAAGGATGGGCGCCATTGTCGAGAACCTCTTGAAGCTGGCGCGGTTCGACGCCCAAGAAGTGCGGTTGGAAATCACCGCGGTCGCGCTGAGACCTTTTTTGGAGTCGTTGCTGAATCAAGTCGCCAAGTTGGCCGACACCCGCGAGGTGGAGCTGGCTCTGGACTGCCCGGAAGAGCTCACGATTCGCGCGGACCGCTTCAAACTCGAACAGGCGCTTTCGAACCTGCTGGACAACGCGATCAAATACGCCCGGGCCAGGACGACGGTCACCCTTTCGGCCGCCGTTGAGGGCGGATCGGCGATGCTCCGTGTCCACGATATTGGCGCCGTCATTCCGGCCGAGGAGCATCCTCAAGTGTTCGAACGCTTCTGGCGGAGCCGGTCGACCATGCGCGAGAAGGGCTACGGTTTGGGGCTCTCCATCGTCAAGGCGCTTGTCGAAATGCACGGCGGCACGGTGTCGGTCACCAGCAGCGAGGAAAAGGGAACCGAGTTCCTCGTTAAGTTTCCCCTTGTCTCCTTGTAGGCTAAAGACTCCCCCAGTTTTTTCTTCGGCCCCTTGAACTGTGAACCCAGGTTGGTTATACTCTGACATAATTGTATGAATACCACGATAATGTCAGTGAATATTCAGAAGACGACGTTGTCGTCAGTGGGTCTGCCGTTCCTGGCGCAAGTAGGGGCTCTGATCAGCGGGAGCGCCGACTTGGGCCAAACGCTCGCCGTGCTGCTGCGGATCATGGAGCGTCAGTTGGGCCTTCTTCGCGGCATGGTGACGCTCTACCACCGCTCATCAGGCAAGGTTCTTGCATGCGGAAGCCTCGGATTGACGGACGAAGAGGCCATCTTCGGTGTCTTTCCTCGGGCTTCAAACTTAACGAGCAAAGTTGTCGAGTTCGGTCGTCCCATCGTTGTGCGCGACATCCGAACGGAGCCTTCGTTGGCCAACACAGACCGAATCGTTTCCTCGGATGCGGAGGTTTCTTTTTTTTGTTTGCCCATCCTGCGAGGGAGCAAGGTTCTGGGGACCATCAGCGTTGAGACCCTCTTTGACGGCGAAGAGAACCTAGAACACCTCGTTGAGCTGCTTGGCGTTGTGGCCGTTTTGGTCGCGCAGGAAGCGGAACTCTACCTTCTGGAACGTGAGGAGCCGTCGCGGCTGGGGGAAGAAAACCGCAGGCTGCAAAATGAACTTCAGGCGCGGTATCGCCCCTCGAACATCCTGGGTGATTCGCCGGCGATGAGAACCGTATTCCATTTTGTCGAGAAGGTCGCAAAATCTCGCGCTTCGGTCGTCATTCTGGGTGAGAGCGGCGTCGGTAAGGAACTTGTCGCCTCGGCGATTCACTATGCAAGTCCGTGGAGCGCGGGACCCTTTGTGCGGCTCAACTGCGCAGGCCTTCCGGAAGCCTTGGCGGACCAAGAGCTCTTTGGTTCCGAAAAAGGACTCTTCGAAGCGGCTAGAGGCGGGACCTTGTTTCTCGACGAAGTTGCCGAGCTTTCGCTGTCCTTGCAAGCCAAACTTCTGAATGCGCTTCACGAGAAACCAGACAGCAACCCGGCACCGAAAGCCGGCCCAAGGGTGCTGGCCGCGACGCGTCGCGATCTCGAGGTGCTTGTGGCCCAAGGAAAGTTCCTCGAGGACTTCTTCTATCGTCTAGGCGGCTTTCCCATCACGGTTCCGCCGCTTCGCGACCGGGGGGGCGATGTGCTGACCTTGGCCGATCACTTTGTCACCAAAGCCGCGCGTGAGGCGGGAAAAACCATTCGTGGAATTTCGACACCTGCGATCAACCTGCTGATGGCGCATCCCTGGCCCGGCAACGTCCGCGAGCTGGAGAGTTGCCTGGAACGCGCCGTCCTGTTGACCGACGAGGAGTTTATTCACGCCCACCACCTGCCTCCGAGTCTTCATGCCAGCCAAGCGGGTTCGACTCGCGTGGCTGAACCCGCGCCGGTTCCCGGCCTTTCCCCTGGGACGACTTTGGAGGACCACTTGGGGTCGATCGAAAAGGCTTTTCTAGTTCGAACCCTCGAGGAAACCCGCGGCAACATGGCCGAAGCGGCCCGGCGACTGGGGCTCACCAAGAGGATGATGCTGCTGCGCATGGACAAGTTCGCCCTGGACTATCAAGTGTTCCGTCGAGCCGTAGCCGAAACTTCCGCCCTCCGGCGTTAGCCTGTCCTCTGCACTCGCCCGGTCCAATCCTTGACAGTCCTGAAAGCCACCAACGATACTTCGTAGCATCATGAACTTTGCTGGACCCGAAGAACATGCCGCTTCCCGAGTCAGGGGTCTGAGCCATGTTGCGCCCCAATAGCCTCACCGTCGCCCAGAAGCTCCTGGGCCTCTGTCTGGTGCTGTACATCCTGACGGCCGTCGTCGTGACCGTGGGCGAGGTTGCCCTGGTTTCGACGCAGGCACGCCAAGAATCTGAGCATCAGATCGACTCGCTGGCCGAGACTCTTGGACCCCCGATTGCCCAAGCGCTGTGGAATTTCGACACCACAGGGTTGAAACTTCTCCTTCAGACGCTTTCTTCAGTTCCGGCAGTCGGCCGGGTCAAACTGGTCGAACAGAGCGGCCAGACCCTGCAATCCGGCCTTCAAACCGAGCTTGGGCCCCCGAAAACCTATCCGCTGCTGTACGACCACAGCGGTCGCCGCGAATACCTGGGCTTCCTGAGTCTGGAACCCTCAATGTCGAGCTCGCGTTCGGTGATCATCAACCTCCTCTGGGCGGCCGTCGGGCGGACCGCCATTTTGGTTGCCCTCCTGTCGATGGTCCTGGTTTTCGTCGTGAACCGGTCGGTGCGCGTTCCCCTTCGGCATCTAGCCGCCCAGATCACACGCCTCAATCCGCAAACCGACAACCGCAGCGGCCTGGCCTTGGACCGCGGCTCTGGCGCCGAACTCGTCTTGGTGACCGACTCCTTCAACACTTTGCTGAATCAATTTCGGACGGCGTTGCGCGAGCTTGGCCTTCAAACGGCCCAGCTCAGAACCCTTCTCGACACCTCGCCCGACTTGATCTGGCTGAAAAACCCGCACGGGGTTTATCTGACCTGCAACCGTCGGATGGAAGGTCTTGTCGGCGTCTCCGAGCGGCAGCTTGTGGGAAAGTCCGAACACGAATTGCTGGATTCGAAATTGGCTGACACGCTTCAAGCCCTCGACGCGCAAGCCTTTGCCGCCGGAAAAGCTACGACCAGCGAGCAAGAGCTTGTCTTTTTCGATGGCCACAAGGAATTCGTAGAGACCGTGATGACACCCATCTCGAACCCGGCCGGACAGGTTGTCGGGATTCTGGGAATTGGCCGAGACCTGACCGAACGTAAACGCGCAGAAGCCGAAAAGCAACTGATTGAGGCCCACTTTCAACAGTCGAGGAAGATGGAGAGTCTCGGCAACCTGGCCGGTGGAATTGCCCACGACATGAACAACGTCTTGGGGGCGATTCGCGTCCTCGCTTCGGCCAGCTTGACCAACCATCCCGTCGGCAGCGCGGAGTATCGGACCTTCGAGATCATCAACAACGCCACCGAGCGCGGTGGCAAGATGGTTCAGAGCCTGTTGGGTTTTGCGCGGCAGAGTCCCGCCGAGGAAAGGGAACTGAACCTTAACGCCATTATTGAGGAAGAAGCCATTCTGCTGGAACGGACCCTCTTGGCCAAGGTTCGGATCGAGCTCGCGCTGGAAGACGGGCTGCCCTCGATTCGCGGCGACGCCAGCGCGATCAGCAACGCGGTCATGAACCTCTGCATCAACGCCTTCGACGCGATGCCCGAATCGGGAACGCTCACCCTGCGTACCCGAAACCGGGGCACCACTGTGGAGCTCGAGGTGCAGGATACCGGCGTCGGCATGCCCAAGGAAATTCTGGAAAGGGCGATGGACCCCTTCTTCACGACAAAACCCGTGGGCAAGGGGACGGGCCTGGGTCTCTCGCTGGTTTACGCGATGGTCACGGCGCACAAAGGACGAATGGACCTTCACAGCGAGCCGGGGCGCGGGACCGTCGTCAAGTTGGTCTTTCCGGCCGTCGCGGCGTCCTCGCCGCCAAAGGAAGTCCGTGCCCAGACCTCGACCTCCGAACGGCCTCCGTCGTTTCACATTATGCTTGTCGACGACGACGCGTTGATTCGAAGCTCGGTGGAGGAGACACTAAAGCTCCTGGGCCATTCAGTGACTACCGCCCCCAACGGCGAGCAGTCGCTGGCTTTGGTCGAGGCTGGTTTGCGCCCCGATCTGGTCCTCATCGACATCAACATGCCGGGCTTGGGCGGTCACGGAACGATTCCCCATCTGAGGCAGCTTCTGCCCACGGTGCCGGTTCTTCTCATGTCGGGACGCGTCGACCAGTCGGCCTTGGATCTTGCCGCCTCGCACTCGGGGGTCAGCCTGCTGTCGAAACCGTTCACCGTGAGGGAACTGAGCGAGAAACTCCTGTTGGTTCTTCAAGAGATTTAGCGGTCCGCCGTTTCGGGGCACAGCAAAAAAAAGGAGGTCTTGAATGATTTTACGACCCCGCCCGTGGTTCCTCGCCAGCCTTGCCTCAACCCTCCTGTTGTTGGGTCTCACGGCCTTCGCCCAGACCGTTCCGCGGTTGGTCCTTCCGCAAATCGACGGTCTTATCGAGCCCGATGGCAGCGGATCCTACCAGAAGGTTCTTTCGCAGGCGGCTCAAGAGGCCGGGGTGGAGTTCACGGCCGACGTTTACCCGCGGGCCCGAGCCTTGGCGCTCTTCCTCGACCGAAAGTACGATGGCATCTTCACCTTCACGCAAACCGCGCGCGACAAGTTCGGGGTCACAGCCATCGTGGCCGGCTACCCGTTGGGTGCCTACAGGGGTTACGTCTTCCGTGCGAAAGGGAGGTCGGCCGTATCGCAGTTCACCGAACTTTCCGGCAGGATTGTCGGAGGCGTCGTCGGATTTGACGGCACCTACGGGGCGGTCGTGCGTGCCGGAGCGGTGCTCGAACTTGTCAACGACGACTCGCTCAACCTGGCCAAACTCCGCGTTGGTCGGCTCGACGCCATGCTTGGCTTCCTTCCCGACCTTTACAACCAGTTGGACCAGCTTTCCTTCGACCCCGCGGCCCCATTCTTTGAGTCGTTCGACCGCCTGACCTTGTTCAACTCGCCCGAAAACCGGCTTTGGCTCGAAAAGATCTCGGTGGCTTTGAAAAAGATGCATACGACCGGGGCGGTGGCGGCGTTAGTCGGCCCCTCGTACCTTCCCGTCGTGGGCAACTTTCCCCTCGACAAGTAGGGCAGTATTCTTTAACCGATTTGTCCGGCGATGTCCTAAGACAGGACGCTTGACCCACGTTTCCACCTGGGGTGTACACAAGAGCAACCTCGAGGTGCTGGCCCGTCGGGAGCGGACGCTGTAGGCTCAGAACAGGGGGAGCACCATGGCATTTGGACCGCAATTGTCGGATCTTCGGAGGACTCGAGGCTTGTCGCAGGAATCTCTGGCCGAGAAACTAGGGGTTTCGCGTCAGGCCGTCGCTAAATGGGAAGGCGGTCAATGCCTGCCCGAACTCGAGACCTTACTGGCCGTCGCCGATTTGTTTCAAACCAGCCTCGACCGCCTTGTAAGGGAGCTCGACAATTGCAGCGCCGTCTCTAGGGCATCGGTCCCCGTGAACGACGCCGTCGCGGATTTTCTGGTGCGGGCCAAACGCGCCACGTATGCTGGCAAAGGACCCCAAGGCGCCTCTTCGCGACCAGCTTCGCACGACTTCCGCTACACGGAGGCCAACCTCCTCTACGTTGACACCTACCTGGGCGCCTCTCCCTTTGCCGGCCAAGAGGCCCTCTGGGACGACGAGGTTCCCTTTTGGGCCATGAACTACGTGGGACGTGTCACAGACGAAGGTTTTTCGGGGGATTTTCTCAAAGACTGCCTGGCGTTGG
>CAYYUZ010000006.1:57065-58973 GCA_964475005.1 uncultured Spirochaetales bacterium
CGTGTCACAGACGAAGGTTTTTCGGGGGATTTTCTCAAAGACTGCCTGGCGTTGGCGACCCCCGAACTGCCCTACCGTGGACCCAGGCACCACGCTGTCGGTTTGTTGACCTACGTAATGTCGGTTCGTGGCGACTTTGCCTGGTTTGAAGGTTTCGAAGAGATCTTCTTCGCTGGAAGGCCGGTGTACGAGTGCCGCTTTCACGGTGGTCGGGTCGCGGGCTAGTGTCATGTCCGGCGGTTACTACGCGCCGGAATGGGGCCCCGCTTCGATGGCAAAAGACCTTCGCTAGTCCTCGTCGCGGGGCTCTCCGAGCACCCACTCCTGCGAGATCGCTCAGGCCGTTTTGCCGTCGGCGCCCCATTCCACCTTCTTTAGCGGTACATAACCCAGCTTTCTTTTCTGAAAACGGGAGCTAGCGCTCCCGCCTAAATCACAGCTTCATGCGAACAAGTCAACTAGCGATTGAAGAAAGCCTTAACTTGGTCTTCTTTGTCGACGAGCACACAGCCTCCTGTATGCTCACTAGCAAGCATTCCTGAGTTCAAGTACCGGAACAAGGGTGAGTTCAGCGCCTGTCTCAGGGGAAGCTCGCGAAGGCTTGTGTCCGAGTAGGGCGAAAACGGGCACGGTTCGGCCGATCCTGTGGCGCTGATGTGAAAGAACCCGCGGCCGGCCGCCAGACAACCCCCAGACTCCTTTTCATCACCTGGAAACGAAAGAAAAAGAACGTCGGGGTAGCGGGTTCGCAAGCGGCTTTGCTCCTGCTCAAGGATTCCTCGCTCCTGTTCTGTGGGCGCCAGCGATTGTGTCCCAGAACTGACGGGCACGTACTCGACAAAAACCACGGCGCGGCATCCTTTTTCAATCAGTTCCGCCTGAAACTCCATGCTGACCAACAAGGACAGGTTTTCGGTGGTCACGGTCAGCGACAACCCGAAGAACAAAGCCCGCCGGTTGAGAGCTTCCATGGCCTTCATCAAGGTGTCGAAGGTCCCGTTTGCACGGCGACCGTCGGTTTCGCGACGGCCCCCTTCAAGACTGAGAACGGGGAGGAGGTTTCGGTGCCGAGCGAGAAGATCGAGCGCGGCATCGTCCAGGAGCGTGCCATTGGTGAAGGTCGGAAACAGGACGCCCTTGACTCTCCCTGCCGCTTCTAGGACATCTCTCCGAAGAAAAGGCTCGCCTCCCGCCAGAAGAATGAACGAAATTCCGCAGTCGCGAGCTTCCAGGAAGAGTTGAGACCAGCGTTCGGTAGATAGAGTTTCGCGTGGACTCTCGAAACGGGCCTCGTGAGCCCTCGCGTAACACCCCGCACAGAACAAGTTGCACCGGGTGGTGATGCTGGCGATTAAAAAAGCTGGAACGTGCTCGCCCCGCTCCTCGAGTTTTCGACGCAGGTTTGCGGCCCGCTGGAAGGCCAGCGAATACCTGAGTCCAGCAGAATGGAGAACGCTCCGAACCAAGAAACTGGCGGCCCGGTTGAGGTAGCCCGCCAGGTCAAAGGTGGTTTGCTCGGCCTCTTGTTGGTGCTGTATCATCGACTTCTCCCTGGGGTCGGTAGCGATTCCCCTGAGAGTGTAACACCGGCCGGTCCAAAAAAGGTCATCTCCATTAACACGGAAGCCAAAGGATCTTTGGAAACCTCCCCTTCGCACCCTGACTTTGTGTGAGTCTTACCTGTACTTTTGGTAGATCTTCTCAATGGTACCGTCGTCGGCGAGTTCCCGTAGCGCGCGGTTGAGCGGTTCCAGCGCCCAGGCCAGGTTTGTATGAATTCGGATCGACAGAGGGAGGGCGTCGCGGGGCTCGCTCAGTTCAAAGTCGTACGAGCCGATTTTCAGGTAGTACAAAGCGACGAGCCGGGTGATGATGATAGCGTCGACCCTTCCGGCCGCCAAGACTTCC
>CAYYUZ010000007.1:0-5411 GCA_964475005.1 uncultured Spirochaetales bacterium
ACTTCTCGAAGTGGTCACCAATTCACCGCGGACACGAGCCATAGCAGGTGAGTTTCCCAAGAGCCGAAATTGCGGGGCTGGCGGGGCCACAAGTTCGGAGCACCCCAGAATCTTGGCTTCAAGGACTTCCTGGCCCTGCAACAGGTCGTTGGAATCCAGGATGAGGGTCGGCAGGGAAAGAGCAAAAGGAGGTGTGGCCTCTATTCCCGGAAGGATGACGATGAGTTCTGGACAAAAGGAGTCCATTCTTTTGGCGAGGTCAAGCCAATCGACGCAAGGCAAGGGAAGCAGATCGGGCGAGAAGCGTGCCATGAGACTCGAAGGACGGGTACCCTCGACACCCACCAGCGCGATGCGAAAAGGCATTCTCTTCATGAGTTCGATCCCCTGAATAGGACGGTCTCACAGAGGTTAACATACTCTAATGGATAATCAACTCTTTTTTTTCAGTCTGTGGGCCAAGAGTTGCAAACCGAAGGCTGTGTACGAAAAGACCCTCGCTAACCGCAGAGGGTTGAACAGCGAGCGATGCAGTTCGTAAGTTCCTTTCCTAAAAGCGGCTTTGGAGGGGCGTTTCTTCCGTCCTGCCATGATCCTGAAGGCGTCTTCCGAATGAATCGTGATCTTGACCGGCAACGTCGCACCCTGGCGGAAAGCCCATTTTTCTTTTCCGGGAACACCCGAGCCAACGAGAAGAATGGTGGGCGTGGCCTTCTGAATGGCCAGGAGGATCGGCTCTTCCTTTTCTCGCCCATAGTGACCAGTGTGCCTGCCGATAAGGGTCAGCCCTGGGAACGACGTGCGGATATTGGCGGCGATGGTCTGGACTCCTTCGTGCCGTTCACCCAGCAGGTAGAGCGTCCGCTTCTTCTCTTCAAGCGCACCGAGGAACTTGATGGTGAAGTCAAACGGGTAGTGCCGCACCACTTCGGGGAGTTTCAGGAAACGACACCCCAGCTCAAGGCTCTTGGAAACGGGGATGACAAGCGTTGCCTTAATGAGCTGAGATAGAAATTCCGCGTCTCGACGAGCTTTGATGAATTTGGCGTAGGTCAAGAAGACGATGTCTTTGTGCCGTTCGTCCTCGGCGAACTCTCGTGCGATTTGAAGAATTTTGTCTTCTGGAACGATGTCGATGGGAACCCTGAGCAGAGTAATCCGTTGAATGTTGTTCACTGTAGGATTGTCCATTCCCGAGGCTCCTGAAGGATGGTATTCACGGCGGCGACAGCGTAAAGCGAAGCCGTTTCTGCCCGAAGAACAAAGGGGCCGAACCAAACAGGCAGAGCACCGCGGGCGCGAAGCTCGACCACTTCGGCCGGAGACAGGCCTCCTTCCGGGCCGATCACCAGTCCCACTTGATCGGGACGCGGAGAAAGATAGCGGTGAAGACTTCCCTTGTCCAGAGGAACTTGATGACAGAATAACAACGGACCCCCGCTGTTCCATTTCGAGGCGATTTCCCGAGAAGTGATGGGCGGGTGCACTTCGCACACACCGGAGCTTCCCGACTGCTGCGCGGCCTCCTTGGCAATCACAGACCAGCGCGTGGCTTTTCGCTCTCCATCGTCGGCAACCGACCGGGCCACGCAATGGTCGCCGACCACGGGAACAATGGCTGAAACGCCTGCCTCACAGGCCTGGCGGATCACATCGTCGAGTTTTCCAGCCTTCAAGAGGAAGGGAAACAGGACGATTTTCGGACCGTTTGATTTTTGAGTCTTAATTTCCACAACGCGCAACTGGGTTGTTTCTGCCGTTACCGAGGTGACCTGCAAACAAAGCTTCTGAGCGCCATCGAGTGCAAAGAGCTGCTCTCCAACGGCTATTCGGCGGACTCTCGCCAGGTAGTGATGCTCGCGACCGCTCAAAACCACAAGGTCGTCCGAACGGCAACCCGCCGGCAAGACCAGTTGTTTCACGGAATGACCAAGGCTGGTCCGCGCAGAAGTTTCACCGCCTCCACGAGGACGAGGTCGAAATTCAGATCGACCGTTGGTCCGGCCCGGTTGTTGACCCGGTCGAGTTCCAGGCGCGTCAGACGGGAGAGAAGTCTCGGTTCGAGGTTGAAACCCTGAGCGATCAACCCCTTTACGAAGGCGTCAACCGCGGCACTGTCGGCCTTGGGGTTGTTCTGCGCGAACGTCTGAAGAGTCTTGGCGTCAAGCAATTTCCGGTAGTCCCCCAGCTCCGCGTCGGACAGCACCTTCTCTTTGAGCACTTGATTGGGGACAATTCCCACCTTGTCGATGTTGACCCCTGAGGGCGTGTAGTAGCGGGCCATGGTCAGCTTGAACCCCGTCTTGTCAAAGGGAATGACCTGTTGTACCGAGCCCTTGCCGTAGGTGGTCTCACCCAAAAGCCACGCCCTCTTCCTATCCTTCAAGGCTCCGGAAAGAATCTCTGCGGCCGAAGCGCTTCCTTTGTCGACCAAGACGACGATTTGCACGGAATCCGGAATGGTCTGTTCGCCGTGAGCTTCAAAAACGCTACTCTCTCCCGGTACCCTCGACCGCGTGCTGACGATAACACCGTCTTTGAAAAAGCGCCCACCTACTTTGGCGACGGCCTCGAGCAACCCTCCGGGGTTGTTGCGCAAATCGACAACGAGCCGCGAGAAACTCTTCTTCTTGGATAATTCGGCCACGGCGGCATCGAAGGCCTCGGCCGTGTGCGCCGTGAACTGGGTGATTCTCAGGTAGGCGACATCGTCGCCGATCCAAGTGAACTTAACCGAGGGAACTTGGATGATTTCGCGTTTCAGCGTGAATTCCAGCGTGGTTTTGGTCCCGCGCAAAACGGTAACCTTGACGTCGGCACCAGGCTGACCCCGAAGTCGCTTGAGCACCTCGTCCATGGTCAAGGCCGCGACGTCTTCTCCATCGATCTTGGTGATAGAGTCTCCCGCCAGAAGCCCCGCCTTCCAAGCCGGAGTATCTTCAATCGGAGCCACAACTTCCACGAATTTGTCACGCACATCGGCGCTCTTTTCCGCTTCCGAGGGATCGAGTTTGTTGACGTACAGTCCGACCCCGCCGAATTCTCCCGTTGTCGTGTCATTGAGGCTCATCATTTCGGCGGAAGAGAGGTAGAGGCTGTAGGGATCCTTCAGACTTTCAAACAAGCCTTTCATAGCGCCGTCGAAGAGCTTCTGCCGGTCAACGGGATCAACGTAGTTTTTGCTGACAAAGCTGAGGATCTGTTCAAATTTGAGCGCGTAGTTTCTGTCCTCGGTGGTGGCTCCGGCCGGTGCGGGAGTGTCGCCGAACACCAAAGGACCCAAGGCGAAAAACAGGACGACAAACAAGGTTACGGCGGCCGATCCGGCCACGAGTCCACCAATGAGAAGCTTCTTGCGGGCACCAGATTCCATGGTCCCAATATATACAACGCCCTTGACCGTGCATAGGTGCGGAACTAGAATGACCGTCGGAGGCAAGGCGTGCAGATCATCCCCATCGCGAGCGGAAAAGGCGGCGTGGGCAAGTCTTTGGTAGCCGCCAACCTCGCCATCGCCCTAGCCCAGGCTGGTCGGCGAGTTGTTCTCGCTGACTTGGATTTGGGGGGGTCGAACCTCCACCTGATTTTGGGTTTGCGCGGAATCCCTTTTGGGATTGGCACGTATTTCAACTCCCCCGATATGGATTTTGAACAGATCATCGTCGACACAGACGTCGAAAACCTGAGATTTATTCCTGGTGACTCTGAAATTCCCGGCATGGCCAACCTCAAGGCTCAACAGAAACGCAATCTGATCAAGAGTCTCATGAGTCTGCAGGACACCGACGTGCTGGTGATCGACCTCGGTGCCGGCACGAGCACCAACACGATCGATTTTTTCTTGATGTCGAGTCAGGGAGTGATCATCACAACACCGACGCTGACCGCGACGTTGAACGCCTACTTTTTCCTGAAGAACGCAGTCTTCCGAATTCTAGAGACGTCCTTCAACAAAGACTCCTGGGCCGAGGCACAGTTCCGCAAATTGATCACCGGAGGCTCGGCGCTTCAGAAACTCTACATTCCAAAATTCCTGGAGCGGGTCAAGGAAAAAGATCCCGACAGCTGGGCCTCGTACCAAAAGGCTGCAGCGCATTTTCAACCGCGTCTGATCTTCAACATGCTCGAGGACCCCAAGGATGTGGAAAAGGCCGCCAAGGTCAGACGCTCCTGTCGCGAGTATCTGGGCTTCGACCTGGAACATTTGGGAGTCATATACAGGGATTCCATGCAGGATGTAGCACTGTCTTCACGGTTGCCCATCCTCCTTTACAAACCTCAGTCAGTGTTGTCCCAGGGAATCTACCGCATCGCCGACAAGATTCTCTCTTTTGAAAGAGAGGAAGAAGGACCTCTGAACTTTCAGGCGATCGAAGAAAGCCACCAAACCGCTTTGCTGGAAGCCGAGGTGGATTTTGAGGCCAAATTGACGTACCTTCAAGAACTGCTCCAAACCGGGGCGTTAACGATGGGAGACCTCATGGAGATGGTGAAGACCCAGCAGTTCGAAATCAATCAATTGAAGAAGGAAAACCTTTTGCTGAAGTCGAAGATCGTGAAGGCGATCCAGTCCGGCTTCAAGCCCTAGGTTGTGATTGCATGGCAAGTGGTCTCCGCTTCAAAGGCTCCATCACCGTCGCGGTGGATCCGTCTCGGCTTCTGGCCCGGCTTGTGCTTTCCAGAGACGGTGAACTCGAGTACGACGAGGGCGCCCTGACCCGAATTTTATCGGACGCCGGGGTCGTTCAGGGGTATGACCTTGATGAGCTCGTGGGGGCCATCCAGGCTTTTCAGAAAACCAAGGGAACCACCCTGGAGGTGGAAGCCGCCCGAGGACAGCCTCCCGTACCGCCGACCGGCGAAACGTGGCTGTGGGAGGATCTCCCGGTGATTTCGGAGGATCTGAAGGTTCTCGCCCTCCGCGCCTTCAAGGAGGCGGGAAGCCCCCAAATCGAACAGGTCCGCGTCGAAAAGGTGAAAGTCCAGAAGCGGATAGCGACCAAGGGCGGGCTTTTCAAGAGCGACCATGAGGAAATTCAAACTGTCATAGAGACCCGTGAGATCCGCCAGAAGGTTCTCGTTGATCCCAACCCCTTGAAGGTATTTTGGGTAGAGTCTGGCACCAAACTGGCGACTCTTTCAGTTCCCAAACCCGGTCAGCCGGGGACGGACCTGAGCGGCAAGCCCGTTGCGGTTCCGACAACCCTTGTGTCGTCCTTCTACGCAGGGACCAACCTCAATAAGCAAAAGACTGAAGTTTTGGCCGCTGAAACGGGCTTTTTGCGGGTCGGTCGGAATTGGGCCGATTTGGTGCCCCATCGTGACCACCGTTGGGGACTGACGTATTCCCCAGACAAAACGAGTGCGTTCTTGACCTTTGAACCGGGGAACGAGCTCGCCGGTCCCTTTTC
>CAYYUZ010000007.1:5511-15970 GCA_964475005.1 uncultured Spirochaetales bacterium
AAACGAGTGCGTTCTTGACCTTTGAACCGGGGAACGAGCTCGCCGGTCCCTTTTCTGCCGACGAGGTCGTGTCTCGGCTCAACGCGGACGGGTTCACTTCTTCCCAGGTTCTGCCGGTCTTCGAAATCCAAGCCTTGATCGACGAGGCCAGGCATCGAGGCGAGAATCTCTTGGCGCACCCCCTGGTTTCTGACCGTGACGGGACCTTTGAAGTCCATTTCAGCGAGGACCGTACCAAGGCCTTTCTCGACCTTTTCAAGCCGATGGGCCGCGGTGCCCATTTTTCTCTGAAGGATCTTGGCACCAGACTCCGCGAAGCCAAGCTTCAGGGATTCTCCTTTGAGGCGATCAAGGACGTGATTGAGGGCTTTCTCAACGGTCCCGAGACGGAACTGAGAAACATGCTCTTGTGCTCTAGCAAGGAGCCTGTTCGTGGCAAGGATCTGGTTCTGACCTACTCGGTGGGATTCCTCCCTCCCGAAAATCTGGCCGCCTTGAAGTCCAGCATGGCTGCCAATCCTCGATCCCTCCAAATGCTTCCGGATCGCTTGAAACTCCCTCTTGAAAACGTCTTGCAGGCAGCCCCCGTCCACGCCAACCAGGAGTTTGCCTATTGGGAAACGCCCGAGTCGGGAGCCGGTGAACCTGGGGTCGACGTCGCGGGTGCCCCCATTCCCGCACCTCGCGGGTTGGAGCCCCCAATCACCTTGCTGGCCAACGTTCGACGTAACGGGGACAAACTGGAAGCGGTGATCGACGGGCTGATGGAGGTGGGTGTCATCGAGGGGGTCACGTTGATTCGTGTGCGCCCCCACGTCGACGCCGTCGCCACCGTGACCCGGAGCGACGATAATTTGTTAGCGTGGTTGACCCTAGTTCAGGGCCGCGGTTCAGGACGGAAACTCGACCGAGCGTTGATTGACGCCGCTCTTTCGACAGCCCAAATTCGTAACGGCATCGACGAGGCGCAGATCAAACACGCCTTGGAAACCGCCCAGGTGAGCGGCAAGATCGAGAACTGCCTCGTGGCTCAGGGAACGCCGGCCGCCAACGATTTTGCAAGGCGCCTGACCTTTTCCCAAGCCTCAACGCAGGAAGCCGGAGGCAAGAGAAAGGGAACCATTCGTGCCGGCGAGGTGGCGGCAACCTATCGCCCGCCGACAGAGAACGAGATTGACGGCCTCGATGTGCTGGGGAATCCCATCCCTTCGTCCGATATGGAACTCCACAGCCTGGTGGTCAGCCCGGACTTTGAGGTGGAAACCGACCCGCAGGGCCTTCAAGTCCTCAAGGCCCTCAAGAGCGGCGAAGTAGTCTTTGACGGCGAGGCCCTTTCGATCGTGTCATCAGTGACCGTGAACTCGGTAGGCGGGAAGGCCGGCAACGTGAAGTTTCCCGGGGAAGTTGTCGTGGCCGGGGCCATTGAAACCGGCGGCTACGTTGTTGCCGGCAACCTGAAGGTCCGGGGAAGAGTCGGCGGGGCCCTGCTGTCTTCGGACCACAACATTCAGGTGGCCGATGGTATCCACGGAGAAGGCAAGGCCGTCCTTAGGGCCAAGAAACACATTTCGGTGGGGTTTGTGGAACGCGCCCTAGTGATGGCCGTCGGCGACGTGCACATCGGCAAGGCCGCTTTGGGCGTCACGTTTCGGGTCAATGGAAAGATCTTCCAGAAGACGGTGGGCGGGGGAATTCAAGGTGGTCTGGCTAAAGTGCGTCTGGGGCTGGATGTCATGAATCTTGGCTCGCCTTCGGGCGTCCCCACCGTTGTCAGTTTCGGTCAGGACTACTTGGTCGAGGATCAGATCCAAGCCGAGGTCAAAGAAACCGACAAGCTTCGCGAGGCCATCGTCCAGTTGGACGGCCTTATGCGAAAGCTCACCGCTCCCGAGGACAGAGAGAAACTGAACGGCGCCCGTCAGAAGAAAGTCCTTATGATGAAGCTCCTCGACAAACGGAATCTCAAACTGATTTTCTTGCGGGACAAGTTTGATCTTCACGTGGCCAGCGAAATCGTCATCCGGGAAACGTTGTTCCCAGGGGTCAGTATCGAGAGTCATGGTCGCCTCTACGAGCCTCAAAGCCGCCGGAAGGCGGTTCGAATCGTCTTCAACGAACAGACCGGTCATATTCAAGAATTACCCTTGGCCTGATGGAGGTTGCATGCCACTTTATCTCACGTTCCCAGATTGGATCAAACCAGAGATTCTCCCTGGAATCCTGCCCGTTCGATGGTACGGGCTCATGTACGTTGTCGCCTTTGCCCTGACCTACTGGTTGTTCAACCTTCAAGTGAAACGCAGCGGCCAGAGCATCTCCAAGGACACTATCAGTAATTTCTTTTTTTCGGGGTTGGCGGGGATGCTCATCGGTGCGCGGATCTTTGCGACCCTGATCTACGACACCTCGGGTCGCTACTGGTCGCAGCCATGGTTGATCTTCTGGCCCTTCGACGAGGCCTGGCATTTCACAGGGTTTGCAGGAATGAGCTTTCACGGCGGACTTCTCGGAGTCATCGTCGGTGTCTTGGTGTACAGCCGGGTCAAGAAGCTGGACCTTCTTCAATGGGGAGACTGGGCCGCCGCCGCCTTTCCCCTGGGGTACACGTTTGGGCGGCTGGGGAATTTCATCAACAGCGAGCTGTGGGGGCGCGTGACCACCGTTCCGTGGGGCATGCTCTTTCCCAACGGTGAGCCCGTTCCCGTCAAGGAAGCCTGGGTTCAGGATGTCATGCACCAGTCGGGGATTACGACGAACGATGCTTTGGTCAACTTACCGCGCCATCCCAGCCAATTGTATGAAGCCTTCGGTGAAGGGTTGCTACTCTGGCTGCTTTTCTGGTTTGTTCTGAAAGACCGCAAACCCTTTCAAGGTTTTCTCATTGGAGCCTACCTGATCGCCTACGGTGCCGTCCGGTTTGTTGTCGAGTACTTCCGCAACCCCGACAAGGGGCTGGATTTCATCATTGCGTTCCAACCTGGCACCAGCACAAGCCAGCTCGACGTGCCTCTGTTGAATTTCAGCATGGGACAGCTTCTGAGCTCATTCATGATCTTGACCGGTGTGCTCTTTCTGTTGTTTCTGGCCTACCGCAAGAAGAAAGGTCTACTTGAAACAGCAAAGGCTAAAGTCGGCAAGAAAGTCCGTTAGTGTCGTGTCCGCGGAGCTGACGACCAAGATTATCCAAGCGCTTCGAGACTCTCAGAGGCGATGCCGTTGGTCTGATAGGGGTGGATGTTGTAGACCCAACCGGCATCGAAGATGTTCAGAAAATCGTTGAGCGGCCTGACCGAGACCGTCAGGCTGTAGAAGCGGGTTCCTCGCGACTCTTGCTGGTCGCGAACGGCCCGCCGGATCGCGGCTGGAATCTTGGGAACGGCAAAATCGGAAATGACAAGCACATCGGCGTCCCGGAACGCCCCTTCGTCGAGGACTCTCAGGCATTCCCGGAGAGCGGGACCTAAATCTGTACCGCCGTGGAAGCTGAACTCCAAGAAGCGGAGCAGTTCCGGTAGAGCCTGGGCCACTCTGGAAAGGTCAAGGCAACGGGTTTTCGAAGAGAAGTTGATCAGATAGCACGCCCGCTCCTCCTCGAGAGCCACGCGGAGAAGCGCCAGCACCGCGGCCTTGGCCACCTCTTCAGGCTTGCCCCGCATCGAGCCCGAGGTGTCGAGGACCACCACGGCCGGACCGCGGTCGTTGTGTTTCTGGCGTTCCAGAGTTCGCCGGGAATCGGTCTGCAGCGGCGGCGCGGGGGTGAAATGATCCCAAACCAGAAGTTCAGACTCCGCAGCCTTTTTGAAGAACAGGTTTTGCGTGTCGGGAAAAGCCAGGAGCGCGGCCTCGGAACTCACCAGCGTTGACCAATCTTCGCCAAACCGCACGCCTCGAATTTCGGTGCGCCCTGGTTCGGGATCCGCGTCTGGGCAGGGTGGCTGCAACGGCGGCGGTACAGGCGGGCGGGACTTGGCCCTGTAGTCCCGACCCAGCAACTCGGCGATCCGTTTCAGCGCTGGTTCCTGCGCCAACGCCGCGGCGGCGGCCTCCAGAGGACGAAAGTCGAGGTCGTCCCACCGTCCTTCGTCGAGGTCCCAGCCAATGTCTCGATCGGTAAGGAGACTTCGAACGGAAGCCTCGGCCTCGGCGAGCCTCTTCACTCGGGTCCAAAGGGTCTGATGAAAAGCGGGGAGGTCGGAGGCATCGGCGCGTTCTCGAAGGGCGACAAGGCGCTGATGGTGCCAAGCTGACCAAGCGTTGAACAGCGACCGGCGGTGATCCGCGTCGTCGGGACGGGTTTGTCCCCAGCCCTTCTGAGCGTCCGGATAGAGCAGAAGCACAAACCTCGCAGCTTCGGCCAAAGGAAGCTGGCCTTCGCGAAAAGCCTCTAGGCGCCCGGCTTCTTGCCGGTCAAGCGGTGAAAGAAAAGCCTCGCGTTGAGTCGACCACGAAGTCACGGCCCGGGCCGTCCGACGAATCCACAGTGACCTGTCGGATTCCGGCCAGGGTGCCAAAGCTTCCCGGTGCCCAAACCAACGGACCAGGTAGGGGTTTCCAGGAAGCCTCGCGGCAAGTTCCTCAGTCAGGGTCACGGGATTCCACCAGGGTTTCCAGGCGGACCAAGAGATCTCCCAGATCCGCCGAGTCACGCTCGAGCCCGCGCCCGCAGGCTTCGCCATACGAAACGCTGAAGAGGTGCTGCAGTGCCTCGGCCCGGCGCTCGCGGGCCTCTTGGTCGATGCGATTGCGCGCTTCAAATAGCCGACTCTCAAGTTCTTTTGCATGGGCTTCCCAGGCTTTCAGTTTGGGTCCGTCGGGGAGGATGCGATCGAACACCACGACCTGCTCCGGCTGGCTCTCGAGGGCAAACAGCCGACCGTCGACGTCGATTTCGGCTGGCGCGCCCGTGGCCCTCAACAGGTGCTTTTCGCTGTGTCGGAAGGGACCGTAGGGCGTGAAGAAGAAGAGTTCTCCATCGAGATCTTCTTCGGTTTTGAGCAGTTGGTAGTCCTGTGCCCACACCCGCGCCGAGAACTCACCTGGAAAGCCTACCAATGAGAAGTATTCTCCGTCCTGAAGAACCGGCTTTGGGCGTGTGATGACCCTTTCCCTCAGCGTTAGAGTCCGGAGGTCCTGTCGGAGGGTCTCGACCTCTCCTTCAAAAACTTCGACCGACACCGGGGCCTGCCAGCCCTCCTCCTCGAGGGTCTGGACCAGGAGCGCCACCACCCTCGCACGTTGCTCGGGTCTGTCCCAAAGGACGTTATCAAGGATTCCCAGGTCCTGACCGTCAACGTAGGCCCGACCGTGGGCCAGGGCGCAAGCGCGAAGGAGCCTTGCGGCTTTTTTCCAGCGGCGGTCCGAGACTGCAATGGGCGCCGATTCCGCAAGTAGGGCTTGGCGGAGGCTGGTCAAGGCGGTGACGACGGCGTCAGGAATCTCCACGAGGTCGATGCCCAACTGCATGGCGTCCCATTCTTCGTTGGTCAGTACGTCGCCAGGCGGCAGTCGAGGCTGATACAGGTCGGCCGTGTCGGTGACCAGCCCTCGAAAGCCTTCAGAAGTGGTCAGCGGCCCCACCTCAAGACGAATCAAGAAGCGGTCCCAGAAGGCTTCGGCGTTTTCTTCGCCGGCGGGTGCACGGTTGGAAGCCGCAACCAGAAGCTTGAGTGGCACGGCCAGTTCGTGGTCACCGTTGCGAAAGCGCTTCTCGTTGAGAATCGTCAGCAAGGTATTTTGAATCGGCGGACTCGCACGCCATACCTCGTCGAGGAAAGCGACGTCGGCCTCGGGCAGATACCCCGCTGTTCGCCTTTCAAATACGTCCTTGTCGCGCAAACCAGCAATGCTGAGAGGGCCGAAGATCTCTTCGGGCGTGGAAAACCGGCCCATGAGGTATTCGAAGGCTCTTGCGCCCGAAAGGGCCGCCTTGAGACGCCGTGCCAGCAGACTCTTCGCCGTTCCGGGTGGGCCAAGGAGAAACAGACTCTCTCCTGCCCAAAGTGCCAACAATCCGAACCGAAGGACCGAATCACGCTCGTAGACCCCTTTGGAAAGGGCCGCAGTCAACCGAAGGAAACGTTCTCGCATCGTTCCATTGTGGTCCCGAAGCGACCCCAAGGGGAAGTCCACTGGCGGTGAAGCTTGCTTTTTCTTACTATGGTTCCATGGAAAAGATGAGCATCGATTTTGATCCCCATGAAGACGTCTCCTTTCCCCAACCAGTGGAACAGAAGCAGACTTCTCAAGAGTTCATGGCCGCTATTGTGGCCTATCAACCAAGCGCGGGAAGAACCGCCGTGTGGCATTTAGGGCAGAACTCGTGGATTCTGAAGGGAGAGAACGGACGAATCCTCGCCGTCGACCCGTATTTGACAGACTTCTGCGCCTCCAAACGGACCCGTCAACGCGCCCCCAAAACGCGCCTTCTGCCCATCTTCATCGAACCCGAAGACCTGAAGGCCGACGTTGTCCTGATCACGCACAGTCACGCCGACCATGCCGATCCGTTTACTCTTGAACGTCTTGTGATCAAGGAGTCGGCGGACTTCTTGGGACCGTGGCAAGCCCTCAAGGTGTTGACCGAGGCGGGAATTTCGCAGAACCGGCAACGGCTCATGCATCCCCTGCAAACCGAGGTGATCGGTGACCGAGGGTCGCCAGGGATCGAAGTCACGGGAACGTTCGCCGAACCGACGGACTTCACGGATCTGAACCACATGGGTTTCGTAGTGAAGTTTCCTGGGGGGAGGGTTTGGTACAACTCCGGCGACACGGCCAAGACCGAGCTGTTGGAACACGTGAAGGCCTTCAAGCCCGCCATGATGGCCGTCTGCATCAACGGTGGCTACCACAACCTGAGCCATTGGGAAGCGGCCGAGATCTGCGCCCTCGTCGAGCCCGAAGTAGCCGTACCTGCGCACTACGACATGATGCCGCACAACCTGCAGAGCCCCGCGATGTTCCGCAAGAGCTTGTTTGAGAAGGCGCCCAAGGTGCAGTACCTGCGCATGGAGTATTATCATGCCTATGAGTTCTGAACCTTCGCGCTTTCCAAGAATTGTGCTCAGTGCCCTCCTTGTGCTGTTTTTCTTATGTCCCGCTTTTTCAGAGGCCCCGCCCTACCCGAAGTTCTTTTCGGGGGCCGGAACGTTCTTTACTGTGGGCGGCGCCAATGAGTACGTCTACACGGGGTCCACGGGCTCGGGTTTGACCAGTCAGCTGAACTGGCCCATCCCGCTTTCGATGGGAGCTTGGACACTTTTCGGTGCCCGCTTGTCACCCCATTGGGAGGTCAATCTCCGATTTCAAGGAGCTCAAAGCCTTCTGACTTCCGAAATGACGGATCAAGACTGGAATATCTTTGATTCGGACGGGAACTCCATTACGCACCAGCAATCCACAAGCACTTCGTACCTCGACGCTAACTGGGAGATTCGGTTGGAAACAGCATTTCCGTTTCCGCTCTTCGAGTTCGAAGCCCGCCCCTTGGCAGGGGTTTTTTATCATCAATACTACTGGGAGGCTTGGGGAGGAAACCTGACCGTTAACTACGCCAACGGACTGGTGGGCTCGGCAACCTGGTACGGGACCAGCGCCACCTACCGCCAAGAATGGGTCGTCCCCTACCTCGGTTTTGAGCTCAGACAGGACATGAAATCGTGGTCCTGGGGTGGTGCGTTGCGGGTCTCTCCCTACCTTTTCTCTTACAACACCGACGAACACATTTTGAGGACCCTGACCTTCAACGACTCGCTCTCGGGTGGCGTGATGGTGGAGCCCTCTTTGACCAACTCTTGGGTTCTTATGCCCAACGTCAGCCTAGAGGCTGAGGCCTCGTATCGTCTGATCTTGGGCCCCAGGGGTGACGAGACCGTATCGCAGGGCGGTTCTTCGAGCAGCGTCGGATTGTTCACGTCTTACACCGGGTCTGCGGGCGCCGACGTTCAGATTTTCACCGGAAGCCTCGGTTTGAAGGTGGTTTTCTAAAATGATGCAGTCAAAACTTCGCGTCCTTGTAGGATTGATCGCCCTGAGCCTGTTCGCCTGCAACAATCCCGTCAGCAATCCAACAAGCATCACGCCTGGTCCCCAAACCTCGGGCCTTCAACTGGGAAGCGGCCTCACTGTCTACGCGGGAATGGTCGATCAGTCGGCCTCTGGCGACACCTACCACACGGGACTTATGGTCTACGCCAACGGCGCCAACGGGTGGAAACAACTGATGAACAGCGCGGTAACGGTCAAGGATATCAGTGTGGACAGCTCGGGAAACATTGCTGTTGCGACACCGTCTGCTGTGATGTACCTCCCCAAAGGGGGAAGCTGGAGTTCCTCTTCTGTCGGTGGCACCGTAAATCAGGTCTTGCTTCAGGGGAGCAACGTCTTCGCCGCGACGAGTGTCGGTTTGACGAAATCTGCCGTGCCAAGTCTGTCTTTCGCTACAAATTCGTTCACCGATGTGGGGGGCGACAGCAATGTGCTCAGCCTGGCCTCGTACTCGACCTCGCTGGTGTTCGTCGGGACGTCAAGCGGTCTCTACTCCACTAACGGGACCGCCACTCCGGTAGCGGTAGCCGTCAGTCCCAAACCACTCTATTCCGCCGCCATCAACGGACTCCTTGGAGGCACTTCGAGTGCCTATGCCGCTACATCCTTGGGCTTCTCTTCCTACAACGGAAGCAGTTGGACAGATGTTTCGGCGGCCGCCATCGGGCTGGGTACACCGCTTTGTGTCACCTTTGCCAACTCGCCGACAGCCACTGTGTACCTTGGCACGAGCCTTGGAATGGCTCTTTCCTCCAATAATGGCAGCACATGGCCTACCAAGAATCAAGTCAACATGGGAACGTCCGTGACTTCGATCGCTGTCGCAACGGCTGGAGGCGACACCTGCATTTACGCGGCAACGCCCCAAGGGCTATATGTCTATTCATACGGGCAGCAGAGCTGGTCGTTGGTCTTTTCGGGCTTTCCGGTCAACAAAGTCGTAGTCACCGTTCCCTGAGGAGCTTTTCGGCCTACTCGAGCTTGACTCTTTGAATCCGCGCACCCAAGGTCGCCAGCCTTGTCGCAATGTCTTCGTAGCCACGTTCGATCTGGTAGACGTTTTGAATCGTACTTCTGCCCTCGGCGCAAAGACTTGCAATCACCAGCGCCATGCCGGCGCGTACGTCGGGGCTGACCAGTTCCATGCCTTGAAGGTTGGCCGCCCCAGAAACCACAGCCCGATGCGGGTCGCAAAGGATGATTCTGGCGCCCATGCTGATCAGCTTGTCGACCCAGAACATGCGGCTCTCAAACATCTTGTCGTGAATCAGCGTGGTACCGTCGCATTGGGTCGCCACCACGGTCATGATGGGCAAGATGTCCGGAGGGAAGCCAGGCCAGGGGGCGTCGTCGAGCTTGGGGATTTGGCCCCCTAAGTCGCTCACGACCTTCATCGGTTGCCCGGCCGGCACGCGGAGGGTCGTGCCTTCGGTTTCCCAGTAGATGCCAAGCTTGGCGAAGCCCAGCTTGGTCATCCGCAGGTGCTGCGGCTGGACGTCTTCAATTTCAAGCTCACTTCGGGTGCAGGCCGCCAAACCGATCAGCGACCCGACCTCCATAAAGTCTGCACCGATGCGAAACTCGGTTCCGTGAAGGGTCTTCACGCCATCGATTTCAAGAATGTTGGAACCAATGCCGCGGATCTTGGCTCCCATTCCGATCAACAGGTGGCAGAGGTCTTGCACGTGGGGCTCCCCTGCGGCGTTCTGAATGACGGTCTTGCCTTCGGCAAGAACCGCCGCCATGATCGCGTTTTCGGTTCCTGTCACCGAGGCTTCGTCGAGGAACAGATCGAGGCCGACAAGCTTGTTGGCCGTGAGGGTATAGACGGTGTCGACCTCGAAACGCGCCCCCAGTTCCGACAGGGCTAGAAAGTGGGTGTCGAGGCGTCGTCGGCCGATCACGTCGCCTCCAGGAGGCGGTAGTACACACCTGCCGACTCTGGCCAGCATGGGGCCGGCAAACAGGATCGAAGCCCGCACTTTTTTGGCCAATTCGGCCGCAATTTCGGTTTTCTTGATGTCGTGGGTCGTTACAGCAAAGGTGTTTGGCGCCTCGCGGACCACCGTCGAGCCGAGGTCACGCAGGATTTCAAACATCACCAGGATGTCTTCAATTTCAGGAACGTTGGTCAACCTCACGGTTTCAGAAGTCAGGAGACAGGCGGCCACGCAAGGCAGAGCGGCGTTCTTGTTGCCGTTGGCCCGGATTCGCCCTTTGAGGGGATGGCCGCCCTCGATGACGTATTTGTGCATAAGCCGCATTATCCGGGGCCCGGTAGGCTCGGTCAATCCGAGCCTGTAGAAAAAAAAAGCTCGAATTGCTATAAGGGAGGCAGTAGTTTTGGAAGAGGCCCTAATGGTTGTACAGAAATTTGGCGGTAGCTCCGTCGAGGATGCGAGCAAAATCCGCG
>CAYYUZ010000007.1:16070-20265 GCA_964475005.1 uncultured Spirochaetales bacterium
ATGGTTGTACAGAAATTTGGCGGTAGCTCCGTCGAGGATGCGAGCAAAATCCGCGAGGTAGCCAAGATCGCCTTGGAGCACCGAACCGACGGCAAGATCGCCATTGTTCTTTCGGCGATGAAGGGCTGCACCGATCTTCTGCTTCAAGCCGCCAGAGACGCCGAGGCGGGCCGCGCTGGCTACCACGACGCCTTAACCACTCTTGAAAAACGGCACCTTGACGCGGCCATGGACCTCACCAAGAACGAGCACTACAGCGCCCTCCGCAAGTCGCTGGACACACAACTGAAGGATCTTCGCGACATTCTGCACGGAGTGGAACTGGTCAAGGAATGTTCCAAGCGCAGCCTCGACCTCATTGCAGGGTTCGGTGAACGGTTGAACTGCCAGTTGATGGCCGGCTACCTCCGCGGGGCAGGCCACGAAGCGCACTACATCGACGCAAGCAAGAATTTCATCATCACCAACGACAGGCACGGCGCCGCCGAGGTTGATTTTGAGGCGACCTACAGGGCCGTCGAGTCCACCCTCAAGCCCTTGAACGGCGTCATGGTGATTACAGGTTTCGTTGCCAGCACAGCCGAAGGCCGTCCAACGACGCTCGGCCGCAACGGCTCGGACTACACCGCCAGCTTGGTTGGAGCCGCCATTCGCGCCGACGCCGTCGAGATTTGGAAGGACGTTGATGGAGTGTTGACCGCCGACCCCAGGTTTGTGCAGGGAACTCTTGTGCTTGACGAAATTTCCATGGAAGAAGCCATGGAAATGAGCTACTTCGGCGCCAAAGTCATTCACCCATCCACCATGTTGCCCCTCTTGGAGCGCGGAATCAATCTGAGGATCAAGAACACTCTCAACCCCTCGGTGAAAGGAACGCTGATCAAGCAGAACCCCCGGCCGCACCCCTATCCGATCACGGGAATCGCAAGCATCAGCGATGCCGCGCTCATCAACATTGAAGGTTCGGGGATGATCGGCATTCCAGGGTTCGCCAGTCGAGTCTTCGGCGCGCTTGCACGGGCGCAGGTCAACATCATTATGATCAGCCAGGCCAGTTCCGAGCATTCCATCTGCATCGTTTGCCGCGAAGCCGAGGCTCAAGCCGCGCTGTCTGCTCTTCGCAAGGAACTCAAGGTGGAACACGAGGCCAAAAAACTCAAAGACTGCGAACTGATCGCCGGGTTGGAAGTGATTGCTGTCATTGGAGACAACATGAGAGGACGCCCCGGAATCACCGGGAAACTCTTCAGCAGTCTTGGTGCGAAAAACATCAACGTTTTAGCCATTGCCCAAGGCTCTTCGGAACGCAATATCTCGTTCGTCATTGAAAGCAAGGACAGGGAGGTGGCGCTCAATACGATTCACACCGCCTTCTTGGGCAATGGAGGTCGACCTTGAAATTCGTCAGCACCCGCAATCCCTTGGTTCGAGTGAGTTTTGAAGAGGCCTTGTTTCAGGGCCTGGCCCCCGACGGCGGGCTCTATCTCCCCGAAGAAACCCTTGAACTTCAGACGCATTTCAAAGCGCTTGACCGCGACTCGTCGTTTCATGAGATTTCAGCGCTGGTGACCGCATACCTGCTGAAGGGGGAGGTCGACGCGGGAGCCGTTCACCGCATCGTCAAGAACGCCTTTCCCTTCGAGCCCAAACTTGTTCAGATTGACGACCAGTTGAGCATCCTTGAGCTCTACCACGGTCCCAGTTGTGCCTTCAAAGATTTCGGCGCGAGCTTTTTGGCGTCGGCGATGGAGGAGTTTTTGCAGTCCTCAGACCGCCGTGCGGTGATTCTGACGGCAACCAGCGGCGACACAGGCAGTGCAGTGGCGACCGCCTTCTTCGGCAAGAAGAACATCGATGTCGTGATCCTGTATCCGTCGGGGCGAGTCAGCCCCCTTCAAGAAAAACAACTGACCACGCTGGGCGGCAACATTACGGCCCTCGAAGTAGACGGTTCCTTCGACGACTGCCAGCGGATGGTCAAAGCCGCTTTCATGGATCCTGTGCTTTCGAAGGCCTTTCCGCTGACCTCGGCCAACTCCATCAGCCTAGGCAGGCTCATTCCTCAGTCGTTCTACTACATCTGGGCGTTTGCGCAGCTCAAGGAACAGTTGAAGGCGGAATTCTTCTTCAGTGTTCCCAGCGGCAACTTCGGGAATTTGACCGCCGGCCTCAACGCGTGGAAGTGGGGTTTGCCGGTGACGGGGTTCGTGGCGGCCACCAATGCGAACGATGTGGTTCCGCAGTACCTTGAAACAGGCATTTTCAGTCCCCGTCCTTCGCAACTGACCTATTCCAACGCCATGGATGTCGGCAACCCGTCAAACTTTGAGCGCATGGAAGCCCTTTTTCAGAAGAATTGGAACCTGATGCGGTCTCTTGTCTTCGGCGACATGGTGACCGACGTGGAAACTCTCGAGACCATTCGGGACGTCAAAACCCAGTACAATATGTTCCTCTGCCCCCACACCGCCGTCGGCTACAAGGCCGCGCGACGGTTCCTGGCCAGGGAGGCTCGAGACAACAGCCACATATGCGTTCTAGCGACGGCGCATCCCGCCAAATTCATCGAAGTTGTCGAGCGAGCTACAGGTCTGAAGCCCGAACTCCCGCAACCTTTGCTGGCGGCTTCCACCAAGACGAAGGTCTCCCTCAAGATTGGGAACACTCTGGCGGACCTTTCCAAAATCCTCTACCAGGTGATAAAGTGACCCGATCCCATGAGGAGAAGTGCGTGAACCAGTTTCTGAAGTTCCGATCTATTGTTGGATTGTCATTGGCGGCAGCCCTGTTCGCTTTAGCATCCTGTTCCAACGAATCACCGTTGTTCAGGGTGTGGGAGAAAGGAAAGTTCGGGTACGCGGACGTCGCGGGAAAGACAGTCATCGCCGCGGCCTACGACCAATGCGGCGAGTTCAGCGAAGGGCTCGCGACGTTTGCGATTGGCGGAAAGGTCGGCTATATCAACCGCGCTGGCAAGGTAGAGATCTCACCCACCTATCAGAATGCCGGAAAATTCAGCGAAGGTTTGGCGTACGTCGTTCTGAACGATAAGGTCGGCTTCATCGACAAGACAGGAAAGCTTCAGATTCCCCTGACGTGGAAGTTTGCTACAGATTTCAGTAGTGGAATGGCGGCCGTCGTGAATGGGAAAGATGAGTTTGGCTACGTCGACAAGTCTGGAAAGACTGTCGTTGAGCCCCAGTACGGTTACGCAACTCCGTATTCCGGCGACTTGGCCTTGGTCGTGAAGAACAACCTGGGAGGATACATCGACAAAACGGGCAAGGTCGTCATTCCTCTGCAATACACCTATGCGACCCCTTTCCGCGAGGGCGTCGCCATGGTGCAAAAAGACGGTGTCAGCGAGTTCATCGACAAGACCGGCAAGAGGGCTTTTGAGTCCAAGTTCGACTCCGCCGAACCCTTCGCCGGCGGCGTGGCCCTCGTGGCGGTTCAGAACAAAGTCGGCTTCATCAATGCTAAAGGTGAAACCGTCATTGCCCCTTCGTTCGAGTTTGCGCGCAGCTTCAGCGAAGGCTTGGCCGTCGCGGCCCAAGACGGCAAGGTGGGCTTCATCAACCTCAAGGGTGAGTTCGTCATCAAGCCCCAGTTTGACAACGCCCAGGATTTTATGGGCGGTTTGGCCTTGGTCTTGGTTGGCCCCGACCTGAGTTACGTGAACACCAAGGGAGAGAAGGTTTGGACAAGAAGCCAAGCCGAACTCCCCAACTTGGAAGAGAATGGTCAGTCCGCCCAAGGCAACCCCTAACCGGCAAGAAATGCCGGAAAGTCTGACCTTCACCCGCCCCGACGACTTCCATGTCCACCTCCGTCAAGGAGAGGTCGCTGGATTGTTTGCCCAAGACGCGCTGAAGGCTGGGTTTGCGCGGGTGCTGGTCATGCCCAACACCTTGCCCCCTATCGATTCGGCTCCCGCCCTGATCGACTACCGGTCGCGTATCGAAGCGGCCGCACCGGGTCTGAAGGCGCTGATGACGTTCAAGATCCGCCCCGGCCTGAATGCGTCCAACTTGGTGGCGCTCAAGAACGCCGGAGCCGTGGCCGGCAAGCTGTATCCGGAAGGGGTGACCACCAACAGCGAAGACGGCGTTCGTCGGCTAGAAGACGCGTGGCCCGTTTTCTCGGTGATGGAGGAATTGGGGCTTGTTTTGTGCCTTCACGGCGAACATCCCGA
>CAYYUZ010000007.1:20365-46083 GCA_964475005.1 uncultured Spirochaetales bacterium
TGTATCACGGTGTCGTGCCATTGAAAGCCGGCGAAGTGATCCCCTGGTCACTCAAGAATCCCCAAGGAGTTTGACATGCCTGTGCCGTATGACCGCCAAAATATCTTCGCCAAGATTCTCCGCGGTGAGGTTCCCAGTCACAAACTTTACGAGGATGATCGGTGCATCGCCATCCTCGACATTTTTCCCGTGAATCTGGGGCACTTGCTGGTAATTCCCAAGACCGAGGCCGTGTTGGTTACCGAACTCGAACCGGACATAGCGGCCCATATCTTTTCTGTCGGGGTAAGGCTGTCGAAAGTTCTCCGGGAGGTGAGTTCCGGGTGCGAAGGCGTGAACTTCTGGATCAGTGACGGGGCTTCCGCCGGTCAGGAGGTGCCCCATGTGCACCTTCATGTGATTCCACGCTTTGAAGGGGACGGCTTCGGTTGGCGGGGCGGCCCCAAGAACCGGTTGCCTCAAGATCCTGAGGTGTTGAAGTCTTTGGCTCAATCGCTGAAGACCGCCATTCAAAAAACCACCCAGGGCGAGACCTGATGCTGGTCATTCCAGCGATCGATCTTCTGGGCGGGCGGTGCGTCCGTTTGCATCAAGGGGACTACACCCAGGCCGAGACCTACGACCTCGACCCCGTCGAAGTCGCCAAGTCGTTCGTCGCGGCCGGAGCCCAGCGAATTCATCTTGTTGATCTAGATGCGGCACGCACCGGCGCGTCCACCAACCGCGGGGTAATCGGCGCGATCCGGAGGGCTGTGAGCGTCACCGTTGAGGTAGGTGGCGGGCTGCGGGCTGACGCTGACGTCCAGGCGCTTGTTGATCTGGGTGTCGACAGGCTGGTGGTGGGAACCGTGCTTGTGAAGAACCCGGACCTGGTGGCCCGCTGGGTGACGCGGTTTGGCCAGAAGTTCATCGCAGGAATCGATGCCAGGAACGGCGAGGTGCAAGTTTCAGGGTGGGAAGAGAAAAGTGCGATAAAGGATATTGGTTTAGCGGCCCGTTGCCGGTCGTTGGGTTTGATCAGCATGGTCTACACCAATATCGCGCGAGACGGTACTCTGGGAGGCCCAGACTTGGAACGAACGCTTCTGGTGGCCGAGGCTGGAAACTTACCGGTGATTTTGTCGGGCGGGATCGCGTCGCTCGCCGACTTCGACGCCATCCGTCAGGCCGCTCACCCTTTGCTGGCAGGGGTCATTACGGGAAAGGCGCTGTACAAGAACCGCATCGACCTGGGCGAGGTCATCGCGGCCTATCAAGACGAACGGCACGGAGGATTGTGGTGAACGACGGATTGACTCTTCCCCTCGAAGTTCGCTCCTTGCAGGGCGAGCTCGTGGGAATCCTGCTCATGAACGCCAAGGCGCACAACAAGAGTCTTGAGCGGGCCGAGCTTTGGACCGTGGTTCCTCCGGGTGACCGGGTGCTCCCCATCGAGGGTGGCGGGTTCCAAACTCTGGAAGTCATCGGCGGTCATCGGTACCGGGTGGTGCTGTCGGGTGAGAAGTCGGCCGCTGCCGTCAAGCGGGCTTTGGACGGTCCCTTGGCCAAGCTGGCCCAGACTGATCTGCCGGCCTCTGCGGTCGCGACGGGAAACCAGCCCACCCTCGAGAAATTGCGCCAGGTCATTGAAGCACGACGCCGCGACCTGCCCGAAGGTTCCTACACGACCCTTTTGTTTCAAAAGGGTGAAGAAAAGATCCGCAAGAAGACCGGCGAAGAGGCCATCGAACTCATTCTGGCTACCGAGAGGAAGGATCTGGTGTTCGAGTCGGCCGACTTGATCTATCACCTGATGGTCCTGTTGGAAGTGAAGGGAATTCCTGTCGACGAAGTTCTGGCGGAGCTCGAGAGCCGGATGAAATGATGCGAAAACCCTACCTCGATCGGCTCAAAGACGGCATTCTCCTGTTTGATGGGGCCATGGCCACCTACCTTTTTACTCGGGGGGTCTACCTCAAGAAATGCTTCGAGGAAGTGTGCATGACCAACCCGGCCCTGGTGCTCGATGTGCACCGCGAATACATCGCCCGGGGTGCCCAAGCCATCGAAACCAACACCTACGGGGCCAATCCCTTGAAGTTGGCCGGGTTTCATCTTTCTGACAAGACTGAGGCGATCAACCGCGCCGCCGTGACGCTGGCCCGGCAGGCTGGCGGAGAAGAGATTTACGTGGCGGGAAGTGTCGGTCCCACGGGGCGCATCCTTGAACCCGACGGGCCTTTGACCGAGGACGAAGCGACAGAAAGTTTCCGTGCACATATTGGCGCGCTTATTCGAGCCGGGGTCGATCTCATCCTCTTGGAAACTTTTCAGAACCGGCGGGAGTTGGGGCTGGCGGTGGCCGTGGTCAAAGAGCTGGACCCCAAGATTCCGATTCAGGCGCAGTTTACCTACGGTCGGTCTCTGTTCGTGGGTGAAGAGTTCTACCTCAAGGAGGCCGAGGCCTGGGCACCGTTCCTGGAGGCTTTGCCCGTCGACGTGGTCGGGGTGAACCTGATGGGACCTTCCGATGCGCTCGAAACCCTCGCTGTCCTCAAGAAGACGATCACCAAACCACTGGCCGTCATGCCGGACTCTGGCATGCCCAAGGAAGTCGATGGCCGTCAGTTCTATCTGATGAACCCTGACTCGTTCGCCGAGTATGCGAAACTCTTCCTCGATGCGGGGGTTGCCGTCATCGGCGGCTGCTGCGGTACAACTCCCGAGTACATCGGCAAGGCCGCCGACGCCGTGCTGAGTTTCGACGCCGGGCGCCGTCAGGCAAAATGGGTGCCGTCGAAACCCGAAGTCCCCGAACAGGTGCCGCTTGCTTTGGCGAAGCGGTCGGCTTTGGGAGCGGCCCTGGAAAACGGGGAGTGGGTGGCTACCGTTGAGCTGGTTCCCCCCTTGGGCATCGACCCGACCGCGATGCTTGAAAAAGCCCAGGCCCTTGAGGCCGCCGGCGTAAAGTTTGTGAATATTCCCGATGGTCCGCGAGCCAGCGCGCGGCTGGGCGCCCTGGTCTCCGCGGCGCTGATTTCCAAGCACACAAAACTTGACCCCATTTTGCACATGGCCTGCCGCGACAAGAACTTGATCGGGCTTCAGGGCGACCTGTTCGGTTACCATGCGTTGGGCTTGCGCAACGTTCTTCTGGTCACAGGCGACCCGCCCAAAGTCGGAAAGTACCCCAATGTCACCGGAGTTTTCGACGTCGACTCGGTTGGTCTGACACAGGTGGTCCGCCGCTTCAACGCCGGCATCGATATGGGCGCTGAGGCGCTCCCGCAGGCAACGAGCTTTGTTCACGGAACGGGTGTCAACCCCGCGTTTCCCGTTCCTCAAACGGAACTGGCACGGGCCAAGCAGAAAGCCGAAGCAGGTACCGAGTATTTCATCACCCAGCCCGTTTGGGATCTGAGCCAGCTTGAACGGTTTCTCGACGAGCTTCAAAAAAACCTGGTACCGGTCATTTTGGGCGTTTGGCCTTTGGCCAGCTACCGAAACGCGCTGTTTCTTGCACACGAGGTGCCGGGGGTGGTGATTCCCGCTTCGATCTTGGAGCGAATGGAGAAGATCACCGACAAGGAGTCTGGGCGCCGGGAAGGGATAGACCAAGTCAGGCGCATCGTCGCCAAGGTCCGCAACCGGGTGGCCGGTATCCAGGTTAGTCCACCTTTTGGAAATGTGAAAACGGCCCTTGAAGTCGTCGAAGGATGGTGAACATGAACGAACTCAAATTCTCTGCCCGCTTCCTCGACTTTCTGGGAGACTATGCCCGTTCCACTGGCAAAGACCCGGTTCGCATCGTTGAGGAGGCTGTGGGACAGGCGATCGTCCGCCACACGGGCCACGACGAGCCGTCTCCCGTGGATCGACAAATCTTACTGGCACCCAGGGCGCGGCGGCAATTGCTGGATCTTCTGTTGGATTTCGACCCCAAGACTGAGACCGATTCCCCCTTCGGGGTGCTGCTCGAGCGGTTGCCTGATCGGAATTGGACCTATCAGATCGCCCAGTTGGACGGCTGTTGGTTCATGGTCATTTCCGAGGTTCCTAGAGATCTCCCCGAGCCCATAGAACTCAAGTCGGTCGAGACAAGTCAGGCCTACTGCTGGATCTTCGGCCACAACAAAAGCGTGAAGCTCTGGTCGAGTCAGGACCGATTCCTCGTCATTTTTTGAGCTTGCAGGAATGTTCACAAGTCCGGTTACTTCTTGGCGATGGAAGCTAAAACTTCCTCCAACAGCGCCTTCTGTTCTTCTTCGCGGCGGAGAAATTCCTTTTTTCGCCGTTCTTCAAAGGCTGCCCTTTCCTTGGTTTGAAGGTCTACCTCTTGTGCAGTTCTGGGGCGGTGAAACGCCAGGGTCACGTCGTAGCTGGGGAGGGGGGAACCGTCCTCGCACCGGACCAAGGCCGTCGTCGTGAACGACCAACCGGGATGTGACTTCAGCCAGTCGATTTTGAGCTTGTCGACTTCGCTGGTGAGCGCGTCGATTGTGCGGGTTTCGCCGTGGCAGAGTCGATCGTATTCGCGGACCATGGGATCGGTCAGATGGGTCGGTAGATTGACGCTCATAGGGGTTGCTTGAATTCATCGTAAAGTTTTTCGCAGGTGATTGCCAGCCCTTCCTCCTGTACATCCTGAAACGAGTGCCTTAAACTGGGAACTCATGAAGCACTACGACCTGATCGTCATTGGCGGAGGTCCCGCCGGTGAAAAAGCCGCCGTCAAGGCGGGCTATCACGGCAAGCGGGTCGCCCTGGTGGAGAGGTACTCCGAGCCCGGCGGTTCAACGGTACACAATGGCACGTTGCCCTCGAAGGCTCTCAAGGAAACGGCGCTCTTTTTGTCTGGAAAGGCCGAAAAAGGCGTCTACGGCGTTGACCGAAAACTCTCCAAGTCCTTCACCGTTGATGACTTCTTCTTCAGAAAAAATCAGGTCACGGAGAGCGAAGTCGCAACCATCAACCGGAACCTTGAAGCGCAGTTGATCGACGTCTACCACGGGAAGGGCGGTTTTGAAGACAGCCACACGGTTCGGATACAAGGAGACCCCGACGTTCTGATCAGCGCGGACTTCATCTTGATCGCCACCGGTAGTTATCCCTTTCATCCCTCTTATCTTCACTTCGACAAGAATCGCATCCACGATTCCAACACCATTCTTCAGCTTTCTCGATTTCCGGTCTCTTTGGTGGTCATCGGCGCTGGGGTCATCGGTTGCGAATACGCCACAATTTTCAGCACGATCGGTAGTAAAGTGACTCTCATTGAAGGTCGAGAGACGATCCTTCCCTTTCTCGACAAAGAGATTTCGACAGATCTTGTCAAACAAATTCGGACGGGTGGTGTCGATATTCTGCTGAACACGGCGGTCGAGTTAGTCGACGATCCGCATGATAAAGATCTGCCGCTGCTTGTCCGTTTGAAGGGCGGGCGGGTCCTCGAGGCCGACATGGTGCTTTTTGCCGCAGGTCGCGCAGGCCGGGTCGACGCCCTTCACCTTGATAAAGTGGGTCTCAAACAAAACGAGCGGGGCTTGATCGAAGTCAACGACCGCTATCAAACGGCAATTCCCCATATCTACGCCGCTGGCGATGTGATTGGATTTCCCAGTTTGGCCAGCACCTCGATGGATCAGGGGCGAGTCGCCGTTACCCAGATGTTTGAGCTCGAAGGCTACGAACGGCTGGCTCATGTTTTCCCGTACGGCATCTACACCGTCCCCGAGGTCTCGATGGTCGGCATGACAGAAGAAGAGGCTCAGAGAAAAGGCTTGCCCTATGGTGTGGGCCGGGCCTGCCATGCCGACATGCCGCGCGGCAAGATTCTTGGTGCCCAGAACGGGTTTTTGAAGCTCGTGTACGAAAAGGGCTCCCACCGGGTGTTGGGGGTTCACGTTATTGGACATTTGGCGAGTGAGCTGATTCACTACGGACTGACCGTGGTCGAATCAGGAAAGACCCTCGAAGACGTGAGTTCGGGCGTGTTCAATTGCCCTAGCCTGCACGAGTTGTACAAATACGCCGCCTACGATGGTCTAGCAGAGGAACGCGGCAAGAAGATTCGTTGACCTGGGTGACTATCGGATTTTGATCAGCTCGACCGGAGCTTCGCGGCCTTTCACCGTAACGAGGCCGACGGATTGTCCGGCGAGGAGGTTGGTTTCCGAGAGCTTGGCGGCGTCCCAGAATTCTTTCGACACGAGAATCTCCGCCTCGTGATTCTTGGTTTGGGACTCAATCCGGCTGGCCAGGTTCACCACATCACCGATAATGGTGTATTCCTGCCGAAGTGCCGATCCGACGCTTCCGGTCACCGCGTTGCCCGAATGCAGTCCGATGCCGATCTTCGTTGGTTCCAGACCTTCGGCGAGGGCCTTTTTCAAGCGGTCTGAGATTTCGACGGCGGCCTTGAGGGCGTTCAGTTCGCTTTCTCCGTCGTCGAGCGGGGCTCCGAAGACCGCCATGAAACCGTCTCCCAGGAATTTGTTGATGATACCCTGGTGATCGTTGACCGTATCAACCATGAAAGAGAACAGCCGATTGAGGTAGTTGACAACCTCGTCGGGTGTTCTGTTTTCCGAAAAGGTTGTGAAGTTCCGAATGTCAAGAAACATCACAGTGACGTGGCGGACTTCGCTTTCCAACTCGGTCTTTTGGTTGAGGAGCTTTTCCATCACCGCCGGGGAGACGTGCTGTCCGAAAATCGCCGCGGTTCGGCTTTGCTTTTCACGAGTTTCCAAGAGGTGAACGATCCGGGAGCGAATTTGCTGGGTTACGAAGGTCAGGACCAGACCGGTTCCCGCCAGCATGGCGGCCTTTGACAAATAGAGCCCGAGGAAATCTTGGGTAATCGTCGTCGAGGCTCCCTTGAGGAGAAAGGCCGCCAAACCAGCGAATTCCAGTCCAGCCAGGATACCCGAGTACAAAGCGAGAGCGGGGTCGAGCCGGAGGGTCGCCAGAGCCAGAAAGAAATAGTAGAGAAAGACGGGAGGAAGGTTCAGGGCCGTCTCTGCGGGAACCACCGTTGACAAGAGGTAGAGGGCCAAGGTCGGGACGCTGATTTCCAAGGTGGCGTTCAGAATTCGTGCGGGAAAAGGCGTCTTGAATCCCTTGGCCATCAGAATACCCGTGACGAAGCGGTAGCCCCATTCATAGACACCCAACAGAGCCAAGACGCCGAAGGCGATGGGGTAGGGAACCTTCCCCAGAAAGGTCAGAGCCCCGGGTCCGGTTTCGAACCAGGCTCTCTGCGTCCAGACAACAAAGAGCCCCAGCGAAACCACCAAAAAGACCGTACCGACGATGGCCGCCCTCAGACGGTCGCTGACCATGATCTCCGTTTCGAGACTCTTGTCGGTTTCGTTCTTGTAGGTAAAGAATTTCATGGCAACTGGTCCAGGAGTTCCGAGGCCCGCAGACCGGTCTCGGTATCTTTGCCCAAGGAACGGGCTTGTCTAAAGGCCTCTTTGGCCTGGAGTTCGTCCCGGAGTGCATTCATCCAGATCATCCCCTTCGTGAAATAGATCTTTTGCTGAAGGTCGGGCCAGGCCGCCGACTTCTCGACCAAATCGTTGAGCTTGATAACGGCCAGGTGAAAATCGTCAAGGTCGGACCAGGTTCCTAAGAGCAGATTGTAGGCGTTGTACACTTGGTAGCGGGGCTTCAACCCGGCCTCGCCGTCCGCGTCCTCGGCTACGATTTTTGCGGGAAGATCGCCGTACTGACTCGTCAGGCCCCAGGTTTCGGCCTGACGGAAAAGAGCATCCTCGGCCTTGGCCCGCTCGGTTCCGTCTGCCGCATTCTTAACCGCATCGGCGAGAGTGAAAAGGGTTTGCTTCTGGGTTTCCAGGTTGGCGGCCATCGCCAAGAAGGCGGCGACTCCCCCGGCCACGTATCCTGTCTTTTGGCCGAACAGAAAGCCACCTGCGTCGAGCATGAGAAAGGTCGGAAACCCAGAGAAGGAATAGAGCCCGGCTAGTTGTTCGTTCTGCGCGCGGATCTTTTCGGGTTGCGTCTTCTGACGTGGAAAATCCAGCCGGAGCAACACGTATTTTTCCTGGGCTGCCTTAAGAAAATCGGAACGCGAAAAGACCTCGGCTTCCATCTTTTGGCAGGGCGCTGCCCAGTCGGAGGCCGTCACGTTGACCAAGATGGGCTTTCCCGACGTCGACGCGGCCTTGGTGGCGGCCTCAAAGTCCTCGAGCCAAGGGTCGGCGGCCACGGTACTGGTCATTCCTGTCACCAGGACCAAGACGAAAAAGAACGATCGCATCATGGATGTCTCCCTCCTTCAATGACCTTGTTTTGCCGATTCCGTCAATCCTTCCTTCGGATAGACCCGACCCAGCAAGGTGTGGACGGCCATTCTCAGTCCGCGGTCGGCTCCCGGCTTCCAGGGAGGCAGGACAAAACCGATGTCGTAGTCGCCCAGGCCCGGTTCGGGGTTCCAGACTTGCAGACCTTCCGCAAACGGGCTGTTGTCCAGCACTATGCGAGGTACCAGGCCCAAGCCTTGTCCCAGACGCGCCAAGGCCAAGATCGCCTCATTGCCTGCCGTTTCTGCGGCCACATGAATGCGAAGGTCGCGTTGACGGACCCATCGGTCAAACCGTTCCCTCGCCAGGCCCCGCCGGGGCAGGATCAGCGGCACGGTCGACCATTCGGGACGGTTCCCCTGGACAACACCTGGAGTCGCCACGAAGACCAACGGAGTCTTGCGGACCGAGAAACAGTCCATACCGGGCATGCCGCCTTCGGGAAGAGCAGCCAAGGCCAAATCAACACGCCCTTCGCGCAGTACAGCTTCGGCATCTGCGGGGTCTCCAGTCTCCACCGAGAGCTTGAGTTCTGGATGCTCCAGACCCAGAGCGGCTACCAAAGGCGGAAGGATGGTGTAGCAAGCGGTGACCGACGCGTAGACTCTCAGGGTTCCTCGGAGTCTTCCGTCGAGCGAATCGAGGCTTTGACGCAACAAGTCGCGGCGGTGAAGCGAGTCTTGGGCAAACGCCAAGAAGCTGGCCCCTGCGGGGGAGAGCGCGACGCGGCGGGTGTCACGGTCAAACAGACGGGCGCCGACTTCTTCTTCGAGGCGAATCAAGATGCGGCTAAGGGCGGACGGGCTTGTGTTGACCGTCTCGGCGGCCCGAGCGAAATGCTGATGGTTGGCCAAGGCGACAAAGGCCTCAAGTTCCGAGAAATCCAAAGGTCCCTCCTGCTTAGGATTCTTCACTATGCCACTTTTCACAGGAGAGAGGTGAAAATCATTCACTTTACGCAATAGTGGTTCGTGCGTTATAAGAGGAGCATGAACTATTTCAATACCCTCCCCCTGCGGGAACAATTGCTGCAGCTCGGCGTCTGTCGATTCATGGACAAGGCCGAGTTCGCCGACGACGTGGGTGCCCTCAAGGGCAAAAAGATCGTGATCGTGGGCGCCGGTGCCCAGGGCCTCCACCAAGGCCTCAACCTTCGCGACAGCGGCCTTGATGTAAGCTACGCCCTGCGCAAGGAAGCCATAGCCGAAAAGCGCCCCAGCTGGAAGAACACAACCGACAACGGGTTCAAGGTCGGCACCTACGAGGAACTGATTCCAACCGCCGATGTTGTCGGCAACTTGACACCTGACAAACAGCACTCGTCGGTTATCGACGCCATCATGCCTCTCATGAAGAAGGGCTCGACCCTGTGGTACAGCCACGGGTTCAACATTGTCGAAGAGGGCAAGCAGATCCGCAAGGACATCACTGTGGTGATGATGGCGCCCAAGGGTCCCGGCTCGGAAGTTCGCGAGGAATACAAGCGCGGGTTCGGCATTCCGACGCTCATTGCCGTGCACCCCGAAAACGATCCCGAAGGCAAGGGCATGGCGTTCGCCAAGGCGCTGGCCAGTGGTACCGGCGGCGCGCGGGCAGGCGTGCTGCAGTCGAGCTTTGTCGCCGAAGTGAAATCCGACCTGATGGGCGAACAGACGATTTTGTGCGGTATGCTCCAGACCGGTTCGCTGTTGTGTTTCGACAAGATGGTGGAAAAGGGCATCGACAAGGCGTGGGCCGCCAAGTTTATTCAGTTCGGTTGGGAGACCATCACCGAGGCGCTGAAGTTTGGCGGTATCGGCCTCATGCTCGACCGTCTGTCAAACCCCGCCAAGGTCAAAGCCGTGGAACTGGCCATCGAGCTCAAGAAGATTATGACTCCCTTGTACCGCAAGCATCAGGACGACATCATCAGCGGGGCCTTCAGCAGCGGCATGATGGCCGACTGGAAAGCCGGCGACAAGGACCTTTTGGCCTGGCGCGAAGCTACGGGTAAGACGCCGTTTGAACAGACGGCTCCCACTTCGGCCGAAATCAGCGAACAGGAGTTCTTTGACAAAGGGATCTTGATGGTCGCCATGGTGAAGGCTGGTGTGGAATTGGCTTTCGAGACCATGACAGACGCCGGCATGAAGGCGGAATCCGCGTACTACGAGTCGCTGCACGAGGTGCCGCTGATCGCCAACCTGATTGCCCGAAAGAAGCTCTACGAGATGAACAAAGTCATCAGCGACACCGCCGAGTACGGCTGCTACCTGTTCGAGAACGCCTGTCGGCCGTTGCTGAAGGACTTTATGAAGAAGATCGACACCGACCTCGTCGGCAAGGGGCTCACCCTCAAGGATACCAAGGTCGGCAACGCCCTGCTGAACCAAGTCAACGAGGGCATTCGCAACCACCCCGTGGAGATTGTGGGGAAGAAGCTGAGGGCCTACATGACCGCCATGAAAGCGATTGTGAGCTGAGGCTTGAATCTCGCCGTTCTGGCGTCGCCTCGGCCCTCGTTCCGTGCTCACGTACCTAAGGGTACGCTCCGCGCGTCACTTCGGACCTCAGCTTAGCCAGAACGGCGATCTTCGGCGCCTCTCCTTGAGAGGAGCCAGGGGAGTCGGCTCGTCTCTAGCGGATGAGGACCCTTAAGCCTGTACCGCGGCCGTATTTTTGGGCTAAGGGGAACCACAGACCTGCTACCATGGCTTCGAGGCCCGGAACGGTGTTGCTCCCTCCGAGGTCCACGGGTTCAAAGCCTACGTCGGCGGCCAATGCACGGGCGACTTCTTTGGCTTTTGGATCGTCCCCTGCGTAAAACATGGCGGCTCTCTCGTTCCCGTAGACTGGGTTTGCCATGACCTCGACACCGACAGAATTGAATACCTTGCACACGTGGGCCCCTGACACAGCCGGGACAATACCACCGAAGCTAGAAGGACCTCCGTCAAATCGGTTGGTGGCGTCGAGCACGATCTTGCCGCTCCAGTCGAGTTTCAGTTCGGCCAAAGCGGAAGCGGCAACAGTCCCTGGGATAGCCACAACAACGACGTCGGCCGCCGCTACCGCTGCGGCGTACAGCTTTTGGTCCGGTCCTTGAGGCGTCCGTGACCCGTAGACAATGGTGTGTCCTTTCTTTTTCCAACTGGCCCCGAGGACGGAGGCAACCTTGCCTGTTCCTAGAATCGCGATGTTCATGATTTCCTCCTGAACCGAATGCGAACTCCCCTAGTCTATTGACTGGTCGTGAATTCAAGTGTACATTTTTTTGAAATAAGCGTACATGGGAAACTTCATGACGGTCAAAGCGACACAGTTCCGACAGAACTTGTTTCAAATCCTCGATCAATGTCGTGATACTGGTGAAACTGTACGTATCGAGCGTGGCGGGGAGACCTACGATCTGGTGCCACGAAGAAAGAAGAAGCGGATTGACGAGTTGGAAGAACACCCGGGAACAAGTGCCGTAGATCTTGACGTTTTGCACCTTGTGAAGACCTGGGAATGGACTCCTGATGACCTTTCTTGATACCCACACTGCTGTCATCCTATTTGAAAGGAAGAAGAACATTCCATCGGCAGCCAGGAACAAACTGGACTCCGATGACCTGGTTCTATCTCCCATGGCAAGGTTGGAGCTCGAGTGGCTTAGAGAGTCCAGGATTCTCCATCATGAACCGGCGACTATCTTCGACTATCTCTCCCGTGAACTTGGTTTGACCCTTGAAACCGAAGGTTGGGCAAGAGCTGCCGAAATTGCGCAGGTGCTCAATTGGACCCGCGACCCATTTGACCGCCTGATTGCTGGGCACGCCATGGCTTGGGGAGCGCCGCTGCTGACGAGGGACTCGTTGATTCAGGAACATTATCCACTGGCGTTCTGGGATGAGGTGCCTCAATTGGGTTGACTTAGGCCAGTCTGTAGATAGGCCAACCATCAATGTTCAAGAGTCACATTCTCAGAAGCATGGCCAGTTTCGACAAGAGGAGCCTGAAGATGAAACGGGGCGGGAAGGCTTTGAAAGCAGGTGCGTCGCTGGGAAGAACCGCGTTCTTGGGCTTGAACTGGGTCTGGATGCGCATCTGAACGGACGGTACGGGACCTGCGAGCCTGTCCCGAAAGAATGAGAACCAGTGCCCTTTCTCGTACTCAAGGTACATGGCCGAATGGCAACATGACGCGACGACCCTTTTCGTAAAGGCTTCTCCCTCTTGGCGGTGGTCCTGAAGCAGTTCTTTCCCCTTCAGAAGGACAACCCTGTCCTTTCGGTAGAGGACGTACGGAGTCCCTCCATCTTCCCCAATAAGGCGGGGGGCCCCAGGTAGTGACTCCAATTGGTGCGAGGCCTTTTGGCAGTCATCGCAGTAGCAGACGCTTGTCAGGATGGGCTTACCTTTCGCTTCAAACTCAACCTGGCCACAGGAACAATGAACGATCATAGGAATCTCCTCTTAAATTTTGTGCAGCCGTACTTCGACGGCGTCGCCAGATTGCTTGCCTAGAACCTTGAAGAGGGCTGCCTTGATCGGAAGCATGTGCGAGCCATTGCCCCAGGGAAGAAACGTCGCCTGAAAATCGTGACCATCCATTGTACCTTCGACCTTGACCGCTTTGCCCGTGTCGAGATAGGCAACCGAATCGGGCCAAAGCACGTTGGTCCAGCCGCCCTTGGCCTCTTCCTTGATGATCGTCGCCGTGAATGTCCCGTCCATCAAATGTCCTCCTCTAGGATGCGTCCAATTCGTTCCAACGGGTCCATGACTTCCCGAAATACCTCTGGGTCAAGCCGAGTTTGAATTCGTTCTGACCATTCGTTGTTTCGCTGGTAGATTGCGGCCAGTACGGTCTGTCCTGCAGGAGTGATTTCGACAAGCTGCGTCCGCTGATCGGCAGGATTCACTTTGAACTGGGTCAACCCTTCGGCCGCCAGCAGGTCGGCAACGCGCTGCACACTTTGACGGGCCAGCCCCATTTCGCGGGCCATTTGGGCCACTGTTTGGGTGGCGAAGCCGACGCGGCCGAGCACCTGCCATCGGGCGCTGCTTTGACCGAGCTCCCGAGTGATCTTTTCGCCGTTTCGCATCAACAGGCCGTTGAGGCGGAAGATGAGGAGGGCGAACTGGCTTGGGGGATCGGTACCGGGCTCCATGGGCAGAATATATTCATTTGACAGGATGCTGTCAAATTTTTCCTAGACCAAGAAAAAAAGCCTCTAGGGATTGCACCACGAAGCCTCTAGGCTTTGTGACACGATCCCTGGAGGCTTTGTGTCGAATTCATACTAGGCATTTCCTTGTTTGGATCGTGGGATTTTGGACAGGGACCCGGATAGTACCCACTGTGCATTTCCAGACATTGGCTTCGGCCTTACCCATGGAGGACACGACCTTCGCGCTGAATGACCTGTTCGAAACTCCCGTTACGCTCGGCCTTTTCGGAGAACTGATCGCCTTCGTAGACAACGAGGTCGCCGGCTCAATTCCTGTTCGATCCCGCTTCTGCTTGGGGACTGGGCGCCGCGGGGACTTCCAACTCGGGCGGTGCCGCTGAGCCTGACCGGCTGTTCACGCCGAGGGCAATTCCCGTGTTCTGATCTTATTGACAGTCACTGTGCAGAACTTGCCGATAACGGCATGGTCCCTCAGGACAACAAGAAGTGATCGAATGATCGCCTCCACTTCACTTGGGGTATATCTCAGGTACACAATACCTATGCTCGGTAGCCGGTGGGAAAATACAAGCTCTCCGAAGTCAGAATCCTCAGTGATCAGCACGCCGTTCGCCTTTGCGGCGACCTGCAAGACCTCTGTGTCACTCATGCCTGGTGAGGTCTCGCGGATCGAAAGGACATTGAACCCAGAAGCCCTCAAGGCGTTAACAATGCGCTGATGGAGGTTTTCGTCAGTAACGAGGATTGGTTCAGACAACCAGCATTTCCTCGTGGGCTACGACGTCGGCGGAGTAGGCCAAGGCGGCGAGAATATCCTCACGTGTGAGGTGGGGCCATGCTTCGAGCAACCACTCAACGGACGCCCCTTCGGCGAGTCTGGTCAAAATGAGTTCCACCGAGATGCGGGTGCCTTTGATGATGGGCTTTCCCGAAAGAATCTCAGGAGACGATGCGATCCGCTGCTGGTAGTTGGGCATGGCTCAGTCCTTACTGAGATTATAGCACGCGGAAAGACTGCGAGGAGGGCCACGTCCCCCGCCAGCAGCATGTCATCGAACAGACTCCGATTCCGTTTGGGGATGGGGTGGAGCGGTGATTTCCAACTCGTGGCTTGGACCCCTGAGCCACAGCACGATCTGCTCAATTGTGTGAGCAAGAGTATCTTCCTGTTTTGGGCCTTTCACAGCGCATTCCCACACCACCGCGACGCGCCAGCCTGCCTTGAGCAGCTTTTCCTGAACATCGTGGTCGCGAATCCGGTTGCGGAAAATTTTCTCGGCCCAATAGCAGCCGTTGGATTTCGGAAGCCGATACTTGGGGCAGTGGTGTCCGTGCCAGAAGCAACCGTGAACGAAGATGACGACATGGTATTTGGGTAGGACTATCTCGGGATGGCGGCCATGTTTGCCGACCGCTGGGCTGGCGCCAGGGAATCGGGCATTAAGAATAGTCTGACACGAAAAGGCCGGGGAATTCTTCTCAGGGTTCCGACTTCATGGTAGTTTGATTCATGACTTCTGCGCTGGTGAGTCCCCCTGTCCTTCGTTGGGCCCGCCAAAGGGCCCGCCTCAATCTGGAGATCGTGGGTCAGAAGACGCATGTTGCTGCTGACAAGATCGCCAGCTGGGAAAGCGGCGAAGCCCGCCCGACGTTCAAACAAGCTCAGAGCCTCGCCAAGGCCCTTCACGTTCCTTTCGGGTATTTTTTCCTCTCCCAGCCTCCACAAGAAACCCTGGCGATCCCGGACTTCCGAACTGTCGGTTCTCGGGAAAAAGGATCGTTGAGTTCGGAACTGAGAGAGGTTGTGACCGAAGCGCTCCGCCGCCAGGACTGGTTCAGAGACTACTTGAAGGAGCAGGGGGCCGAGGTCCTGCCGATGGTAGGGAAATTTGTCTTTGGTGATGAGATAGAAACCGTTGCCCACGACATTGTTCGAACTCTCAAGCTGTCGATGGCAGATCGGGACGGAGCGCCTCGATGGGAAGATTTCCTGGGGCTCCTTTTTGATCGGGCCGAGGCTGCAGGAATCAGCATCTTGCGGAGCGGTATCGTCGGCAACAACACGCATCGGCCGCTTTTGGTTGAAGACTTTCGAGGGTTTGCCCTCTGTGACCCGTTGGCGCCCCTGATTTTTCTCAACGGCGCCGATGCTCCCGCTGCTCAGTTCTTCACCTTCGCTCACGAACTGGCCCACATTTGGACGGGGCAATCCGGAATCGGTGAGACCCGTCCGGAGGTGTCCTCTGCCGCCTTTCTCGAAACAGAACGCTTCTGCGATGTAGTCGCGGCCGAAGTTTTGGTCCCCCAAGCCGAGTTTCAACAGCGGTGGAACCGTAATTTGGAACTTGCTGAGAATGCCCGTGCTCTTTCCCGCATCTTCCGCGTCAGTCCCCTCGTCACCGCGCGGCGGGCTCTCGACCTGGGGATGGTGCCTTGGGAAAGCTACGACGGGTTCTATCGCGCCGAGATCGACCTTTGGCATGGGACCCAACAAGGCAGAGGTGGTGGTGATTACTACCGCAATATTCCCGCGCGAAATGGCCGGAGACTGACCGCGGCCGTCGTGACCAAAGCCCTGCAGAGAGAAATGCTTTGGCGTGATGCGGCCAGACTGCTGGCCATCCAGCCCAGCCAGATCCAGAAGCTAGCGGAAGAAATGGACATCCGATGAACCCGGCGTACCTGCTTGACGCCAACGTGTTCATCGAGGCAAAGAACTCGTACTATCAGTTCGGTTTTGCCCCTGGGTTTTGGGATTGGCTCGACAAGGAGCAGGCTGTCGGGCATCATGCGTCCATCCAACCCATTTATGAAGAATTGGAAAAGGGTAACGACGATCTCGCCGAGTGGGTCAAGGCGCGGGACAATGAGAACTGGTTTCTTCCGGTCACTGACCTTGAAACACAGACTTCCTTTTCAACCATCGCCGAATGGGTCATGCGGCAACCCTTCAAAGAGCAAGCCAAGGAAGAGTTTCTTGGCGGCGGCGACCCCTGGCTAATCGCTAAGGCCCTGACATTGCGAGCGGCGGTAGTCACACACGAGAAGTTTGAGCTGGAAAGCAAGAAAAGGGTACCCATACCCAATGTTTGCGAGGCATTTGGTGTTATGACGATCAATACGTTTCAGCTGATTCAGCGATCAGGAGCCCAGTTTGGATTGGTAGGATGAGGAGATCAACACTAAATGAACCTGCGTGACGCGATAGTAAAGGTCCTGTCCGAGGCTCCGGTGGCAAGAGGGCAACCATTTCGGGATCACCCGTTGGCCAGCTTTTTCCGGACAGACTTCGCGAAGGTAGTTGAGACAATCATTAGCGGCGCCTCCCCTTCCTTGAGGGTTGAAGGTAGTCCTGGTGCCGGAAACTGGGCAAGTGTACCATGGGTTGCGCTTCTGGACCCTACGATTACCGTTTCGACTCAGAACGGAGTCTATCCAGTCTTCCTGTTCCGCGAGGATATGTCCGGAGTCTATCTGTCGCTGAACCAAGGGACAACGGGCCCTATCAAGCGCTTTGGACGGTTGTCAGCAATGAAACAGGCCAAGGAGCTCGCGGCCAGGCTTCGGTTGTTGGACCCTCGCCTATCCAGTTGGTCTCCGTCAATTGACCTTCGTTCGACTACCCCTCTAGGGAAATCCTACGAGGAGCCAAACATTGGTGCTAAGTTCTATGCTTCGGGAACTCTTCCATCGCTCGAGAATCTAGAGCGCGACCTAGTCGAACTAGTCATGATCTATGAATCGTTGAGAGGGTCCCTGCTAGCCGAGGCGAATACTCCAATTCATTCCAACGGTCTTCCCATTCCCAAACCTTTCCTCCTGCTGGCCGGTATTTCCGGCACCGGCAAAACTCAGTGGGTGAGAGAACGAGAGCTGTCGGGCAAGAATAATGTGAAAGTCATTCCCGTCCGTCCCGATTGGCACGAGCCGTCCGACTTGCTAGGCTACGCCAGCCGCATTTCCGCTGAACCGGTCTTTGTCGCTACCACAGGATTCCCGGCCTTCCTTCTCCAAGCTTGGCGTGATAGCTGGTCGGTTGAGCAGACGCTGACTCCTTCCGCGACGTCGCTTTCTCGAATGACCCCACATTGGCTCTGCCTCGACGAGATGAACCTTGCTCCCGTCGAGCAGTATTTCGCCGACTACCTCAGTGTGCTTGAGGGGCGAAAATGGACATCGGAAGTGTATCAATGCCCGCCTCTTCTCAGGTTAGGTGAGGATGCGGAACTGATCCGAAAGTCCTTGCCCGGTGTCGCCCCAACCGACTCTCTCTGGGCGGCCTTTTTATCTGCCAAAGATCCAGGGATTCCGCTTCCGCCCAACTTGATTGTGGTTGGGACGGTGAACATGGACGAGACCACCCACACCTTCAGCAGAAAGGTGCTCGACAGGGCCTTGACTGTTGAATTTGACGACGTGGACTTTTCCCGGTTCGGAGGCTCGGCCCTTGATCCCGATCTGAAGACAGAACTCCCTTGGACGGGGCTTTCTTCCGTGTCCGACGCTAACGACCTCACTTCCGAACCACCGGCCAAACAAAATGTTCTGGACCTTTTGGAGCAGTGGAACCAAACGATGGCCTTTGGTCCGTTCCGCATCGCCTACCGTACGATCAACGAGAGCCTTCTGATCGCCGCCTCATTTGCCGAGAAATCCGCAGGCGAGGTGCTCGACTGGGTCGTCATGACCAAACTGCTCCCCCGACTCGAGGGCGACGAAGAGAAGCTTCGGTCGGTGACCGATGAAGGCAAGTCGGTCCTGGATCACCTGCTTGAAGAGTGGCCGGGGCGGTTTGGGGAGATGTGGAGCAAGAGCCGAAGCTACCGAAAACTCCAGTTCATGCTTCGACGCCTGAAGCAGTCCGCCTACACTTCTTTCTGGCCCTGACCATGGCAACGCGATTCGAGGCTCTGTGCCAGACCACGCCAGCGTGGACGCTGATCCTCACAACCGCCAAAGAACCTCAAGTTCAACTGAAGGGCCTGATGAAAGTCTTGGGGCGGCAGGACTCAGACTTGTTGTGTTCTGCCGTTGAAATCCGCATACCAGGAGCTAAACCAGTCACCGTATTCTCCGTACCTTCGGTGTTTGAGAACACAGCGTACACGCTCACACTCACGCCGGGGGCGGGTTGGGAAATTCTGTCAGTACGCCACCCGGTACGGCAGGACATCGGTGATTCCCTGGAGCGGGTCGGAATCGATCCTGGGCTTTGGCACGGCACGTTGAATACAGGCAACGACATCGGTTGGTTTCCTCTTGAAATCGCCCTTCGGCGTCTCGATGGTTCAGGCTCCATCCGAACTGACAGAGTCGCTTGGCAGATTTGGCCGCTCAAGCTGGACTACGCATCAGACCTCAGCGCCATGACCAAGTCCATCGAAGAAATCTACCCCCTCTGGCTTTTTCGATTTGATCCTCCCACCGCGCACGATGCAGGTCGCTCCTCTCGACGGGACGACGCCTTTCTGCTGATGTGGTTTGCCCAATTCGACCGCCTTTGGGAGCAACTGGAGAGTGGGCTGAAGACGGTGGTTCGGACTCCCCATGTCACCCTCGATGGCCAGCCAGCGTTCTTGAGGGCGGATCGTCTGAAGGGACGCCTCGGTCATCGGTTAGAAGAAGCCGTCGCGTCTGGGCGAAGTAACCCAGGTCAGAATTACTCCGTTGAGCTGTGGCGTTCGAGCCGTGACACCCCCGAGAACCGGTTCATCCTTCACGTCGCGGATAAGTCGCTTCTCGGTCTCGAACGGTTTTTGCAGCTGGTCGAGAGTCCAGGCCTGTCATCGTCGTTCCGAGATCGGATGAAAGGACGTATCCGCAAGATCAGGGCCTTCCGCGCGGAACCTTTGTTCAGGGGTGTCGGTGCCTACACGGGGTTGATGCAGGAGTCACTTGTCCTCCATCAGCGCGCCGGATATTCGGTCGTCTATCGAGTCTGGCTGGAACTTCGGCATCAGCTGGAGTTCTTTGCCAGTCTTACATCCACCCGAGTCGGCATGCGTTCCGTCAACGAAATCTACGAGATCTGGTGCTTTCTCGAAGTTCGCAGAGTTCTGAAGGATTTGGGACTCGCCGAACGCACGCACCAACGACCGCGCTGGCAGAACCGAGGAGTGCAGCGAGAACTGGCAGGCAATGGATCGGCGTTCATTTTTGATGGCCCTTCTGGCCTTGTGGTCCGATTGTCTCACGAACCGACGTTCGGAAACGCTAGCGGCCATGGACTCCGGAGCTACACGGTCAGCCAACGGCCCGACATCGTCCTGGAAGCGATGGTTCCTAGGAAGGCGGGCCCTCAGAAACTGATCTGGATTTTCGACGCCAAGTACCGGTTGAAAGGAGCTTCTGACGACCCATTGGGACGGGATGACCGTACGTCCGAATGGCTAGTCCCCCCCGATGCCCTCGACCAAATGCATCGTTACCGTGACTCGATCGTTCTCAGGCTTCAAGAGGGCAAATCGAGGCCAGTGGTTTCGGCGTTTGCGCTCTACCCCGGACCAATCGACCAAGGACAGGATTCTGAGACCAATCCCTACTGGACCGGCATCGAGCAAGTTGGAATCGGAGCTTTCCCCTTGGTCCCCGCCACAGACGGACACCGTTGGCTGAAAGAATTTCTGAGCATGAGCCTTGAGCCTCTCGCGGACTGGGAACCCGCTCAAGTGTTGGACCGCGACAATGTGCGAATTCCCGTAACCGGCCTTTCCTACAAAGAAGATGATCTGTTGCTTATCTCTGCCGACTGGCTAGCTAGATCCGTTGATTTGGAGAGTCTTCGAGAAGGGACCACAAAATCCCTTGTTTTTCCAGACGACTTTCATCCTGATTCTCGTCGGATTTCTCGAGTCACCTGGATAGCTATCGCTTTTTCCGGCGAAGATCCCGCCAGCCGCGTTGTCACGGGGGCGTATCGAGTCGGGGACAGTATGTCGGTGGCAAAGGTTGTTGCTCTGTCTAGCTTTGTGGCCACACCTTTCCCGGTGGTGTTGCCCTGGCCCCCTGGTCCTTGGTTTCGATACTCCGACCTCAGAAGTCTCCTTTCATCTGACTAAAGCGCGATTCCGCTCGTCAGACATTAACCCGCTTCTTGCGAATTCAGACCAGTCAGACCAGTATGAATCTGTCGCACAGCGAGACGGAGGCCCTTATGACCTACACTCTTCAAGACGCCAAAGCCAAATTCAGCGAACTAGTGGTTCGATGTTTGCACGAAGGACCACAGACGGTGACACGCCATGGCAAAAACGTTGTTGTCGTTCCCTACGAGGATTATCGTCGTCTTACCGGGCCTCGATCGTCCTTGGGCGACTTCTTCCGCGCGGCGCCACGAGCTGACGTCTATGTCTCGCGGTCCGGAGAAACGGGCCGCGAGCCCAGCGACACTACTTCCACAGAGCCAGAATGACTCCCGCGATAAGCGCCCCGACGACGTTGTACCCGGCGTCGATGAGGAAGAGAACCGGCTTGCTCTGAAAGAGGAGTTTGCCCGAGTTGATGGAAAGGCCGAAGAACACTCCCACCGAGGCTCCGGCGATCAAGCCGCCCTTGAGGGTGTTGAAGTTGCCCAGCATCACCACCATGTAAACGCCACAGACAAAAAGGAACGACCCCACCAGTTGGCCGATCATCGGCCAAATCATGGCTCCCATATCGGGAGAACCTGTCATGGTCACTCCCGTTTGTTTCTGCCACGTTCTTCCAAAAAGCGGCATGTACCAGATCGAACCGACGACAAAGTACACAAGAGACGTCACGATGTAGGGCACGAGCGCGAAAGCGGACACATTCATAGGAAACCTCCTGGAATTGACTCCCTTGGCATTATAAAGCCATTTCCGACTGAAGTTCTAATAAATTGGGAGGGTTAGGAACTCGTTGTGTGCCGTGGTATTATGGATTCAATGAAAACCTTCACCTGTTTGATGACTCTTGTTTCGGTTTGTTTGTCGGGGCTGGTGGCTCAAACGGCTGACGTTCCTTTTCATCGCGGAGTCAACCTTACAGGCTGGTTCCAACCAGACCAGGCGGGGAGACTGCCGTTTTCAAGGTTTGGCGAACAGGATTTTCGGAACCTGTCGGCCTTGGGCGTTGAAGGTATTCGGCTGCCTGTCAATTTTGCCGCTTTGGTGGGACCAGGACCCCAGTATACGATCGATCCGCGAGCTTTGGCATTTCTCGACGAGGCCATCAAGCAAGCGCTTGCCTCGGGATTCAAGCTTGTCCTCGACAACCACAGCGATCCCCTAGACCCCAGGATTCAGCACGATCTCGAGGGATTTCTAAAGGCCCTCTGGAACCAACTGGCGTTGCACTACGTTGACTGGCCGACAGGTCTCCTCTATGAAATTCAAAACGAACCCCACAAGATCGGCGAGGGGGATTGGGCCAGGATTCAAGAACATGTGCTGCAAGTCCTTCGTGTCCAAGACGCTGGGCGCCTTGTCGTCGTGACAGGTGCCGATTGGGGTTCCCTGAAAGCAATGACCGCGTTACCGCGGTATGCCGACAAGAATCTCATTTACACGTTCCATTTCTACGATCCCTTCGTTTTCACCCACCAGGGCGCGGGGTGGACGGATTTGAAGGACCTTTCCGGGGTGGCCTTTCCACCCAAAGGAAAAAAAGCCCCGGACTTGCCGGCTTCTCTCCGCGGAAACTGGCTCGCCAAGTCCCTGAGCGATTACTACGCCGCCGATCCTGTCCCGCTGATGGCGAGAACCTTCGATCAAGCGGCGGCCTTTGCCCGCGAAAGAGGGGTGCCGATCTGGTGTGGGGAACTGGGGGTTTACAACTTGCGAAGCGACCCGGCAGACCGGGTGGCTTGGTATCGGACGGTTCGCGGCCTCCTTGAGGACCGTGGAATTCCTTGGACGAGTTGGGACTACAAAGATACCTTTGGACTGTTTCAGAAAGGCAGTGCCGAGGTCTTCGAGCAGGACCTGAACTTGCCTCTGGTGCAGGCTTTAGGGTTCAACGTGCCCGCGCAAGTGGCTTCAAAGCCCGACAGGCCGGAGGCCGGGTTTTTTCTGTACCAGGACACGTGGCAGTCGGGAAGTCACGAAGGCGGATACAACCACGCGGGAAACGTGGACTATTTCTCCGCCGAAAGTCCTCACGAAGGGAAGTACAGCGTGAAAGTCTCGGGGATTGACCGATACGCCAATGTGGCCTGGAACTTCGCTCCCTGGAAGGATCTGAGCGCTCTTTCCGATAGGGCATCCCTCCTCTTGTGGGTCAGATCCTCCGCGCCCAAGTTTTCCTTCGATTTCAGGTTTGTCGATGGCCAGGTTCCGGGAGCGGACGGGTTACCGTGGCGGATTTCAAAAACCGTCGACCAAGCCTCGGTTCCCGGCGACAGGCAGTGGCACCTTGTTCAAATCCCCCTTTCGTCGTTGAAAGAAACAGGAGCATGGGATGGCAAATGGCATGAGCCGAAACCGGGAACCTTTGCCTGGAACCGCGTGGCGTCTTTTGAAATTGTCGCCGAGCAAAGCGACCTTCATGGAGTGGATCTTTGGTTCGACGACATTGAAATACGTTGATCAGCGGACGATAGCGCGGAGTAAATCCTCAAGACCGTTGGTCTTGATTTCCTCGATCTCCCGCAGTTGATCGCCCAGTTTTCCTTTGGGGTAGCCTTTGCCTTTGAACCACAGCACGTACGATTCGGGTAGATCGACCAGAAAGCGGCCGGCGTACTTGCCGAAGGGCATCTTGGCGTGGGCGAGGCTGACCAAGGCCTCGTGTTCGGGATTCATGGCCGGTGCATCATCCATCGGGCGACCTTGGCCGTAAGCGTCCGTGGAGAGAAGCGCACCGAGAACGCCATGAGAGCGTTGCCCGCACCGGCGACCTGCACCCGGCGGCCCTTGAACAAGGCCCGCAAACCGATCTTTGCCACAGCTTCGGCGGTCATGGCGTGTCGAAACATCGAGGAGTCCGCCACCGAGGCGCGCTCGGCAAAACTCGTGGCCGTCGGCCCCGGACACAGGGCCGTCACTGTGACTTCCGAGCCCGACAGCTCCTCGGCTAGCGCCTCGCTGAAGCTCAAGACGTAAGCCTTGGTCGCCCCGTAGACCGCCATACTGGGAATCGGCTGGAACGACGCCGTACTGGCGACGTTCAGAATGCGGCCGTTGCCTCGGGAAAGCATTCCGGGCACGACGGCGCGTGTCAGAAGCGTGAGGGCTAGAACGTTCAGGCCGATCATCGAGGCCAGTTCAGTTTCCTTGGCCTCGCTCAGCGGACCGGACAACCCAAACCCTGCATTGTTGACTAGGACTTCAAGGGGCCGGTCGCCAAGAAACTTTGAGAGGGTCGTCACAGCGGCCTCAGGGGTACCCATATCGAGGACCAGGATTTCACAGGCACCACCAGCGCTACAGACGCGTTGGCTGACCCCTTCGAGACGAGCGGCATCGCGCCCCGTCAGAATCAGGTCGTGACCTCGTTTGGCGAGTTCGACGGCTATTTCTGCTCCGATTCCAGAAGAAGCTCCCGTGACCAGGGCGAGTGGATGGTTGGATTTCATGAGGCTAAAAATAGTCGCCCTACCGGAAGTTGGCAAGAGTCAATAAAAACCCTTGACCCTCACGCAACGTCAGGGTTTACCTTCGCTTCATGTACACGGTCAGACAGGTTGCGGCTCTCACGGGCGTTACCCCGAGAACTCTCCATCACTACGATTCCATCGGTCTTCTCAAACCGACCCGAGCGCCCAACGGCTACCGCTCCTACGACGAGGAGAACCTGTTGCGGCTGCAGCAAATCCTATTCTACAGAGAACTGGGTTTGGAACTCGACAGGATTCGGAGCCTGATGGGAAGCCCGGACTTCTCAGTCGTCGCGGCTCTGAAGGCCCACAAGAGGGCCCTTGGTCGGCGCATGGAGCGCCTTCAACGCCTTTTGGAAACCGTGGATCAAACGCTTGAGCACTATCAAGGAGGAAAGAAGATGAGCGTCAACGAACTGTTTCGGGACTTAACCCCGCAGGAACAGAAAGCCTACGCGGACGAAGCGGAAGAACGCTGGGATCCTTTGGTTGTGAAGGAATCAAACCGCCGGTACAACGCTTTGAGTGAGGCCGAGAAGCGGGCGCAAAAAGAGGAAATGAACAGTTTGTACAATGAATGGTCGCTGCTCGTCGGCACCGATCCTGCTGGTCCCTCCGCACAGGCCCTGGTCGAACGGTGGCGACGAGGAATTGAGTTCTTTTGGAGTCCGGACGCCGTGAGCCTTCTCGGGCTGGCACAGTTGTACAACACCGACCCCCGGTTCAAGAAGAACTATGATCAATTTGCCCCAGGGCTGGCGTCCTTCATCCTGGAGTGCGTCGAAGAGTACCAACGATGATCGAGCCAGAACTGCGTCGCTCGCTGGCACGGCTGCTAGACAAATACGCCCAAAAGTTTCCGCAGGAGCCCCAGGTCGTCGCGCGGTTTCGAGAGTTTCTGGCGTCGGGTGAGACGCTTCAAGGAAAGGTCAATCCTCGAAGGCATGTCACTGCGAGCACATGGATCGTGAATCCGGCGAGGAACAAGGTTCTTCTGACGCATCACGCCAAACTCCACAAGTGGGTGCAATTGGGCGGTCACACCGACGAAGGGGAGGATTGGACCCTCGCGGCGCTCCGTGAGGCCCGCGAGGAGTCCGGCTTGGACAACTTGCAACTGGTCCAACCCGAACTCTTCGACCTCGATATCCACGAGATTCCCGCACGGCCTGGTCAAGAGGCGCATGACCACTTCGACCTGCGTTTTCTTGTCGAAGCCGACGACCAAGTAGCACTGACCGTCAGCGATGAAAGCCACGCTCTTGCCTGGGTAGTGTTGCATGACCTTGAACGGTATACCCAGGAAGAATCCCAGTTGCGGATGAAAAGAAAGCTCTACTTGTAGAGATTCTCGCCGCCTTCTTTTCCAAAGGCAAAGGGGTTCCAGGTTTGGGTGCCCACAATGTCCATACCTTCGAAACGCTTGATGGCGCGGATGACCAGCACCGTGACGGGAGTCAGCACGATCTCGACAAGGCTCTTGAGGATCCATTGGCTGATCACAAGGCTCACCAAGTCTGCCACGGGAAAAACACCGAATAACACCGCTACGCCCACAAACAGCGAGGTGTCGACAGCTTGCCCGACGACGGTTGAGGCGATCGTTCGTAGCGGCAGCCAACGGTGGGTAGGGTCCCATTTGACCATCCAGACTTTCATGACCGCCAGTGTGCCATCGTTGGCGAAACTGCCGAACCAGGC
>CAYYUZ010000007.1:46183-54688 GCA_964475005.1 uncultured Spirochaetales bacterium
TCGGTGGTGACGGGAATTCCCAGGACGGTAAAACCGAAGAACTTCTGGGCGATGATGTTTGAGACCAGCACAATAGTGACAGCTGCCGCAATGATGGGCTCCAAGAGACTGAAAGACTTTTTGGGCACGGTGGTGCCTCCTAGTTTTGTTTTGTATCGCGCAGGAGGGTTTCGAACTGCGCGTCGCCCTGACAGAGCGCCCCAACATAACCGAGGCTCCCCTAACTTGGCAAGCTTCTCCAGAGTGGTTAATGTTGCTTCATCCCAAAGGAGTCATCTATCCCCTCCCACCCCATTCGTTCCTCGTTTGCGCTCCTGATCGCCGCCTTCATCTGGGGTGTGGCGTTCGTAGCGCAGCGGGTCAGCCTCGATCACATTGGCGCCTTCACTTTCAATGGTTTGCGATTTGCCCTGGGCGCGCTGTCGTTGCTGCCCCTCACCTTCTTCTTCAAACCCTCAGGGTTGACCAAGGAAACCTCACGCTGGAAGGCGACCCTGATTCCCGGTTTGGTGGCCGGAGCCATTCTGTTCACCGCAGCCGGCCTTCAGCAGGTCGGACTGAAATGGACGACAGCCGGCAAAGCAGCGTTTCTCACGGGTTTCTATATTCTGCTCGTGCCGATCTTCGGCCTGTTTCTGAAGCGGCGTCCCCATCGAGGAGTCTGGCTCGGTGCTATTCTGGGTCTGGTTGGGCTGTACTTTCTCAGCATCACCACCGATTTCACCATGGGGTTCGGCGACGCCCTGCAGTTGATCGGGGCGTTGTTCTGGACCGCCCATATTCTTGTCATCGACCGCTTTTCGTCCCGCTTGGATCCTTTGAAGCTTTCAGTCGTTCAGTTTGCGGTTTGTTCGGTCTTGAGCTTTCTGGTTGCCGTCCCGCTGGAGACGTTTTCGTGGACGGGGCTTGAGGCCGGTTTGATTCCACTTCTCTACGCCGGACTCGGGTCGGTCGGGATCGCCTACACCCTTCAAGTTGTTGGTCAGAGAGGGGTTGCACCCGGCCCCGCGGCGTTGATCCTGAGCCTCGAAACAGTTTTTGCGGCTCTTGGCGGAGGACTTCTTCTCGGAGAAACCTTGGGGCCTCGCGAATTGCTCGGCTGTTTCCTCATGCTGGCCGGCATGCTTTTGGCCCAGGTGTGGCCAACGCCGAAAAGGGTTCCTGTCTCATCGTCATGATCGGGTGGGGCTGGACTTTTTTCTGACCGGCGACTTATGAAGGAAGCAAACCAAGGAGGTCCCCGTGTCCGACCCCAAGACTGCCGAAGCCCTGATCCTCGATCCGCAAACAACCGCGTTGGTCCTTATCGACCTGCAAAAGCGCGTTTTGGCGATGAATACAGCCCCTTATTCCGGTGCCGACGTCGTCAAGACCGGGGCTGCGATGGCCGCCCGGTGCCGCGTGCTCGGCATTCCCGTTGTCTTGGTCAACGTCGACTTCAGGCCGGGCGGCGGCGACCGCGTTACGGCCCCCGTCGACACTCCCATGGCGGCACCGGCCGTTCCCATGCCCGATGGAGCCGTCTTGGTTCCCGAACTCCAGGCCACGGCACAAGATATTCTCATCACCAAGCACCAGTGGGGCGCCTTCTACGGTACCGACCTCGATCTTCAGTTGCGGCGGCGCGGCATCAAGACCCTTCTTCTGGGCGGAATCGCCACCAACTTTGGTGTCGAATCGACGGCTCGCGACGCCTGGGAGCGAAACTTCGCGGTGGTCTTTCTCGAAGACGCCATGACCTCGATCACCGCCGAGGCGCATCTTTTTTCGGTGGCGCACGTTTTTCCCAGGATTGGCCGTGTCCGCTCCTGCGCGCAAGTCCTCCAAGCGCTCAGGTGATTTCTATGGAAACCTTCTGGCCCGTTCTAGGAATTCTTGGCGCCCTGAGCTTGGGCGTGATCAGCCCCGGACCGAGCTTTCTGTTCATCGCTCAAAGGTCGGCTTCCACATCCCGCATCGACGGCCTCGCCTCCTCTTTGGGAATGGGAATCGGAGGCGTCTTTTTTGCCGGGCTGGCGCTTCTGGGACTCCATTCGCTCTTCCTTGTGTTTCCTTGGCTCTTTGCGGGACTCCGGCTGCTGGGCGGCGGCTACTTGGTCTTTCTTGGCTGGAAGATCTGGAAGGGTTCCAAAGTCTTGTTGTCGCTCGAGCCGGGACAAGTCCGTTTGGATCCGGCGCCGGGCCGATCCTTCGTCCTGGGGCTGTTGACGCAAATCAGCAACCCCAAGACGGCCATTGTGTACGGCAGTGTGTTTGCCAGTCTTCTTCCCGCCCATTTTTCCTGGGTCTTCGCCGTCTGGCTCCTCCCCTTGGTCTTTCTCGTCGAAGCGGGATGGTACTCTTTTGTCGCGCTGGCCCTGTCCTCCACGGGGCCGCGGCGGGTCTATCTGGGGATGAAAACTGTGGTCGACAGGTCCGCCGCCACCATCCTTGGTTTGCTGGGCGTCAAGCTCATGTTTTCTTCCGAGTCCTGACCGAAGTCGGCAATCGCGGACAGGACCGTCGAACCGTTTGCCGGTAGTTTGTCCTTGTTGACGAATCGAGGAGGAGAGGTGGATTGGACCCAGCGCCTGAATGCCGCAATCGACTACTTGGAGGAGACCTGGGATAAGGAACCCGACCTGGACCGCGCGGCCGGGCTGGCGAACTGCTCCCCGTTTCATTTTCTCAGGATGTTCGAAGTGGTTTCGGGTCTGAGTCCGGGCGAGTATTCCCGACGGAGGCGGCTGAGCCGCGCCGCGTTGGACCTCGCGGCCGGAAACGACAAAGTCATCGACGTGGCTTTTCGTTACGGCTACGAAAGTCCGGAAGCTTTCGCCAAGGCGTTCAAACGGTTGTTTGGCCTAACGCCGTCTGAGGCCAAAGCCCCTGGGGTGACCTTGGAAGTCTGGCCTCCCCTCCGTCTCGCTGTCGTCCTCAAAGGAGAACGGTCTATGAAGTATCGCATTGTTGAGCACGCCGCCTTCGAAGTCGTCGGGTGGGCGCACCGCGCCCGCACCGTCGGCGGAGAGAACATGGTGAGCATTCCAAAGTTTTGGTCCGAATGTCATGCGTCGGGAAAGGTTGCAGCCCTGGCCCCCTTGTGCGGACCCTTAGGTCTACTGGGTGTCTGCGCCGAAACCGACACCAAGGGCGAGAGTTTCACCTACCTGATCGGGGTGGAAAAAGTTTCCGGGCAGAAGATTCCTGAGGGAACGCGGGCCCTGGCGATTCCTGCGGCCACCTACGCCGTGTTCACCTCGGTCGGAGCCATGCCCCACGCCATTCAGGATGTTTGGAAGGCCGCCTATTCCGACTGGTTTCCCGCCTCAGAGTACGAGCACGGCGGCACCCCGGACTTCGAGGCCTATCTCAAGTTTCCCGAAGGCGACGAGAGGGGCAATCCCGACAGTCTCAAGTTTGTCAGCGAGGTTTGGATTCCGCTCAAGAAAAAATCCTAGGCTGACCTGATTCTTGCCCCCCCGCTCGGCACGGGCTATTTTGAGCGGGGGAGCTTGCCGTGGAAACCGCCCTGTTCCTGCTCGTCGCCTTCGTTCTCATCCTCCTCAACGCCTTCTTCGTTTTGGCGGAGTTCTCCACGGTAAAAATTCGTCCCACACAAGTCGATTCGCTGGTGGCTCAAGGTCACAAAGGGGCTATCCGCGTCAGGAAGATTATCGACCACCTCGACGACTACCTGTCGGTCTGTCAGGTGGGGATCACCCTCACCAGCATCGGTTTGGGCTTCGTTGGGGAGCCGGCTTTCGCGGCCCTGTTTCACCCGGTTTTTGCGGGTCTGGGGCAATGGTCAGAGCCAGTCACCCGGGCGGTCTCGGTGGGAACCGGCTTTCTCTTGGTCAGCTACCTGCACATCGTCGTGGGCGAGCTCATCCCCAAGACCCTCGCGATCCGGATAACGGAAAAGGTTCTGTTCTGGATTGCGGGCCCCATCACGGTGTTCCGCTGGCTGTTCTGGCTGCCGATTTGGGTGCTAAACGCCAGCGTGGGACTGCTCTTGCGGCCCTTTGGACTCTCGGCTCCGACCAGCCATAGTCTTGTGGGCGACAGAGAGTTCCGCCTCATCCTTGACCAGTCGGAATCCGGCGGCATGATGAGCTTCCGGCGGCTGCTGTACATGGAAAACGTGCTCGACTTGGGGAGCCTAACCGTCCGCAACGCCATGCAGGTCAAGACCAAGGTGCAAGTCCTGCGTTCGGGCATGTCGTGGCAGGCTGTGCATACGGTGATCAGCCGGTTTCGCTACTCCCGCTACCCTCTTGTCGAACCGGGCAGTCACCAGCCCCTTGGCGTTGTCCACGTGAAGGACCTCTATGCGGCGTATCGGGTCGACCCAGGAGCCTACTCGCTTCACGAATTGGCACGTCCTGCCCTCGAAGTCGTCGACCACGAGCCTCTGGAAACCGTTTTGGGCCAAATGCAGCGAACGGGAAACCACATGGCCTTTGTCAGAGACTCGGCTGGCCGTTGGACTGGCATCATTACTTTGGAAGACATTCTCGAGGAGGTTGTCGGGACGATCGAGGAGGAGTACCCGGTACAACCCCCGGTCACCATCAGCGAGTTCCTGAAGCCCGAACACATTCTTTTGGGCGTCGCGGGAGACGGACTCGAAGCTGTGCTCAGAGAAAGCCTCGACCGGTTGCCGCTGACCGAACTCCCCACCGACCGATCCACGATTCTGACAAGGATTCTGGAGCGGGAGCGGCAGGTTCCCAGCGCGCTGTCTCACCATCTGGCCATTCCTCACGGCCGCGTCGAAGGGTTTGGTCGTCCCTTGGTGTTTGTTGTGCGTCCGCTGGTGCCTATCTCCGTAAGCGGCCGCAACGAACCGACCAAGATCCTTTTTGTTTTGGTCACCCCGGCCGAATCTCCTCGAATTCATCAAGTGCTTCTTTCTCACATTGCAGGACTCTTTGAAAGCGATTTCTTCGAGGAAAGGCTGCACGAGACACAAGATTCCCGTGAACTCTACAACCTCATCTGCACCGCGGAGCAGACTGTTCTCAGTTGATGGCCTTGAGTTCCGCTTCGAGTTGGCGAATGAGGACTGCCAGCTTTTTCAGACGGTCAACCGCTGAAACTTGGGTATCGAGAACCTGGGCCGACAGTTCTTTGGCTCGAATGACGGCCTGGTGGATCGAGGCGGCCTGGTCGTCGAGGCGGGTTTGAGACGCAACAAGCCGAGCTTCTCTAGATTGCAAGTCGGCTGTCAGCCGCGCGAGTTCGGCCTTCTGCCGGTTCAAGGATTCTTCGGAAAACGGGTTGAGGAATTCGATGCAGACGACGCCCAGGAGCGTTCCCAACACGAAGACGGCGGCCCAAGGAAGAAGCTTCTTCATCGCCTGACCCCCAACGCCAACCCCTCGAGGACGGCGACTGCCACCGCAACGCCGGCTAACGGGACTAGCCAACCGTTGAGGGCTTGTTGAGAACGCAATTGGTCGCGCAGGGCCCCGGCGATGCTCAGCGATTCACGGTCGTGAGCTTCGAGGGCGGCCACGGAAGTGCGGTAGTCAGAAAGAAGCCTGTCCTGCGCCCGCAGAGCCGCCTCATGTTCGGCCGAGAGGGCTTCAAGACTGGCCAGCCTTGTATGCAACTCTGTTGCCTGGTCCTGACTGGTTTCCAAATCGACAACCAACGAATCCAACTCGTTGGCCACCGAGTCCAGACGGTCGGGAACGGATTCAGCGGAAACGAACCCTGACAAAAAGAAGCAAATTCCCAAAAAGGTTAGGCGCATGAGAGAGTGTAAGTCGAGCCCAGAAAACGAGCAAGAAGAAATTGAACTGTGGAATTTTGGCGATCTTCAGGGCAACTTCAAAGTTTGAACGGTTACTTTGGCGTTGTCGCGGAACGACCACGAGAACGTTTCCTGCGAGCCCAGACGGCTCCAGAGCAGAGTATCGCCTGGATACTCCTTGCCATCGACAACGACCACGGGAGAGTTCGCACCCAAGGCTTTTTCGGCTTCAAAGCCCCAGTGGCGCCCGCTCGGAGTGAGAACCAATCCTCGGAAGTTCCGATAGCCCTCGTAGGGATGGCCGTCGACGACAATGCGTTCCTCTCCGGTACTCAGGTCGAGGGAATATCCCCAGTGCGGTTCACGCGGGTACAGATAGGTGAAGTTGGCCGACAGGACTCCCGTCCAGGTCTTCTCGGTGGTGACAACCGTTGTTCGGCCTTCAGAGTCTGAGGCGGCATAGCCCCAGGTTTTGCCATCGGGCGATAGCCAAACGTGGTCGACGCTGAAGAACGGACCCAACGGTTTGACGTTTCCCATCAGAACTTCGGCTTCGTCGGCAGCCGGTCGCACCGCCGCAATCCACAGGCCTCCTGTCTCGGCATATTCGACAGAAGTCAGTTCGGGATAGGGACCGAAGCTGTGTCCGTTCACCCACAGAAGGGTCTCGTTGGGATCTGTTTCACTGGTCCCTGTCCGCGTCGCTGTCAGAACCCAAACCTTCCCATCGTCAGCAATTTGCAAGCGGTCAAGATCGAAACCAACAGGGAGCGGGCCCGACTCCTTGCCTTGAGCAAGGATCCAAATACGGTCAGCTTTGGAGGCGGCGAAGGCGATGGCGGTTCCCGACGTCGAGTAACTCGACGAGAGGATCTCCTTGTAAGGCCCGAAATTCTTTCCATCGACAACGAGTACATGCCCCGCGTCGTTGACGCGGTCCTCGTAGGTGATCCTCGTTTGGGGTGTTTGGGCCCAAAGGCCGGACACCACGACAAAGGCAAGACAAAGTTGAAAAGGAATGCGCATCGGGAACCCCCACTCAGGATTCATCATAGCAAAATCTGCCGGCGACGGTAGGCCTGGAGGGCCGATCCTAGTGTCAAAGTATGGTCCCTGTCGCGTTTGTTCAAGAATCCTGAGTCAATTCCTCGTATACTCAGTCCAAGGAGAAAAGAATGCCAGAACAACGCTTTGAGGCACGGATCGAGGGCTTCCTCCCCGTTTCCATCGATCGGGCTTGGGAAGCCCTGGCTACCGAGAAGGGTTTTTCGAAGGTCTACGAAGGGATCAAGGCCGAGGGGGATTGGAGGGTCGGAGGCGCCGTGATTTGGAGCGGCGAATGGGAGGGAAAGTCCTTCCGAGATGAAGGCACGATTCTCACCTACAGTCGTCCGACACTTTTTGTGTACACGTACTGGACTTCATTTTGGGGCCTTCCCAACACCCCGGAGAACACTCAAACCATCAGCAGCGCGTTTGCCCCCGCACCGAATGGGACGAAAGTGACCATCGTTCAAAGCAACATCGCGAGCGCACAGAGCCGGGACCAATCGGAAAAAAACTGGAAGGACATCCTGGTGAAGCTGGCCGACTGGCTGAAATGAACTCACACAGGCCAATCCCCCGAAGCGACAAGAACTGACGATCCCCCGACTCTTACCCGAATGATTCCTTCTTCCCGCCAGGCTTGCAACTGTAACCGTGAAGGGCGGTCCATCTGGTCGCCTTGGCTTGCTGTCAGTCTGAGCCGTTCGCTTCCGAAGACGCCGTGTTCGACCAGATAGCCGGCTAGGTTTCCCGCGGCGCTTCCGGTTGCGGGGTCTTCGTAAAATCCTGTGTCGTCGACGAAAACGCGGATCGATAGATCGCATTGCGGCTCACTCGATCCCACGGCAAAAGCCGCAAGGTTCCCCAAACCTTCGTCCTTGAGCCAGGCCTCATACGCAAGATGATTGACGCGGCAACGATCGAGCGCGGCCTTGCTGGCCAAGGGAAGAACGAGGCAAGGGAGGCCCGTTGAGGCTTGGCGGACCGGAAGTTTTGGGTCGAGATCTGCCTCGGTCAATCCTAAAAGAGAGGCGGCTCTAGCCCGGTTTTGTTGTACGGCACCAAATTGAGGTGGGTTCTGGTCCATGACCCATTGGGCGCCTTCGCGGACCACAGGGAGGGGACCGACACCGAGGGCCAGCACGACGTTGTCGGCGCCCGGCGAGAGGAAGCGCGCAATGGCGTCGGCGGTACCCAGGGACGGATGACCGGCAAAAGGGATTTCTCGGTCGGGAGTGAAGATCCGCACCCGCCAGCGCCCTTGGGAATCCGGTGTCGGATCGACGAAGGTGGTCTCGCTGAAACCAACCTCGCTGGCGATTGCCTGACGCCGCTGGTCGGTTAGCCCGCCCTCTTCGAAGAAGACCGCAAGCGGGTTGCCGGCATAGGGTCGGTCGGTGAAGACGTCGAGATAGTGAAATCGCACGATTTTCCTCCCAGGGGCTGGGCGACCCAGCCCCTCCTTTTGAGTTGAAAGGTTTCTCCTGTTTGTACGATTCGGTCAACAGGATCCCCGGTGCGGGTCAGCCACAGGCGACCGCAAATGACGGTCAGAAACGGACCTTCGCTGTTTTTTTGTTTCCAGACTTGCTGGGGACTCAGTGTCATGGCCACCCTCCTCGAGATGCACTCTGAAAACAAAGGTACCGAAGGCGGCTCAATTCTGACAGGATCAGTCAGGACGATTTTTCGTGGTTTCAGTCGGGGAATTGGGGCCT
>CAYYUZ010000008.1:0-52800 GCA_964475005.1 uncultured Spirochaetales bacterium
CCAGCACTTTTTTGGCCCAGTTCAAGTCCACCTCGTCGGCGGGTTCGTCTTTCCATGGCAGGTTGCAGATCGTCTCTAGGTAGTTCCGGGTGACGATGTACTCGCTGCTGTTGGGGTCCATGAGCGCCAGTTTCTCGAGTTCTGAATCCACGGCGGCCTTCACCTCGCCAGTAAACGCAAAGCTCTCTATCTTGTCTTTGAACTTGGCCAGGTCCGAACCCTTGGAGTCGGTCGTGACCCCCAGTTCCTTTTGGATGGCTTTCAGTTCTTCTCTCAGAAAGAACTCTCTCTGGTTCTTCTCGATTTTTTCATTGATCTGCTTGCTAATCCGTTTCTGAATCTTGAGGAGGGCCTGTTCCTTTTTGATATGGACAAGAACGGCCTCCATCCGCGTCCTCACGTCGAAGGTTTCCAGGAGTTTCTGCTGTTGGTCGCGAGGAATATTCATGATGCTCGCCACGAAGTCGGCCAGCTTGCCCGGCTGGTCGATGTTAACGATGTTGAGGCGGACCTCCTCGCTGAACAGGGGATTGTTCTCGCTGAGGCTCTTCATTTCGCTGAAGATCGAGCGCGTCAGGGCCTTGATCTCCTGAGTCGAATTTTCTTGATCTCCATCGTCGATATACTCGACAGCGGCGGTGCGAAGCGGAGCTTCCAGAATCTTCTTGATTTCAAACCGCTTGAGGGTGCTGACGAAGATGTTGAGACCACCATCGGGGAGGTTGATCTTCTTCAGAATCTTGGCGGCCGTACCGACGCGGCAGAACTGGTCCGGCCCGGGGATCATCCCCTGGACCTCGGGTTCCTGCACCAAAAGGACAAGCCCGATGACCTTGGTGGTCGCCATGGCGTCTTCGACGACGGCCACGTCATCCCGGTCAGTGATCATCAGCGGGGTGAAGATTCCGGGGAAGATCGGACGGGATTCCAGGGGGATCAGGGATATTTTGTTGGGAAGGATTTTGTCGGCAGGTACAGGAAGGTCGCTCATGGGGGTGAATTTAGGCAAAACGGCTAGCATGGGCAAGAGCCTGGGCTTGCGGCTGGTTCCCCTGCCGGGCCTTCCGTGGTATCTTCGGCGGATGGGGAACCGCAACCACGTGTTCGATGCCTTGGTCCTGAGGCGATGGCCCATCGGTGATGCCCACCGGGGGGTCGCGTTCTTGACCAAGGAACGCGGTCCGATGACCGCCATCGCTCACGGTGCCGCCCAGTCCCGCGGGCGCCTGAAACTGCTCACCACGCCGTTCCGGCGTGTGGTGCTAAAAGCCTACCACGATCCCGTGGCCGACAACTGGAAGGTCGTGGACCTCGAGGCCATCAACCTCTACGGAGGACTTTCCGAAGACTTGGACCGCTCGGCCACGGCGTCGATTTGGGCCGAGCTTCTGGGAAAAAGCCAAGTCGAAGGGCAAGTCTGTGAGGTCTACGAGCTGTTCACCGAGGGCCTGGGTATCCTCGACCGAGTCACCGGCGACGAGGTGGCAAAACTGCACCTTCAGGTTCTTTGGAGATCTCTGGAACTGGCAGGTCTTCTGCCGGATTTCTCGATCTGTGCCGAATGCGGACGGCCCCTGGCGGGCCTTCCTGTAGTGATGCTGCCGCCCGGTGGTGAACCCGTGTGCCCGCGTTGCGCCGGGGGGCGCGGCACTGCGCTGTCTTCACGGGCCGTTGAAGCCTTGTTGTCAACGGCGGTGCTGAGCCTCGAAGAAGGACTGCTGGCCCCCGTCGACCCTGTCGATTTGGCGTGCCTGACCCTGGAAGCCCTGGGAGCCTGGGAACGCGCGGTGGGCGCTCCTTTGAAGTCGGCGCGCGTTTTTCAAGGAGGGGCCGTTTGAGAGCCGTTGAAATTATCACAAAAAAGAGAGCAGGGCTTGAACTCTCCGACCTCGAGATCCGATTTCTCATTGATGGCTATGTCAAGGGAGATGTTCCCGACTACCAGATGTCGGCCTGGACGATGGCGGTCTTCTTTCAGGGAATGACCTTTCCGGAAACCGGCCGCTTGACCCGCGCGATGATTGCTTCCGGCGACGTCCTTCACCTCGACGGAGTCCCCGGCCCCTTGGTCGACAAGCATTCCACTGGAGGAGTCGGCGACAAGGTGAGTTTGGTCCTGGCCCCCTTGGCAGCGGCGTGCGGGCTCCGCGTGCCCATGATGTCGGGTCGAGCTCTGGGGCACACCGGCGGTACTCTCGACAAACTCGAATCGATAGAAGGGTTTCGAACTTCGTTGTCGCAGGAAGAAATCCGCGAGGGTCTCAAGTCGGTCGGCTATATTATGACCGGCCAGAGCGCAGAAGTCGTTCCGGCCGACCGCCTCTTGTACGCCCTTCGCGACGTGACCGGAACCGTTGAATCGATTCCCTTGATCACGGCTAGCATCCTCAGCAAGAAATTTGCCGAAGGCGCGCAGGCTCTCGTTTTTGACGTGAAGTCGGGACGGGGCGCGTTTATGGACAGCCTTGAAAGGGGACAGGCCTTGGCTAAAAGCCTCGTCGAAACCGCTCGCAGCCTCGACCGCAAGGCCGTTGCCGTCTTGACCGACATGGGGCAGCCTCTTGGGCGAATGACGGGCAACTTCCTTGAGGTCGAAGAATCCATTCAGTGTCTTCGCGGCGAAGGACCGGCCGATCTGATGGCCTTGACCTACCGACAGGTGGCCTGGATGCTGGTGGCAGGCGGGCTTGCCCCTTCGGTCGAGGAAGGCGAGGCGATGGCCCGCCAGAGACTCGGCGACGGCGCGGCTCTCAAAAAATGGGAAGAAAGCGTCAGTTTCCAGGGTGGCGACCTGAAGCTCCTGAACTCGCAAATTGGCGTTCGCAGGTCTCGGTACTCTGGGGAACTGTTGTCGACGGGGGCCGGTTGGCACGGGGGTTGGGACGCCCTTGAATGCGGTTTGGCAGCCACAGCCCTGGGGGCCGGCCGAAATCGGAAAGAAGACATCGTGCGTCCCAATGTGGGACTCGAATTTCTGGCCAGGAAAGGCGATCGCCTCGAAAAAGGACAAGGAATTCTGAAAGTTTGGGCGGACTCGGAATCGGGGCTAAGGGAAACGCTGTCTCGACTCGAAAAGGCCTGGACCCTCGCCCAAAGCGTTCCTTCCTCTGGACCGCTGGTGCTTGGGGAGGTTGCAGCGCTTTGAGGACGGCAGGGACTATGGTTTGGAACAAGAAAGAATTGATCGCCGAAGAGGTTCGGACTCTGGCGGCGCGCTACGATGTGAAGCTGCTCGAGGCCTCCATTTTGCTTCGGCGTGGGGTTGCCGACGGCGAGGCTTTGCTCTCGTATCTTGAGGACGATCTGCGCTTTACCCCCAACCCATTCCTGTTTCGCGACATGGAAGATGTGGTCGACCGGTTGACCGGAGCCCGAGACGATGACGAGGCTGTCCTCGTGTTTGGAGACCGCGACGCCGACGGCATTACGTCAACGGTGATCCTGGTTGAGGCCTTCCGTGAATTCGGCTTGAACGTCGAGTGGCGGGTGCCCCAAAAGGACGAGGCCTACGGTTTGACCCTGGACGCGGTCGAAGCGCTGGCCCAGGCCGGCGGCGGACTAATTGTCACCATCGACTGCGGCATCAGCAACTTCAAGGAGATCGAACGTGCCGGCGAGCTTGGCATCGACGTGCTGGTTTTCGATCACCATGTGGCTCCTGCCGAGCTCCCTGGGGCACTGGCTTTCATCAATCCCAAAATTCCCGGAGAAACCTATCCTTTTCCCTTCCTCGCGGCCTGCGCGGTTGCCTCGAAAGTTGTGTGGGCGCTCAGGTTTTCGGCAACGCCCCTTTACAACCAGCGGATGTGCCTTCTGCACTGTCGGCAAGCGGAGGAGGGCCTGATCGTCGAAGCTGCCCGTCTCGTCAATTTGACGGAACGCAAGCGCCTCCGTCTTGTGTTTGACGCCAAGAGTCAGGCCGCGGACCTTTCGCTCCTTGTCGAATTTCTTCAGAACCAGGAGATCTTTGTGTTCGAGGAGAGGGTTCAGCTTCGCCTTCTCCGTCAGCTCTTCGGTCCCGGGGTCGATATCGGGGTCTTTGACCTGGCTCCCCAGATCCGCAAGGCGTTTCCAAGTCTGGCCAACCAGAGTTTCGATGAACTCAAGGCCAAGAGCCGCCTTCCGCGCTACCGCCTCGAAACCGGCGACCTCGACATCCTGCTCAGCCTGTTCACAAGTTCGGTCTACAAGGCGTACCCGGAGTTGGGAGCGGACTTTCTTCCGGTGCTCGATCTGGTGGCGCTGGGAACGCTGGCCGACCTGATGCCGCTCGAAGGCGAGAACCGCATCTTGGTCAAACTCGGCATGCAGACCCTCAATTCTAGCCGCCGCGAAGGGTTGAGAGCGCTGCTGATGCGGTTGAAGCTCCTGGGAAAACCCCTGTCGACAACCGATGTCAGCTGGAGCCTGACTCCTGTCATCAACGCGGCCGGCCGCCTCGGATGCCCCGAAAAGGCCGTCGAGCTTCTGCTGACCGACAGCGCCGACCGGCAGCGGGTCCTGGCGTCAGAACTGGAAGCCCTCAATCATCAGCGGCGCCAGTTGGGAGCCATGGCGTGGGATCAGATTCTTCCTGTGGCAAGAGTCTCCTATGAAACGCTGAACAACCGCATGGCGCTGGTCTTTGACCCGAGCATCCCGCGGGGGATTACCGGCATCCTGGCAAGCCGTCTCATGAACCTCCTCGGGGTCCCGGCTGTCGTTGTGACGGCCCAAGACGGCCGTTGCATAGGATCGCTTAGGGCGAACCGGGGTTTTGAGACCCGGCGGTTTCTCGACGCTTTCTCGGATCTTTTCACCGACTACGGTGGGCACGACCAAGCGGCAGGGTTCAACTTTCCCGAGGACCGCTGGGCCGCCTTTGAAGAAAGACTGAAGTCCATCTTGCCCGATTTTCCTCTGAGCAAAGAAGGGCAGGACGTGATCGAAATCGACGCCGATCTTCCCCAGGACTTTCTGAAACCAGATCTACTAGAGGTCGTGGACCGCTTGGAACCCTACGGAGAAGGGTGCCGCCCCCTGGTCTTCTCAAGCCATAGCCTCAAGATTGTGTCGCTAGACCTGGTTGGCAAGACGGGCGCCAAGCACGTCCGCCTCACGCTAGACGGCGGCGCGTACAAGTGGCCGGCGATCTACTGGAACGCCCTTGAGCGCCTTGAGCGGGGTGATTTTGCCCTCGGCGACCACGTCGACATTGCCTTCCAGATCAGCCGCAACTACTTTCAGGGACAAGAGAAGATTCAATTGACTGTCTTGGATTTGGCTCGGGCCGACGCATGATTCGTCTGACATTCCTTCTTTCTTGTCTCCTGTCTGTTCCCCTTTTGGGCGAACCGCGGTTCTACTCCCCGAGCAGTCTTCAGCCGGGCTCGATAAACGAAGTCTATGCGTGGGACGAAGCGGCTATCGGTCCTTTTTCGGTGGAAGTCTGGAGGCCGGGTTCAGAAAAGCCAGTCACCTCGGCGAAGGGTTTTGCGGTCGACCATCCGTTGACCATTTTGGGGAAACAGGACCAGCCTTTGCACTGGTCGGCGGCGCTGGTCTGTCCCGACGCTCTGGATGCCTCCGGGCCCGTCACGGTCAGGTTCGTCGGAACCGACAAGAAAACTTTGGCTGAGGTCTCGTCGGAGATTTTGGTCCGCGATTTTCCCGTCGAGGAGATTCACCTGAACCGGGCCATGACACAACTGAGGGTGAAACCCGACGTCCGGAAAGACCGGGAGGCCGCCACTATCTGGACAGCCTATGACAGGTTTGACCCCAACTTTCCTTGGTCAGAGGGAAAGTTCATTCTGCCGGTCCCGGCCGAGGTACCGCATTCGGCCGAGTTCGGCGATACAAGGCTCTTCTTGTATTCGGACGGGACTTGCAGCCGCGACTTCCATCACGGAACAGATTTTGCCGTGCCCGTGGGTACGGCGGTTTCGGCCGCGGCTCCTGGAACCGTCGTGTTGGTGGCTTCTCGCATGTTGACGGGCAAAACCGTGGTGTTGGAACACGCCCCGGGGCTGTATTCGGACTACTTCCACCTTTCCAAACCCTTGGTCCGGTTGGGTCAGAAGGTGGCGGCTGGCGAGAGGATTGCCCTCTCGGGTTCCTCTGGTTTGGCGACGGGGCCCCACCTTCACTGGGAGGTGCGCTCCGAAGGCATTTCCGTCGACGCGTTGGATCTGGTTGCCAAGGGTCTCCTTGACAAGGAACGGGTGAGTGCGGTAATTTCCTCCATCGAGCGTTCTACTCATTGAAAGAGGGGGGTGATTACCATAGCCAGCATTCATTTGGACGATAATGAGGTCCTCGAAAAGGCCATCAAGCGTTTCAAGCGCATCGTCGAAAAAGAAGGCATCATCCGTGAATGGAAGAAGCGTGAATATTTTGAGAAACCTTCCACCATCAATAACCGGAAAAAAAAGGCTCTCCAGCGTAAACAGCTGAAGAAGCTTCGCAAGATTCAGACCTCCACCAGGGGCTGATTTCCAGGGCCGTCCCTCCAGGGACGGTTTTTTTTTCAAAGGATTTTTCGGCTTGCCGATGATGAGGCGAACACCTTCAAGGGAGGCGCCATGCCCCGTTTTCTTCCTGTTCTCTTCTTGCTGAGCGTCTCGTTGGCGTGGACGCAAGAAGTCAAGGGTCTGGAACTCACCAATTCCGAGGTCCTTGCCGACGTTCTGGCCAACAAGACTGTCCCAGGCTTAATTGTCTTGGATGTCCGCCCGCCCGAGGAGTTCGCCTCGGGTCATATACCAGGCGCGGTCAATCTTCCACTCGAAAGAGTCTTCTACGAGTTCCCGTCCAAGAGTGCGATGACACCCTTGTTGGTCTACGGTAGGCCGGCCTCGCCCGACGCCAAGAAAGCCGTGGATATTTTGAGGACCCGAGGGTACCGGAACGTCATCCTCTTTGGTTCAATTACACAATGGAAGGGCGAATTGCAGTGAAGAAACTCCATGGTTTTGTTTCTCAGTCCGTTGACGACCTGGCTGAATTCCGCGCCCAGGGTACTCTCTGGGTCCACGAAAAGACAGGGGCGCAAGTCTATCACCTCGCTGCCGACGACCCGGAGAACCTTGTCGCGTTTGTCTTTCCGACGCCTCCCGCTGACGACACCGGCGTGGCCCACATTCTTGAACATTCGGTCCTGTGCGGTTCCCGGCACTTTCCGACCAAGGATCCTTTCCTCTACCTGCTCAAGAGCAGCCTCAACACCTTCCTCAATGCGATGACCTACCCCGACAAGACTGTCTATCCGGTGGCCAGCGTGGTTCCCAAGGACTTCCTGAACCTGCTGGAGGTTTACGCCGACGCGGTGTTCTTTCCGCTGCTCAAGCCTGAGGCCTTTCGGCAGGAAGGACACCGTCTTGAATGGGATGAGCAGGGCGGTCTGATCAGAAGCGGCGTGGTCTACAACGAAATGAAGGGTAACTACTCGAGTTCTGAGGGCGTTATCGGCGACCTGGTTCAACGTGCGCTCTTTGATCAAGGACCCTACCGCCATGACTCCGGCGGTGATCCCGCGCACATCGGCGAGCTGACCTACGCGGCCTTTCGCGCGTTCCACGCTGAACACTACCATCCCAGCCGCGGGCTCGTTTTTCTCTACGGCAACCAAAGTCCCAACTCTGTCCTTAGACTTCTCGACCGCCGGTACTTTGGTGCCTTCCACCGCCAAACCCCGGCGGTTTCGGTGGCTGCCCAGCCCCGTTGGTCCGCTCCTAAGGAGGTCCGCGGTGTCTACCCCGCATCCTTGGACGAGCCCGCCGACGCTGGAACCCTGGCGTTGACTTGGCTGGTTGCCGACGCCCCGGATCATGATCGCGTGCTTGCGCTCGACCTGTTGTCGGAGATCCTCCTTGGTGACGCCGGGCCTCTTCAAAAAGCTCTGCTCGAATCGGGATTGGGAGAAGACCTTTCGCCGGTATCGGGGCTTTTCACCGAAATTCGTGATGTCAGTTTCACCGTTGGACTCCGAGGAGCCCAAGAGGAGAAGAAGGCGGCGTTCGAAACCCTCGTGACCGGCCATCTGCACGAATGGGCCAGGAAGGGTTTCCCCAAAGACCTCGTCGATTCGGTGGTCGCCAGCTACGAGTTCAGCGTCCGCGAAGTTCGGGGGGGAGGCATGGGGCTGAGGTACCTGGGCCGGGCAACGCGAGGCTGGCTTCACGGCTCGACGCTTGGAGAAAGCCTGAAATTTCAACCAAGACTGCAAGCGCTCAAGGCTCGGCTGGCCCAAGGGGAACCTGTATTCGAAACCTTGGTTCGCGAGGCTCTGCTAGACAACCCCCATCGGGCCCTTGTGGCTTGTGTTCCCGACGCCGAACTGCAAAAGAGGAACGATGAAGGCGTCCAGGAAGCTTTGGCCAAGCTCCGCATGGCGTTGGGAGCAGACGAGATCGCGGCGTTGAAGGCCGAGCAGGCCGCGCTCAAGCAGTTTCAGGAGCTCCCCGATCCGCCGAAAGCGATCAGGACGCTTCCCGAGTTGCGGTTGTCCGACATCCCGCCCAAGGTAGAAATTGCCAAAGTGGACTGGATGCCTCAAGGGGCCCTGACCCTGGGCAAGCACGAAGCTTTCACCAATGGTGTCCTCTACCTCGACCTGGCGTTTGACCTGGCCGATCTTGACGACAACGGGTACAGACTTCTCCCGCTGCTTCAACGCTGTTTGGACGGACTCGGCCTCGAGGGGCTGGGGTGGGACCTGCTTGCTCGAAAGATCGCTCTCGAGACCGGTGGGCTTTCCTTTCGTTCCAACGCCGACGAGTCGCTGGTGGACGGCCGGCTTGTGGGGAAATTCTATGTGAGGATCCGGATGCTTGAGGAAAGGCGGGACTCGGCTCTCATCCTCCTTGAGCAAATTTTGACACAAACCGACTGGCGGAATCCAGATCGGTTGAAAGACCTCATCCTTGAAATGAAGAATGACTACCAGGGTGCGTTGGTTCCTCGCGGCCATGTTTTCGCCTCAACCAGAAGCGCCTCCAACCTGAGCCTCGGCGGCTGGATCGGTGAATTAACCGGCGGACTCTCCCAGCTAGATTTTCTGACGGCGCTGGCCGATAGCAGCGAGGCGCAGCTCAAACAGACCCTTGTCTCGCTTCGCAACCTGGCCCTTCGCGTGTGGACTTCGAAGGGGGTTGAGGGCGTCGTTACTGGATCTGGGCCGGCTCTCGGGCCGCTGTCCGAAAAAGCTGCGGCCTTGGTCGACCGTCTGGGGAGGCTTCCGCGTCCCGATACACCTGCCGCTCAGTCTACCGCACCCGCCGGACCGGGAGTTGCCAGAGCGCGCCTTATCCCCTCATCCGTCGGGTTCGTGGCGAGGTCTATCCGAGGGAGCAAGATGACCGACCAGGGACACGCGGCTGAACTTGTGCTCAGTCACCGGCTGAGGACGGGGTTCCTCTGGGAAAGAATCCGCATGAAGGGGGGAGCCTACGGAGCCTTTTCGATGCCCAACGGCTTGGAGGGAACTTTCACCTTCGCCACCTACCGTGATCCCAACCTTGACGCGAGTCTCGAGGCCTTTCGTGAGAGTCTTGCGGCAAGCCGCTCCGTGCCGCTATCGGGCAAAGAACTGCGCAACACCATCATTGGCACCGTCGGCAACGACCTCAGTCCCCGAAGTCCCGCCGAGGATGGGTTTCTCGCCCTGCAGCGGCGGCACTTGGGGATCACCGACGCGTTGCGTCAAGCGAAGCGCGATGCTCTCCTGAGGGTTCGCCCGAGGGATGTTGTCGCGGCTGCCGCGCGCCTGGAAGCCGTTTTTGACCAAGGACAGACGTTCATTTTGGCCGGTGACGTTCTGGTCCGCCCTGGTCTTGATGACCGCCGGTGGGAAGTAGATCGACCGGACTGAGGGGGGAAATTCGTTCCTGTGAAACGGGCGCTTGTCGTTTCCCTGGTGATTCACCTCTCGGTCGTCAGCCTGGCAGCCGCTTGGTTGTGGTCCTCTTGGCCACCCGTCCCGCCCAAGCCAGTGTTCGTCCGCTTCGCAACAAAGGCGCCCGCGGCGCTCTCTTCCGAAAAACACGAGGCTCGGCCGCTTTCCCTGCCCGGGCCTAACTTGCCCCGTGCTGCCGCTGTTCCCGGCCCTGGCGCCGCCAGACCCGCGCAGAACACAGAAGACCCGGCCTCCCTGCAGGAATCTGCCGAAGTCCGGCCTGAGACTTCCCCCTTAGGCCTTCCGTCTGGTTTGCCGACGGACGACCTCGTGGTGGAAGCGATGACCACGGGACCAACGGTCGAACACCCGGCGCTTATCGGCTACCCACCTCCCCAATATCCCAGAAACGCGCGCCGGCTGGGCTGGGAGGGAGTGGTTGAGACGCTGGTGACGGTCGACAAGGAGGGCAGGACTGTCGAGGTTCTTGTCGTTCGATCGTCAGGCCATGCTGCCTTGGATCGGGCAGCGTTGGGAGCGTTGCGGCAGGCCCGGTTTCGTCCAGGTTCAAGGAACGGCATCCCGGAAACCGGCAGCCTCACCGTCACGGTCCGTTTCCGTCTCGAGTAGGACTAAAGAATCGTGTCGCCCAGCAGGCTAGCCAGCATTTCGACGGCGGTCAGCGCTGTTTGGTTTCTGACATCGAGAATGGGGTTGACCTCAACCACTTCGGCGCTTGCAGTTTTTCCGCTGGCGCACAAGGTCTCCATCAGGAAGTGAAGTTCACGGTAGGTCAAGCCGCCGCGGACAGGGGTTCCGACTCCGGGTGCAACCTCGGGGTCCAAACTGTCGACGTCGAAGCTCACGTGCAGGGCATCGACGGACGCCAAGAAAACTTCGAGAGTTTGACGGGCGACTTCCCCCATTCCAAGACGATCGATATCGGCCATGGTGAAGACATGGACACCGGCTTCTCTCAAGTTGACTTTCTCACCGGCGTCGATGTCGCGGGCGCCGATGATAACGATGAGACTCGGGTCGACTTTGCCTTGCCCGCCGGCCAGCCGCGTCAGGTCGGGGTGGCCCAGGCCCGCCGCGGCCGCCAAGCTCATGCCGTGGATGTTTCCCGAAGGCGAGGTCTCCGGGGTATTGAAATCGGCGTGGGCGTCTATCCAAACGACACCCCAACGCTGGTTTCTTGCGGAATAATGCCGCCCGAGACCGGCAAGAGTTCCCACGGCGATGGAATGGTCTCCCCCCATGACGAGGGGGAAGGCCCCTTGGTCCGCGGCTTCTTGAACCAAGGCCGCCAAGGCCGTGCACCCTTCAACGATGGGAGCCAGGAATTTTACCCTGGGATCGCCTTGATCGGCATGATCGGCGATCGGTACCCGCACCGCCCGTTTTTCCTCTTCGACCTGGTGGCCCAAACGCGACAGCGTCGACTTAATTCCCGCCTGACGCAGCGCGGAAGGACCCATGTCGACCCCGCGGCGGTTGGCCCCGAAGTCCATGGGCACATCGATCAAACGGATTCTCATCGCCCGGTACCTCTGGTGAGCCCATAGTGCTCAAAGCTGTCCACTAGCGCTTGCCAGCTCGCCTCGATGATGTTTTCGTGCACGCCGACGGTGTCCCAAGTCGATTGTCCGTCGGACCAACTGATGAACACTCTCACCTTGGAATCGGTGCTGGCTTCTCCGGCGTTGAGAACCCTCACTGAAAAGTCCGTCAAGACCAGGTTCATCACAAATGGATAGGTCGCCTCCAACGCGTTCCTCAGAGCTTTGTCAAGGACTCCTACGGGACCGACGCCAACGGCGGCCCCCATGAACCGTTTTCCTTGCGCCGTCAAGAAGATTCTGCCGACGGTCTGACTGTCGCGGTCCCAGGTCTTGTAGCTTTCAAGGTGGTAGTTGTCGAGTTCGAACAGCGACCTGTACCGGCCAAGGACTTTCATGACCAGAAGTTCAAAGCTGGCTTCCGCGGCTTCGTATTCATAGCCTGCGTTCTCCTTTTCTTTGAGAATTCGTGTCAGCTCGGCCACTTCGCGGCTGTTTTTTTCAAAGGAGCCGAACTTGCCCAGTTTCAGCGCGACAGTGGACTTTCCGGCAAGTTCCGAAAGCAAGATCCGGCGGGTGTTGCCGACCAGCGCAGGGTCCATGTGCTCCATCATGCCGCCCGAGGTGAAGCCGTCGACCTGAAGAGCTTGGGCCTTGACCAGTACGTCGGCGTGCTGGCCCGCCTTGTGGCTGAAAGCGGCCTCACCGACAAACGGCTGGCGGCGGTCGAGGATCAGGTTCGCCTTTTCGCTCACGAACCGGCTGAGTTCGGTCAGTCTGCCCAGATCAAGCCTTGTTTGAAACGGCAGTTTGAGGCTCAGACTCGGAGCTACCGAACAAAGATTGGCGTTTCCGCAACGCTCGCCCCAGCCGTTGATGGTACCCTGAACCTGGCGCGCCCCGGAGAGGATTCCCGCAAGACTGTTGGCAACCCCGAGGCCAAGGTCGTTGTGAAAATGCACCCCCAGCCGTCCTGTCAGACCTGAAATGTGCGAAAGAAATTCGTAGGCGGCGGTAACTTCGTGCACAAGGGTTCCCCCGTTGGTGTCGCAGGGAACCAGCCAGTCCGCACCGGCATCGCGAGCCGTTTCCACGACTTTCCTTGTATACTCCGGGTGCGCTTTCCAGCCGTCAAAGAAATGTTCAAAATCGAAAATGACCTCGCGGCCCTCGGCTTTCAAGAGCCGGATGGAATCGTCGACAAGCGCAAGGTTCTCGTCTCCGTTCGTCCCCAGAACATGCTCGACATGCAACAGCCAGGCTTTGCCGACGACGACGACGACGGGAGTTTCAGCATTCAGGAGGGCCGTAAGGTTGGGGTCGGAAACAGCTTTGTTTCCCGGCTTGCGCGTCGATCCAAACGCTGCAAGCTTGGCGGACCGCAAGGGCTCTTTCTTCATTTGCTGGAAGAAACTGGCTTCCTTTTCGTTCGCGAGGGGAAATCCGCCTTCAATGTAGTCGATACCGACTTCGTCGAGCCTGCGGGCAATCTCCAGCTTGTCCTTCAGGGTATAGTTGATCCCCGTTCCCTGCATTCCGTCTCTCAGAGTTGTGTCGAAAAGATACACGCGGTCCATGGATCACCTCCTGTTCAACCAGCCGGAGCAAAAAAAAACCTTCTTCCGAGGGGAAGAAGGTTCTGAAAACCGTTCAATCCCGTCAGTCAGTTTGAGAAAGGATGAGGTCCTTAATAATCAAAGCAGAAATCTGGGAGTTCATGGGTTTGATCGTACCCAGACCCAGGCAAGTTGTCAAGGAAAAGTTTTCCGGTTAATTTGATCGGGATGAATTCCAAAGCCTTTCTGCGACTTCGGACGGCGTTGACCGTCACCCTGGTGCTAACGGTACTTGTCGTTTTGGCGGGTGCCACGGTTCGAGCCACGGGTTCGGGAATGGGTTGCCCCGACTGGCCGTTATGCTTTGGTTGTTTGATTCCGCCCGTTTCGGCCGATCAGCTTCCTGCAGATTTCGCCCAAAAGTACGCCGTCGACGGCCATCCCGCCGTTTTTGACGCTGCAAAGACCTGGATCGAGTACGCGAACCGCCTCCTGGGGGCTCTGGTCGGGTTATCGCTTGTCGTGTCTGCTGTCCTGACAGCGTTCGTTGCCACGCGAAAACCGTCCCTCGCGGTGTTGATGGCAGTCTCTCTCGTTATTTTGGGATTCGTGGCCTGGCTGGGCGCGAAGGTAGTGGGAACGTTTCTTGAACCGTTTTCGGTCACTCTCCACCTTATTTCGGCCTACATGCTTTTGGCTCTTCTTCTGGCCCAGAGGGAGATCGTGGACCGTGCTGTCGGCGGAGTCCGGCCTGCGGCTTCTCGACCGGTACTGACCGCCTTGGGAATTCTTGGATTGGCCTTCTTGGCACAGTGGAGCCTCGGGATACGGGTTCGTGACGAGTCGGAGTCGTGGATCTGGAACCAGAATTTGGGCCAGAGCATTTTCAATGCCTTGGGCGGGGCCTACGATCTCCACAAGGTGACTGCCGCTTTCGTAGGCCTCTGTGCTGCTTTCCTGGCAGGAGTGGGCTGGAGGCACCGAACCGCCAACCCAAGGCTCGCCTTTCTGACTGCTGTAATCATGGGGTTGGTTTCCCTCCAGGCAGGCATCGGGCTCATTCTCTGGCTCGGCGGGTTTCCGGCGTGGGCTAAGCCTCTCCACCTGCTGACAGCCACCCTCGCGTGGTCGGTTTGGGTCGCCGCGTTGGCGTCGTGTGTTCCCTCGGGGAAAGCCCGTGTTTGACCTTGTCCGTCCGCGAAGGGTTCTCGGCTGCCGGAACCTCAGCCGTGAGGCCTTCGTTCTGACCATCGAACGGCGGCGCGAATCTGTGACCGCCGGATGCCACGTCGACGTGGGCCTTCCCGACGGTGAACTGCGCCCCTATTCGCTCTTCTCGGGTGAGGCCGACAACGTTTTGGAGATCTTGGTGCGCCGGGTAACGGGAGGGCTGGTTTCCACGCAGCTCTCGTTCCTACAGCCCGGCGATGGTGTAAGGGTCGGTTCGCCCAAAGGGAACTTCGGCCTAGCACCTGTCGGCCCCGGAGAACGCGTGCTCCTGCTGGCCACCGGCACGGGTATTGCGCCGTTTCGCAGCTTTCTCCGCACCCGCCCCGACCTCGACTACATCCTGGTTCATGGGGTACGGGATGCCGAAGAGGATTTCGGTTCCGAGTTCGCTCTCCCCAGCCGCCGCGTATTCTGTGTGTCGGGCTCCAGTGTGCCGGACTATGCCTTCGCGGGCCGGGTCACACAATGGCTCGACCAAGTTGAACAGCCGGTGTACGATCATGCCTACCTGTGCGGCAACGCCCGCATGATCTTTGAGGTCTTTCCCACGCTGGTCGATAGCGGCATGGATGAGAACCGCATTCACACGGAGACGTACTTTTGATGGGAATTCGAGCCTCGGTGATCAATGCGTCGATTGGATTTTTGTTTCGCGTTTTCTGCCGGATTGAGGACTCCGACCTTCGCCTTCTGCCCCAGTCGGGTCCGGCGATTCTGATCAGCAATCACACTTCCAACCTTGAGGGTCCACTGTTCTACGTTCGTCTCAGACCGCGTACGACTATCGCCATGGCCAAGATCGAGTTGTGGAAGTTCTTTGTGACGAGGATGATCATGGAAGCCTGGAAGGCCGTCCCTGTCCGGCGCGGCCGACTCGACCGTAGCGCGTTGGCCCGGTGCACCCGGGTACTGACAAAGGGAGATTTTCTCTGCATTGCCCCGGAAGGCCGCAGAAGCAAAGACGGCACCTTGCTGCGGGGTCAACCGGGGGCGGCTTGGTTCGCCGCCGACAAGGGAATCCCGGTTTACCCCATGGTTCAATGGGGATGCCGCGACATTGTGCGCGAGCTGAGACATTTCAGGCGTCCCCACCTGACAATCAAAGTCGGTCCCCCGTTCCTCGTCAGAACCCCTGAAGGGGCCAAGGCTCACGGTGACGAGCTTCAGGCGATGGCCGACGAGATGATGTTTGAAATGGCGGCCCAAATGCCCAAGACGTACCGGGGTTACTACGGCGACGAAACCAAGCGAACCTCCAAGTATTTGGTTTACGTGGAATAGAGCCTTTTCAGGTCGAGCTGACCGGTCCCATCAGGGGCCCCCTGCGGGATTTAGAGGGTTCCTCGTACTCCGGAAAGGTCCCTGCGATTTTTTGGAGGCAGCGGTCCAGGGCGCCGTCGGGGTTCCCGTGGGGAACATGGCTGTGGGTAGAGTCAAAAGTTTGGGTGAACGCTAAAACGTCATCTTCAATACGCCCGAGGTTTCGCTCAAGAACGTCGAGAAATTCTTGAACAAAGGTTCCAAGAGGCGCGGCTCCCAGGCTTTGGCCCGCCATGTCTAGCACATCGACGGCGTGATGCAGGCAGGTTCCTTGACCGGCGGCCCAGGCAGCCCTGAATTCGCTGTCCTTCTGCCACAGATGCAAGAGGGTGAAGGCGTAGCGTTTTCTGTCGTCGGTGACCTTGTCCTCAATCAGGCATTGCTGTTCCTGTGCGTTCAAGAAATCGATGGTGGACCGAAGCTGTTGCAAGAGATTTTTCTTAGCGGGCAAATTTTCCACAAAGTTTCGCCCCGAAGCTTTGGCGGCCTCGCCCCTCAGTCGTCCGGTTTGTTGGTTCAAGTGGGAACGAAGCGTCTTCAGGCGAGTGTGACTCAGAAGGGCGAGGCCCAGCTTGTTGGGGTCTTTTGACAAAAGGCGCAGATTCTCAGGTCGAAATCCCGTCGCGTTCACAGCGAGGCGAACTTCCGGAACCATGACCGAGGGACCCAGAAAGTAGCGAACCGCGGCCTGCCGCGACCGCTTCTCGAGAAGGCATAGAGGACACTCTGTTCCTGCTCTGAGCGCGTCCCAAACCGGGATCGTGTCGATCTCGTATTTCATGGAAACCTCCGGGTCAGAACTTGCGGGCCTTTCTGATACGCTCGTAGGCCTGCTGAACTTGAAGGAAGCGTTCTGAAGCTTTCTTCTTCACAGGGTCGCCTTCGGGCAAATGATTGTGCGCGTCGGGATGGTACTGCCTAACAAGCGTGCGGTAGGTCTTCTTGACTTCATCGACCGGTGCGTCGGTTGGCAGCCCCAGAGTGGCGTAGGCTTCGGGTCCGACTGTGGAAGCCGGCCGGAAGTGTTCCCAGGTCTTTTCGTATTGGCGCTCATCGCTCCGCGTGGAACTCTCGCCGGCGGTACCCACTTCCTCAAAAATGGAAAAGGCTTTGGCGATCGCGTCAAGTAGCTCGACAAGACCGGGACGCACTGTCCCGAGCGAGGCCAGGCGCCGCCCCGTGGCGTAGATCCAGACGAGAGTCCGGCGGTCGAGAAAAAAGTCTTCGGAAATCTCCCGCGCTGTTTCCAGCGACTCCTCTAGCAGCGCGGACCAACTCTGGTTTTGTGAGCGCAGGAGGGCTTGTTCAAACACCTGCAGGGCCAGGCGCGCCTCGGTTCCCCGCAAATGGAGTTGGTTAGCCAGGACACCTTGCAGAAACAGCGCCTGGACCTGATTGATGCCACCGCCGTGTGAGGCGATCTTGCCCCAGAGGACGAAGATGCGGGCGACAAGCTCACGGGTCTCACCGCCAAAAGCAGCCGCGGCAGAATTTCTCTCGAGGGCGATGTCGGCAAAATGACCGAGAATGATGCCCATCAGAATGCCGAACGGCCCAAAAAGGGTACCGATCAACGCGCCCGTCAATTTGCCGAAGATGCTCACGGTCGCAGTCTAACATGCTCCCCTGCGCCGGACAAGGGTCGAAAGTCACCCTCTGATAGCCGTATCGACGACTCTAGCGGCCTTGGAATCACATGAAGAAGCACTGTCAGCGATTTTGTTGCGTCCAGCCTTCCATTTTTGCGGTTCATGCTTATAATAAGATCTCATGAAGATTGCTGTTACTGGCTCCAGCGGGACGCTTGGATCGGCGCTGGTTCCCTACCTGAAGGGCCAGGGCCACAAGGTGATTGCCTGGGATCGCTCCAAGGTACCCATCACCGACTATTGGGCGATGGAGGAATTTCTTCGGTCCGAAGGAGTTCAGGCGCTGTTTCATCTCGCGGTTCCGTCCAAACCCTTGGGAACCCCCAACGAAAGTTGGACGGTCAACTACCAGTGGACCAGCGAACTGGCGTGGATTTGCAAGGAGCTGGCCATCACCTTCGTGTACGTGAGCACAGTGATGGTCTTCTCGTCCCAGAAGCAAGGACCCTTTACTGTCGACACCGCACCCGATGCCGGCGATGGTTATGGCATGGAAAAACGGCTGGCGGAAGAACGAGTCTTCCACCAGAATCAGGCCAGCCGGGTGTTGCGGTTAGGCTGGCAGATCGGGGGACCCGTTGGCAGCAACAATATGGTCGACTTCCTCGACGCCGAGTTTGCCGCCGACGGGTTGGTTTCCTGCAGTACGGAATGGTTGCCGGCTTGCTCGTTTTTGGAAGACACGGTTCCTGTTCTGGCGGCCATGCTCGACCGCGACCCCGGAATGTATCAGTTCGATTCCAATCAGAAATGGAACTTCTACCAGATTGCCTTTGCGTTGAGCAAGGTTCTAAAAAGGAATTGGAAGATCACTGCGACCGATTCGTTTGTTTTCGATCAGCGGATGGTTGATCCCCGTCTGCCCCTTGTCACGCTCAAGTCCCGTCTGCCTTCGCTGAAATAGAGATTCCGTCGGCTTCGATGCGTATTCTTCCCTTCTTGTAGAGGGTACCGCAGGCGGTCTTGAACGATTTTTTTGACAAACCAAGCCGTGCTTGGATTTCTGCCGGCGGGGACTTGTCGGTTAGTTCCAGCCGCCCTCCCGATCCCTGCAAGGCCTCAAGTATTCTCACTTCGGCATCGGCGTTGGCGGCTTGGAAGCCCTGGGGGCGTAGGCGGACGTCGATCTTGCCGTCGTCCCTCAGACCTGAGATCCATCCACGGACCTCTTCACCGATTTTGAGGGTTTGAGTCGCTTCACTGAGGTAGACCAGGCCCTGCCAGCGGCGTTCTACCACGACGGTCCACCCCTGGTCGTGAAGCTTCCAGACAAGGCAGCCCACTTCCTGTCCAAGGCGGAACCCCGCCAAATCACGGTTGAGATGGTTGACCAGCTTGGTCGTGCCGAACAGCCTGTCGGTAGCGGTGTCGAGCAGGACCATGACGGCGACGCTCTGCCCAGCAGCCAGCGGCGCCGCTTGCTCGGAGTGCGGAATCAGCAGATCCTTCAAAAGGCCCCATTGGGCAAAGGCTCCCACCGATCCGGTTGAAACGACTTCGAGGAAGGCTGTCTGTCCGACTTCAGCCGCAGGGCGTCTGCGTGTCGCCGTCGGGCGGTCCTCACTGTCGCGGTAGAGGAAAAGGTCGGCCTCGACACCGGGCCTCCAGTCTTCCGGAACCTCACTTCGGGGAAGGAGGATCTCGGCCTCCCCGTCGGTGAAGTAGAAGCCGTTATCGGTCTCGCGGGCCGCTTTGAGGCGCTGAGTGGTGCCCATGTTCATAGAGGACTCCTCGGGAAACCGTTATAGCATACTCAGGGGATCGACGTCGATTTCGCGGTAGGTTCCAGCGGTCGCATTTCGGGAACGGAGAACCGAGCTCAGACCATGGTGCATCAGCGGAAAATCCCCAGACCGGACCAGGACTTGCCAGCGCCGGTTTCCTGCTACTGTAGCTAAAGGACACTCGACCGGACCCAGCACCTCGGGACTCTGAGGACCTGGGGGACCGGGAAAGGCCTGACGGAGCGCCTGCGCGAGCAAAGCGGCTTCCGAACGGACCTTGGCCTCGTCGCGTCCACGAATCACAACGCGGGCAAGGCGCGTGTAGGGAGGAAAGTCGAGGGCCTTTCTCATGGCCAGCTCCTGCGTCCAGAACTCCTCGTCGAGCCCCCCGGCGGCCAGAAGCACCGCAGGAGCGTCGGGTCTGAGCGTTTGGATCAGGACCTGCCCGTCGGGAAGAAAGCGGCCGGCCCGGCCCGAGACCTGGCGGATCAAACCGAAGACCCGTTCTGCCGATCGAAAATCGGGAAGAGCGAGCCCAAGGTCGGCATGGAGAATTCCCACCAACTGCAAACCAGGAAAGTTCAGGCCCTTGGCGACCATTTGGGTACCGACCAACAGATCGAGCTCTCCCTTCCCAAAGGCTTCAACAACACCCTCCGCGTAGCCTTTGACTTCAGCGGAATCACTGTCGAGCCGGGCAATCCTGGCCGAAGGAAACAGCGTTCGGATCTCCTGTTCGACGTGCTCGGTTCCCACGACGGCCCAGCCGACGTCGAGAGAACCGCATTCCGGGCACACCGTCGTCGGCCGCGTCTGATACCCACAATAGTGGCACAGCAGGATGTTTCGTCCCTTGTGCCAGGTCATTCCGACCGAACAGTTCTTGCACTGGGCCTCGTAGCTGCAGGTCTGGCATCGAAAGCTTTGGGTGAATCCCCGACGGTTCAAGAACAAGATGACCTGGCGTTTTCTGGCCAGGGTTTGGTGGATGGCCTCGATGAGCTCAGGGGTGAGCGACGAGGTGTTTCCTTTCAGGTTGATGAGGCGGAGGACGGGAGGGGCTCCCCCGGCAAGGCGGCGGGTGAGCGAAAGGGTTTTGAGCCGGCCTTCCCGCATCAAATGAACAGCCTCGAGGCTGGGGGTCGCGCTGCCCAGGATCACTTTGGCGCCGACCTTGGCGGCCAGCCAAAGTGCGACCTGCCGGGCGTGGTAGCGGGGCGTGTTCGACGACTTGTAACTTCCTTCGTGCTCCTCGTCAAGAATGAAGAGCCCAGGATCGGAAACGGGGGCGAAGACCGCGCTGCGGGCGCCTACGACGAGGCGGGCTTCTCCGGTTTGGATCCGACGCCACTCCTTAAGTTTCTGCGCCGGGGTCAGCCGCGAGTGCAGCACGGCCACAGACTCACCGAAACGGTGGACGAGCGTCTCCCGCAGCTGCCAGGTTAAGGCAATCTCCGGCACCAAGTAGACCACCTGTTGTCCTTTGTCGAGAACCCAGCGAGCGGCCTGAAGGAAGACCTCGGTCTTTCCCGAGCCCGTCATGCCCCTGAGGTAATAGAGGCTTTCGCTGCCCCCAATGAGGGCGTTGACCGCGTCTCTCTGTTCTTCAGAAAGCACAAGGTCGTGATCAGCCGCGGATTCTTCGACCGTCCAGGGAGGGAGATTCCTTTCTTTTCTCGCTGACGGCAGCATGGACCCTAGCGCCTCGCCCAAACTGCAGAAGTACTGCCGTGCCATCCACCGGGCCGTCACGAGGGTCAAAGGACCAAAAAGCCCGCGGTCGTCGATGACCTTGAGCAGAGTCTTGATCTTTTCGGGGTCTGGTTCCACCTCGGGGAAGCCGACGATGAGTCCTTCCTTCTCCCCGTTTCGGAACGGCGCCTTGACCCGGCACCCTTCCAGGCGGCCCTTCACCTCAAAACCCTCGGGAAGCTTGTAGGTGAACAATGTATCCAGAGGAAGGGCAAACGAAACTTGAACCCAAGGCCCGGTTTCAGGCATATTTGAGCTTGCCCAGCAGACGCTGGAGGTCTTTCCAAACTTGGCCCTTGAACCGAGTCCTCTCGGCTTCATCCAAGGCAGGGAATTCTTCCGGATCAAGAGTGGTCACCATGGTCCAGCGGTCAAACCTATAGTCACTCCCCCTCAGGGTGTCCAGGCTCAGGGGTGCGCCCAGAAGACGCTGGGCCGGCAACGCGCCCAACGAAAGGAGAGCCTTCGGTTTGAGAAGGCCGCACAATTCCCGAAGCATCGCCGCCAAAGACGGACCGGGAGTGAAGTCCGGCAGCGGTTGAATGAAGAAGTCTCGAGCCAGAAGCAGGTTGACCCGGGGATTTTCAAACCAAGAACGGACGAAGACCGTAGCCAGCTCAGACAGGGGGGAGGTCGTGAGGATCAGCGCCTGGGGCTTTGAGGATCCTGCACCCGAAGGCCAAGCCGAGCCAAAAGCTAGATGCTCGCTCCAGCGCGAGGCAAGGTCGTCGTAGGCTTCTCCAGGAGCCGAGGTGGAAGCGGGGCTTCCAGCGGGTGAGGGCCGAGGTGGAAGCGGCTCGGCCCAGCCCCCATCGGTCAAGAGGGCTCTGGCCTGATGAAGCACTTCCCAAAGGGCCTCAGAAGGAGAATTCGCATTCATCGTAGATCACCTTTTGAAGATAGAGTCCCTGCCCAGGGGCCGTAGGGCCGGCCTTCTTGCGGTCACGAGCCTGGAGGATCGCCGCGAATTCCTGGGCGCCAAGGCCCCTGTTCCCCAGATCAAGAATGGTTCCCACCAGGGATCTGACCATCCGCCACAAGAAGGCGTTGCCGACGATCTGGAATACCACCCTGTCACCGTGCGGAAAGAACGACGCGTGATAGATGAACCGAGTCCGGGAACGGTGGGGATCCTTGGCCTGGGTGAAGCTTGTGAAATCGAGCTCTCCATAGAGAAGGCTGGCCATGGAATTCAGCACGGTCAGAGGCGCAAGAACATGAACACGGTGGCAGTAGCGTGTCTCCCACGGAAGCAGTGCCGGAGCGACAACAATGTGGTAGTGGTAGACCCGAGCCAGCGCCGAGAATCTGGCGTGGAAGTTGTGGGGGACCTCGCGGCAGTCGACGACCCGGATGTCGGGTGGCAGAAGTGAATTCAAGCCCCTGAAGAAATTCTCGCCCGCCATGTTTGTATCGGCGTCGAAATGGGCGGTCTGGCCGCGGGCGTGGACACCCGAATCGGTTCGTCCGGCGCCCACAATCGGAACGGGCTCAGGAGTCTTCACGAGGACAGCTAGCGCGGCTTCAATTTCCGTCTGCACGGTCCGTCCGTCTGAAAGCTGACTCTGCCAGCCTTCAAAGTCCGTCCCGTCGTAGGCCAGATCCAAACGAAACCGCCTCCTCACTCCTTGATCTCCTCGCCCAGAAGTTTGTGAAGGTCTTTGGCCTTTTCGATGAGAACAGAGGGTTTGTTCTTCGACGATTTGCCCATTCCGACCAGACGCGCGACGGCCCGGCGTGCGTTGGTCAGCGACTTTTCGCGCTGTTCCGGATCGATTTGGCTGCCGAAGTGGTATTCGAGGTATCCGAGCATGTACATGACTCCGTCGAAACCGAAGTTATTGTCGACGTCGGGGCCGAAATTCATGCTGGCATTCATCGATTCCTGACCGTTCTGTTCCCGGTCCACAGTCAAGCTGTAGAGGAACCTTGCCTTGTGGTAGAAGATCTTCTCAAGGTAGTCGAAGTTCTCTGTGGGGAACCGGCGGTGCAGGTCGGCAAAGCACCAACCGGCGCGCAAGGCGCAGATGCCCGATTTTACCGTCGGGGTGAACGACGGTCCAAAATGCTGGTAGCACATGATCGCCAAAAAGTAGCCGGCGGCTCCTTCCTTGAGTGTTTTCAGGCTGTCCCAGTCGAGGTTGGGGAAGATCAGCTCGATCGACTGGCGCCGTTTGCGCTCGTCCAGGCGGATGTTCTCGATGGCTTTGGGGTCGGGAGTCAGAAAATCGGTTCCCAAGGTGGAGTAGTAGCAGCCTGGGCAGGTCATGACGTAGTAGATCAGCGGATAGACGTCGCCGAACTTCTTCGAGGCCTCGTAGTACCGCCGCAGGTCGTTTCCCAGGGGACCGGCGATCAGGCGTCCGCGTCCGACCCGCAACTCCTCTTTCTTGAACTTGTGCTCGCAGATGGGGCAGACGGTGTCGTTCTTTTGAAAGAAGCTGACGCTTCCCAGGGCTCCGGCGTCGGACATTAGACCTCCAAGACCACGAACGCCACGGAATAGGCGGTTTCGTGGCTCAACGACAGGTGGACTCGGGCACCCCTGGCCTCGAGCTGAATACGGGCGTTCCCCGTCAGGTGCAAATTCGGTTTTCCGCTGGGCTCACGGCGGGTTTCGATGTCCCGGAGGGAGAGTCCCCGCAGTCCGATTCCCAAAGCCTTGCCGAACGCCTCTTTGGCGGCGAATCGAGCAGCCAGCGAAGCCGAAGGATGGGAGCTGGCCGTCACATCTTCCATTTCCTTCTCCGTGAAGTACTTGGCCAGAAGCGCTGGCTTGAGCAGCCAAGCGTCAAGCCGGCGGTTTTCTACCAAATCGATGCCGATGCCCAGGATCATGGTTTTGCCGCCAGAAACAGAGAAACGACAGCCGGAGAGAGATCGACCAATTCTACACCTTCTGGCAGCACGGTCTTGAGCGGCAGATCGGTCACCTCACCGGGTGTTGCGATTCCGGTCAAGTCGGCCAGGACTGCCACAGTCGGCGAGCCCGTCGTGTCCTTAGCCAGCGATTCCAGGGCCTGCGAAGTCCCCCTCAAGCGAACCCTCACCGAGGGAAGGGTTCCTTGAACCGAAAGGGTCGGCGCGAGATTGACGATTTCGGGTGAGACACTGGCCAGTACCAGCGAGGCCAACGTGGAACTCATCAGTCCCTGAACTTCCACAGTATTGCCGTACGGGAGGCCAAGCAGAGAGGTGTCCGGCTGGACCCTGGTCTTCAGGGTGAAGGTTTCGGTCTTCCCCCGAAGCTCAATGGGTTCTGTGCTGACCGCTGTGACCTTTTCGACAAGGGATCGGGGCCCGTCGATGGTGATGATCGATGGAACCACTTGAAATCCTGTCAATTCGTAGTCTCTTCCCGGTTGGCCCTCGAAATCCGGTTTTATCGGAACCGACTTGGTGACGCGCCTTTCCAGGTGAAGGTTGATGACAAGGGGATCCACAGAAATCTCAAGGGAGGAATTCTCGGCGGCAGGACTGTGGCCAGTGACTTGAATCGGAGCATTGTAGACGCCTTCGCCCTGATGGCTGGAGAAGTCGACAAGGGCTTCCAGATCGGCTTCGCCCACGGCGGACACAAGATCTCCCGTTCCCCGGATGGTGACCTTGACCCGGTGGTTGAAGTCCTGAGCCGGAACCAGAGCAGTATCGGTAAGCAGACGCAGGGGGACCATGAAGCTTTTCACTTGCAACGAATCAAAGCGGTTGAAGAGAAACAACAGTAGGGCCGCGGCCAGGGCCAAGACCTTGGCCGGCCAGTGTTCCAGCCACTTATTGAGGTCAGGCATCTTCACGGAACTCTCCTGCGACCCCGGAAGGGTTGTCTTCGTCTTTGAATTCAAGCAGTTCCTTGAGCCGCCGCCGGAGTTCCTCGGGTGAGAGGTCGTAGTGCAACGCCCCGTTGTACGCCAAGCTGATGGCTCCCGTTTCTTCGCTGACAACCACTGTCACGGCGTCTGTCTCCTCGGCCATGCCCAAGCTCGCCCGGTGCCTTGTCCCGAAGCTCTTGCTGAGCGTGGGGTTTTCACTGAGCGGGTAGAAGCAGCCTGCGGAAACGATGCGGCCTCCTTGAATGATCAGTCCGCCGTCGTGGAGCGGGGTATCGTAAGAGAAGATCGTCGTCAGGAGCGCCGCTGAAACCTCGGCGTCGAGGTTGGTTCCCCTCTCGACAATATTCTTGAGACCCACCTTGCGGATGAAGGTGATCAGCGCGCCCCGCCGCATATCGGAAAGCTGGCGGCACGAGGCCAAGACCGCGTCAACGTGCTGGGCCTTTGGTTTGGCTTGAGGGGTAAACCAGCTCCCTTGGCCGATCTGCGTGAAGATCTTGCGGAGTTCGGGCTGGAACATGATCGCCAGTCCCACGAAGACGCCTGGGGCCACGAAGTTCAAGATCCAGGTCAGCGTGTCGAGCCGGAGGCCGAGTGCCAGACCGTAGATGAGAACCATGAGAATGATTCCGCGTAGCAGGGGAATCGCCCGGGTCTGATAGAGGATTCTGTAGCCCTTGTAGAGGAGGAAGGTCAGAACAGACACATCGAGCAGGGGGCGGAGGATGGTCTTGAACAGCCAGGTGTCGAGGAGGTTTTCCATCAGAGAGAACTCCTCGATTCCCAGGGGAGTCCCCCGAGCACCTGCCAGATCTTCAGGGCCTGCACCGTGGCGGCAACATCGTGCACCCTCACCATATCGGCACCGGCGGCCGACGCCGCCAAAGCCGCGGCGATCGAAGCCGGCAGACGGTCTTCTACCGGCGCTCCCGTCACCGCTCCAAGAAAAGACTTTCTGGAAAGTCCCACCAGAACGCGGAATCCAAGAGAGCGGATCTTGGGCAGGGCCCGGAACAACGCGATCGTGTGTTCCGTGGTCTTTCCGAAGCCGAAGCCAGGATCGAGAACCAGATTCTCAGACTTGATGCCCCAAGCCAGGGCGGCCTCGACGCGACGTGACAGAAAGTCAACCACTTCGGTGACAACGTCGTCGTAGCGGGGGGAAGCCTGCATGGTGTTGGGGTGTCCCTGCCGATGCATGAGGACCACGGTTAGTTTGGCTTCCGCGGCAAACTGGCCAAGCCTCGGTTCGTCGACCAAAGCGGAAACATCGTTCAGCCAGGTTGCCCCCGCCTTGTGTGCAGCCTCCATCACGGCGAGCTTGCGGGTGTCGATGGAAAGCGGCACAGAACAACCCGCCGCCGAAAGCCCTTGGACGATGGGGAGAACCCTGCGGCATTCCTCTTCAGCGTCTACGTAGTGCGACCCGGGCCTTGTCGATTCTCCGCCGATATCGAGCACGCCGGCGCCCTCGGAAGCCAGTTCCAGGCCCTTGGTCACAGCGGCTTCGGCCTGATGCCGGCTGGCCGCCCAAAACGAGTCAGGGGTGGCGTTGAGGATGCCCATAACAGTCACGGTTCGACCCCCGCCAATTTGAGGTCGGCCTCAAGCCTGAAAGTGTACTTCAGGTCGGGGTTGGAACGCAGCGCTTTCCAGGGCTTGGCGTCTTTGTAGCCGGACTTCCAGGCTTCGGTCAGGGCCTGCAATCCTTTGGGGTAGTCTTCAATTCGCAGGAGCAACAGCGATCCAAGATGGAACTGCGCCTCGCCGCGGTCCTGTTCGGCGGCGACAGGAAGCTGGAGGGCCAGGTTCAGCGCCTCGACCGCGTCGCCGTAGAGCTCCTCGGCCTCCAAGTCCTTGGCGCGGGCAACCAGAGGTTGGAACCGTTTTGGGTCATTTTCTGGCAGAGCGTTCACCGCATCCAGCCAAGCCTCGGCTCCGTCGGCCTTGTCGGACTTGTCGACCACCGTTGCCAGCGTGGACAGACCCGGATAGCCCTTGCCGTCGAGGCTTTTCCACAACCGCAAAGCCTCGAGCGCCTCAAAGGTCCTATCGGCCGCATCGAGGCAATAGCCCGCGTTGAACTGCACCGCCGGGTCGCCGGGAAGCTTCTGGGCCAAATCGGCGTACAGGTCGGCCGCCGCGGCCGGACCATCCTGTTTGGCCACCAGCCAGGCTCGGTACTGGGCGACCACAAGGTTGTCAGGATCTGAGGCCGCCAAGGGCTCCAGCAAACCCAGGGCGGTCGAAGGATCGCCGGTTTCGGCCTTGGTCCTGGCCATGTTTAGTACAGCGATCTTGAGGTCGGGGTCCCAAAAAAGGGCAAGCTGGTAGGCCTTGTCGGCTTGATCGAACCGCTTCATTTCGAACCATGCGTTGCCGATATCGTAGTACGCCGCCGCGAGCTCTTTTTTGGGAGGATGGGCCGAAGTGCACCCCCCAAAGATCGCCAGGAAACCGAGAACAACTAAGAACTTTGCGGCTCGGATTCCGTTCCCCATGGTCATCCCAGAATCGTCTTTTCGATCTTTCTCACCTGAGACCGGTACAAGGAGAGAATGTTGGGACCGTAGTCCCCCAGAAGCTGAATCATGTTTCTCGGCAGTTCGTCGGCGTCCCTTCCGTTCAGCCTGTCGCCCGCGTCGCCCAAGCCGGGCATGATATAGGCTTTCTCGTTAAGAACAGGGTCCATCCAAAGTGTGTAGACCGTAACGTTGTCGAGGGCCCTGACCACGTTGAGCGTTCCTTTCAGGGCGCTGATAACGTTGAAGAATTTGATGGATCGGGGCTGGATGTCTTTGTCCTTGAGGTACTTGACGATGGTGACCAGAGAACCGCCCGTGGCGTTCATCGGGTCGGCAAAGACCAAGTCCTTTCCCTTCAGGTCGTCCCAATTGAAGAACGACTTGGACAGATCGAGGATGTACTCCATATCGGCCTGGCTACGGTGCTCGTTGCGTTTGATCCGGAAAAGGGCAAAGGGTGTCACATAACCAGTGGAGCTGTTCTCCTGAATCTCCTTCGAAAGGATCATGGAAGGAAGGAGCGCGCCGCGCAGCATGACGCACATGACGGTGTTTTCGATCTGGTGGTCGACGTCGGGGATCTTGTGCACGGCAAAATTCTGGACAGGGTGTGTCACCGGCGTCCGAACGATCAGGTGATGCTTCTGGCTGGAACTGGTTGTCCCGAAGGCCAAGTTGAACAGGAGCTCGTAGGCCCGCTGAATGTAGTAGACAAATTCGTCGTGCCCCGTGCGGACGTCCCGGAGCTTGGCGATCAAACGGCTGGCTTCGCCGTGGAGAAGCGTTGGCGTCTCGAAAGGGTAGACGTGGACTTGCGGGAATTTCGAGGTGACTTCCTGCATGGTCTTTCCCATTTGGTTGTACAGTCCAATGATTTTTTCTTTTTCACGCTGCGAGGTGTTTTCACCGGGTGAAGCCGCCAGAACACGAAAAGATTCAAGGGCCTGCGCGTAGGTTGCTTCCAAGCGTTTAAGGTCGTTGTGGTCCTCGGCGGTTAGCAAACCTTCAAGGTCTTGGGCGGTCAGAATGATTTCATGATCCATGGACCCAGTGTATCGGGAACCCCTTCAAAAAAAAAGAGGCTTCGGCCGGTGTCGCTTTGACTTTTTCCGGTCGCTACGGCACAATGACCGCCATTCCACCGACACAAAGGAGCCGCAATGAAAAAAGGTTTGATCGTTTCTTTCCTGGCCATTTTGACCGCCCTTGTGCCGACAGCCGCCCAAACAAGCGACCAGACGCCTCCGCAGGGAAACGTCGCTGTGGGTCCCATTTATAGCGTCAATTTCCTGGGAATCGACAGCCCGCTTCAGGGGCTGGGAATCACGGGAAAGATTCCAGGCTTGGCGCCTATTTTCGGACTGAACTTTTCGCTGTCACCCAAGGAAAACCGGTACTTTCTCGGCGCGACCGGGGACTGGCTGCTCTACAAGCAGCCGTTGTTTCCAGCCTACAATCTGAATTTCTATTTGGGACCCGGATTCTACGTGAGCACCCTGGTGGCCGACAACGGGCGGTTCGACTTCGGACTGCGAATTCCCGCCGGCATCAACTGGGTGCCGCTGAAGTTCTTTGAAGCCTTCTTTGAAGTGACGCCGGCTTTTGGCATCGTGATCAGAGACCCCATCGCCCCCACCTGGATTCTTCAGAGCGCCCTTGGCGCCAGAGTTTGGTTCTAGGCGAAAAGGACACTATGAAAAAACTGTTCGTGACTTACGAAGACATTCACAAGCTTTGCGCCAAACTGGCGGGCGACATCAAGGCCGACGGCTGGGAGCCCGAGGTGATTGTGGCCATCGCCTCCGGCGGATTTATTCCGGCGCGCATTCTCAAAACCTACTTGAGGAAAAATGTCTACGTGGTCGGTTTGCAGCGCTACGACGACGAACACGCGGTGAGGGCCGTTCCGCTCAAGATCCAATGGATAGACGAGGTCGAGAAGAAACTGGCGGGACGGAAGGTTCTGCTCGTTGACGAGGTGGACGATACCCGCGTGACGCTGGCCTTCTGTCTGACGGAACTCTTCCGCCACCGGCCTGCAGAGATCCGCGTGGCAGTGCTCCACCAAAAGAAAAAGCCGAAGCAGGCCTCATTCCCCGACGGTGTCACCGTTTACCAGGCTGTGGAAATTGACGATCTTTGGATCAAGTACCCCTGGGATGCCCTGGACATTGACCGGCACAACCTGGGGCAGGAATAGGGCGTCTGACCCAGGAGGAACTCTGCGATGAAGTTACGGAAGCTGTTTGTTTTGGTCTGTTTGGCGGCGTTGCTGCCCTCGGTTTCGTTTGCCGACACGCCGCGCGAGGCCGACGCCAAAGTCGATGCCGCGCTCGACAGGTTTCATCGGGAAGTCAAAGGAGCCGACCAGCTTCTGGCCGACGCCAAGGCTGTACTCGTTCTTCCAGAAGTCCTCAAGGGCGGTCTGATTGTCGGCGGCGAGTACGGTGAAGGCTCGTTGCTGATCGGCCACAAAATCGTCGCGTATTACAACGTTGCTTCGGCATCGTTCGGACTGACGGCGGGCGGCGAAATGAAAGACATCATTCTGCTGTTCTTCTCGAACGACGCCCTCAAGAGTTTTCGTGCCCGCCAGGGCTGGGAAGCCGGAGTCGACGGCAACGTGGCCGTTTGGAAGAAAGGTGCCGGTGCCACAGCTGCGGCAAGCCAAGTCCATGATCCCATTGTTGGCTTCATCGTAGGGGTGAAAGGGCTCCTCGTCGATGCCTCGTTGAAGGGATCAAAGTTCAGCGTAATAAAGAAATAGCTTCCTTTCTGCGCCGAAGTCCTTCTACGACTTGGGCAGAATGTAGCCTTCGCTGGTCAGCAGCTCCGCCGTGAGAATCGCACCCCCGGCCGCTCCCCGAATCGTGTTGTGGCTGAGAGCGACAAACTTCCAGTCGAACAGGGCATCGGGGCGAAGCCGTCCGACACTGACCGCCATACCTTTTCCGAGGTCGCGGTCGAGGCGGGTCTGCGGCCTGTCCGGCTGCTCGAAGGTGTGAATGAACGGTTGGGGAGCGCTGGGCAACGACTTTTCTTGAGGGACTCCCCTGTAGTTCTTCCAGCGCGTCAGAATTTCATCAGCCGAAGGTTTGCGCTCGAAGCTGACACTGACGGCGGCCAGATGCCCGTCGGTGGCCGCCACACGGATGCATTGGGCGCCAATCTTGGGCAAGCTTGCCAGGGCAATGCCTTCGCCCTTGATCGATCCCCAGATCTTGAGCGGTTCGATTTCGCTTTTTTCATCCTCTCCCTTGATGAAAGGGATGACATTGTCGGCCATTTCCGGCCAGGTCGCAAAGGTCTTGCCGGCGCCGCTAATCGCCTGATACGTACAGACGCTAAGGCTTTTTAGGCCAAATTCTTTTAGGGGATGCAACAGGGGAACGTAGCACTGTATCGAACAATTTGGTTTTACAGTTACGAAGCCGACCTTGGTCCCCAACCTGCGCCTCTGCGCCGGAATGACAAGAGCGTGCTCGGGGTTCAGTTCCGGTATGATCATGGGGACGTCTGCGGTCATGCGGTGCGCCGAGTTGTTCGAAACCACCGGGGTTTCAGCCCGGGCGTAGGCTTCCTCAAGCGCCAGAATATCTTCTTTGGGCATGTCGACAGCGCAGAACACAAAATCAACAAGGGCGGCGATTTCTGCGACTTGGGCGGCGTCTTTCACGATAAACGCTTTGACGGCTTCGGGAATCGGCGCTTCCAAGGCCCAACGTCCGCGGACGGCTTCTTCGTAGGTCTTTCCGGCAGACGCGGCGCTGGCCGCTACCAGGGTTACCGTGAACCAGGGATGGTTGTGGAGCAGCGTCAGAAAGCGTTGTCCTACCATTCCAGTGGCGCCTAGAATGCCTACCCTAAGCCGGTGCGTGGCCATCAAATCCTCCCATGAACCAAAAAGTCCAGTAAGTATAGAGAAAACGACGGGAACAGGGAAGCCCGCAAAGCCAGGTGCCTTGGATTGACAACCCTTAGCGGAGTCGGGGAAAATCACTTTGGACTTTTTCCAAGGAGAGAATCATGACGTTGAACCCTCGCCGGACCGTGCTGACGGCCCTAGCCCTTGCCTTGACGCTGTCCGGGGCGTCGGCCCAGGGCCTCCCTGCCGAAATCAAAGTGGGCTCGCTCGAGACCCTGACCGGAGATTCGTCGGTCTATGGACTTTCGATCAAGTCAGGTCTTGACCTGGCCTTCGACCAGATCAATGCCCAGGCTTTCTTGGGAAAGACCAAGCTCAAGCTAGTCCTGCTCGACGAAAAGGCCGACAAGCAGGAAGGAATCAGCGTCATGGGCAAACTCATCGACGAAGAGAAAGTCTCGGCAATCATCGGTCCGACGCTCTCTTCTGTCGCTTTCGCCGCCGATCCGGCAGCTCAGAAAGCTGGGGTTCCCGTCATCGGCACCAGCACGACGGCCAGCGGAATCACCGACATGGGGGATTTCATTTTCCGCGACAGTCTTCCGCAGTCAAGTTTTGTTCCGGCGCCCATTGAAGCCGCCAAGGCAAAATTCCAAGTCAAGAGAGCCGCGTTGATCTTCGAGTCCACCAACGAGTACAGCAAGAGCGAGTCCGAAGTCTTCAAGACTGCCCTGAAGAGCTCGGGCATCGAACTGGTGGCCACCGAGAGCTACAGCCACGGCGACACTGACTTCCGGACCCAGTTGGGTAAGCTGAAACTTCACAAGCCCGACTTGCTGGTGATCAGCGCACTGGCTGGAGAGGCCGTTCCCGTCCTGCAGCAGGCCAGGGAGGTCGGTTTCAATGTTCCCATCGTTGGCGGCAACGGGCTCAACAGCCCCAACGTCGTCAAAGTCGCCCAGGCCGCCGCGGAGGGCGTGTTGGTCGGGGCCGCCTGGTTCCGCGACAGTCCCAACCCCAAGAGCCGGGCGTTCGTCGAGGCCTACAAAGCCAAATACGGCAATGTACCCGATCAGTTTGCCGCGCAAGCCTACCAAGGCGCCTGGATTCTGGCGACGGCGATCAAGAATGCGGGTTCCGCCGACCGCAAGGCGATCCGCGACGCTCTTGCCAAGATTCGGGATCTCGACGGTGTGCTGGGTAGCTTTTCCTTCAATGACAAGCGCGATCCCGTTCATCCCAGCGTTGTCTTGGTGGTCAAGGACGGCCAATACACGGTTCTGCAGTAGTCTTTCATGGATCTGACCCTTCTTCTCGATCCAACGTATCTGGGTCAGAACCTTGTGGACGGTTTGTCACGAGGAGCCGTCTACTCGGTGTTCGCCTTAGGGTTCACGCTTGTCTTCGGAATTCTCGACATCGTGAATCTCGCCCACGCCGCCACCTACATGGCGTGTGCCTTCGCCGGGTGGATCGTGCTTTCGCTTTTGGCGCTGCCTCTGCCCGTCGCGCTTGTGGTTTCGATGGGCGTCGGGACGCTTGTTGCCATCGGGCTTGAATTTGTCGCGTTCCGGCCCCTGCGCCGAGAGGGCGCCGATCGTCTGGCGCCGATGATCAGCAGCATCGGAGCCTCGCTCATTTTGGTTAGTCTGGCCGAGGCCATCTTCGGTTCAAGCACCCGGCGGTTTCCCGACCACGTACTGGATCCCAAGCCTTTGACTCTGGGGGGCAGCGAAGGAATTCGTATCACCTGGGCGCAAGTGTTGATCATTGTGGTCTCTCTGGCGCTGATGGCCGGGCTTGGGTTCTTCATCCGGCGGACCCGCTGGGGAAAGGCCATCCGGGCGGTGGCTGCCAACCAGAAAGCCGCCAGGCTTCTGGGCATCGACGTGAACGCCGTGGTCGTGGCCACCTTTGCGGTCGCGGGCGCACTGGCCGGTGCCGCCGGCATCCTGGTTGGCCTGATGACCAACAACATTTCGCCGGCCATGGGTTCCCAGATCGAACTACGAGGTCTTGCGGTGGTCATCTTGGGAGGAATGGGCAACATTGAAGGCGCCGTCCTTGGCGGCTTCCTTCTTGGTCTTGTTGAAACTTTCACGATCGCCTATGTCCCTGCGGGCGCCGATTTCAAAGACGCCATCGCTTTTTTCATTCTGTTTCTGGTTCTGATGGTCCGGCCTTACGGGCTGCTTGGAAAGGGCGAAGCGAACCGGGCATGAACAGCGACAGTCGCTTCCCCTTCGTTCTAGTGAGTCTCGGCATTTTGGTTCTTGTCGCCAACGTTGCCCTTTTTTGGAAGAGTCCCGCCGACCTCGATCGCCTGCTTATCAATGTTCTTCTAGCGCTGAGCGCCTTCGTCACCCTGCACGCGAAACTGCTGTCTCTCGCTAACGCCGGGTTCATGGCCATTGGGGCGTACTCCAGTGCCATTCTTGTCGTCAAGGCGGGACTGCCGTTGTTGCTGTCCCTTCCGGCCTCGCTTATGATCTGCGGAGTTCTAGCCATCATCATCGGCCTGCCGGTTCTCAGGCTTTCAGACGTCTACCTCGCGATCGCCACGCTCGGTTTCGGCGAGGTCGTGCGCATCATCATCATCCTCAACCCCGACTGGACCGGGGGTCCCACCGGGGCCAACCTTTCAACGGGATTTCCCTACGAAGTGATGAAACAGGGCAAGACCTGGATGCTGGCGAGCTTTGTTCTCGTTCTAGTCTTCTTGTTCCACCGCATGGCGAGATCGAAGTCGGGCAGGGCGTTCCGGGCAATTCGGGAGAATCCTTCGGCCGCTTCGACCATGGGCATTGATGTGGTGTGGTACCGAAGCCTGGCGTTCGTCATGAGCGCCATGATCGCGGGAGCGGCGGGCGTCTTCTACGCGCACACGGTGGGTTCACTCGACAATTCGGACTTCAAGTTTGGCCGTGCTGTCGACATTCTGAGCTACACGGTGCTAGGGGGGGCAGGCCATTGGCTGGGACCTATTCTAGGCGCCGGAGTGCTGACCGCGCTTCCGATCTTTCTGCGGGATGTTGTGGGCTCGTCTGTGGACTTTCTGAAGAACTTTGTTCAGCTTCCCAACATTCTTGACGGCCTTGCTCTGATGCTGGCCATCGTTTTCCTTCCGGGAGGCCTGATTCAGCTAAGGGGCCGCTTCGAAACCCGCACCGGGTTCACCGCTCCCCGGCGCGAGCCTGGTTCCACGCAGGCTCCGGTCTCGAGCGAAGTTCTGCTGGCCGTTGACGACCTGACGCGTTCTTTCGGTGGCGTCAGCGCCCTGAGCCAGGTTTCGTTCGATATCACCCAAGGCCGAACCTACGGCATGATCGGCCCCAACGGCGCCGGCAAGACGACACTTGTGAATGTGATCACCGGTCTGATTCCCCCGACCTCTGGCCGCATTCTCTGGAAAGGCAAGGACAGTGGCCGCAAGCCTCATAGAATTGCCGCGGCGGGCATCGCCAGGACCTACCAGAACATCCGGCTCTTTGGCGAGATGACTGTGTTGGAAAATGTTGTGGCCGGTTGTCATACAGGGATTCGAACCAGCCTGTTGACAACCTGGCTGTGCCTGCCGGCCGAGAGGCGGGAAGAAATCCGGGCGAGAGAAAAAGCCTTGATCCTGCTCGACCGGCTGGGCTTATTTGAACTGGCTTTGGTGCCCGCCGGCCAACTTTCGTACGGGGACCAGCGGCGCGTGGAGATCGCGAGGGCTTTGGCCCAGGAGCCGACGCTACTCCTCCTCGACGAGCCGGCCGCGGGGATGAACGATGCCGAGACCGAAAGCTTGGCGGAGTTCCTCCTCGAACTGAAGACGACAGGAATGACACTTGTGGTCATCGAGCATCACATGGACCTCATTATGAAGGTCAGCGATGAACTGATTGTCCTGAATTTCGGGCGGCTGATCGCCCAGGGAAACCCTCAGATGGTCAGCACCGACCCGGCCGTCGTCGAAGCCTATTTGGGGAGAGAGTGATGGCGCTGCTGGAGGTCCGTGACCTCGCGGTCCGCTACGGGAACGTCGAGGCGGTCCGGGGCGTGAGTTTTGATGTCGGAGAGGGCGAAATCTCGACGTTGATCGGTGCCAACGGAGCCGGGAAAACCTCGACTCTTCTGGCTTTGAGCGGCCTCTTGCCTTCGTCGGGCACTGTGCTCTACGAAGGCAAGAACATCGCGGGGTGGAAGACCGACAGAATTGTTCGCTCAGGCATCGTTCAGGTGGCCGAAGGGCGGGCTATTTTGAGTCCGTTGACGGTTGCGGAAAATCTTGAGCTGGGCGCTTGGGTGCGGCGGGATGGACCTGGCATTCGGAGCGACCTTGAAAAGGTGTACGCGCTTTTTCCAAGACTTTCCGACCGCAAGAAGCAGCTGGCGGGAACGCTTTCCGGGGGGGAGCAGCAAATGCTGGCCATCGGAAGGGCCCTAATGGCCAAGCCTCGCCTGCTGCTCCTTGACGAGCCCAGCATGGGGCTGGCGCCGCTTCTGATCAACGCGGTGTTTGAAGTGCTCCAAAGGATCAATGCCGAGGGAACAAGCATTCTGCTTGTCGAACAGAACGCCCGGAAAGCCCTGAAGATTTCGCACACCGCTTCTGTTCTTGAGAATGGAAAGCTGGTTCGAAGCGGTCCTTCCTCCGAACTGCTGAACGATCCGGCGGTCGCACAAGCTTTTCTGGGTAAAAGGAGCTAGAGGGAGTCTGTCCCCCCAAACTCCTCGATCAGATCGTAGTCGTGCAGCTTGCGGTGAAGGGTCTTGCGCCCGATTCCCAGAACTTCTGCGCTCCGGCTTTTGTTACCTTTGAAATGGATCAGCGTCTGGCGGATGATTTCGCGCTCGGCCTGGTCCATGGAAACGCCGATTTCGAGCTTGATCATTTGTCCGTCGTCGGCAGAACGGACAGCGGGAGGAAGGTCGTCCAAGGTGACGATGGTTCCCTTGGTCAACACCACAGCACTTTCTATACAGTTTCGCAATTCGCGGACATTTCCGGGCCAGGAATAGTTTGAAAGGGCGATTCGGGCCTTGGTATCGATGCCCTCTATGGTCTTGCCGTTTTCTTCCGCCAGCTCGGTCAGGAAGGTTGCCGTCAGCAGGGGAATGTCGTCGCGGCGTTCCCTGAGCGGCGGAATGTGGATGTTGACGATGTTGAGCCGGTAGTAGAGGTCTTCGCGGAACCGTCCGGCCGCAATCTCCTTCTTGAGGTCGCGGTTGGTCGCGGTGACCACCCGCACATCGACCTCAAGGCTCTTTTCGCCTCCCACGCGCTCGAAGATCTTGTCTTGAAGAACACGGAGCAGTTTTACCTGGACGGCCGGATTGATTTCTCCAATTTCGTCGAGGAAGATCGTTCCCCCGTTGGCCAGTTCAAAGCGGCCTTTTTTTTGTCCTACAGCTCCTGTGAAACTGCCTTTTTCGTGACCGAAGAGTTCGCTTTCGAGAAGAGTTTCCGAAAGGGCGGCGCAGTGCGTCTTGATAAAGGGACCGTTGCGCCGTTCGGAAAGATTGTGAATGGCATCGGCGACAAGTTCCTTTCCGACCCCGCTCTCGCCGGTGATCAGCACCGAGGCCCGGCTTGTGGCCACTTGGTTGATGAGTTCGTACACCCTCTGCATGGGGGCCGATTTTCCAATGATCTGGGCGTACTTGCGCTTCTTTTCAAGCTGCGCGACTTCTTCCTTTAGCGCCTGGTGCTCCAGGGCCAAGACGCGGCCCTCGACCGCACGTTTCACCAGTAAAGAGAGGCGTTCAAGGTTCACCGGCTTGGTCAGGAAGTCGTAGGCGCCGTGACGCATCGCCACGACGGCATTCTCAACGGTTCCATGGCCGGTCAGGACGATGACGGGCAGGTGAGGCTGAGTTCCCGCAATGTGCTTGAGCAGTTCCTCCCCCGAAACCTTGGGCATACGCAGGTCGGTCAGAACCAAGTCAACAGGCCGTTTTTGAAGGTGGTCCATGGCCTGCTTTCCGTCCTCGGCAATCAGGACTTCGTAGCCGTCGAGTTCGAGGGCGCGGGCCAGACCTTCGCGGATATTTTTTTCGTCGTCGGCTACGAGAATGGTCAGCTTCACGAAACATCTCCCTTGAAATCGAGCAGCGCCGGGGTTCTATGGCTTGGCGGGAAGGAAATGGTCACCGTGGTGCCCTGTCCAACCTTGGAATTGACCTGAATTTCCGCCCCGTGTTCTTTCACTATTTTATACACCAGCGTGAGACCAAGGCCAGACCCGAAATCCTTTGTCGTAAAGTAGGGTTCAAAAATCTTTTCTAGAACCTCGTCTGGGATGCCGCTGCCCGTGTCGACAAGTCTGAGGGTCAGCCCGTCGCTGGTTCGGCGGGTGCAAAACGTCAGCCGGCCGCCTTCGGCCATCGCGTGCATTGAGTTCTTCACAAGGTTGAGGAGAGCCTGCTTGAGGAAGCGCTCATCCATAAGGACGGTGTCGTCGCCCTTCTCAAGGTCGAGGCTGACACGGATGCCTGACTGTTCCAGTTCGGGACCTAAGAACTCGGTAAGGTCGGCAACAGTTTTGTTGAGACTTCCCAGGATCAAGGTGGTGTCCATGGGCCTGACCGCAAACAGGAAATCGACTACGATGCCGTTAAGCCGGCTAATCTCCTCGTTGATAACTTCGAGGTCATGATCCAGCGTCATCTGATCGAGCGGACCCTGCGCCTTGAGCGCCCGCTGAATCAGCTGGATATGGATACCCATGGAACCCAGCGGATTCTTGATTTCGTGGGCCACCCCGGCGGCCAGGGTCGTCAAACTGGCCAAACTCTCGGCTCTCCGCAACCGGCTCTCTCGGTTTTTGCGTTCGGTCACATCTTGAACAAGGAGCATAGATCCTTGAATTCGCCCCTCCAGCACAAGGGGCATCAAACCGAACGAGAGGATCCGGGGCCCCGAGGTGGCGTCGAGGACGAACTCACGGGTCAGCGAGGTTTGGTCGTCCTCGAGCGCCTGCCGGAGAAACGAAGCGACGTCTGAGTCTCTCAGCTGCGTCCAAACCGGCTTGTCCGAGCCTTCGGAACCAGGAACGAAAGGCACAAGTCTCTCGGCGGCCTTGTTGTGGAAAAGAATGCGGTGCGAGGTGTCAAGGACTACGAATCCCGACGGCAGCGAGTGCAGCGAAGCCTCGTAGAGCTCGTGCTCAGCCACCACGAGGGCTAGCAGGGTCTCCAGCTGGCTTTTGTCGATGCGTGGCGCCTTTTCCAGGGCCTTCTTCACAAACCGGCTCACTAAAGGGCCCTGGCTTTGTAGAAAAGGGTTTCAACAAGCAGGGCCGCGCCGAGGTTGTAAGTCTCGCGCCGTGTCCTCACCTCCTGGATGAGACGGAACAACCGTTCCTGCGTTCCCAAAGTACGGACGGAACCTTCGGCCTGAAGACGGCGGACTAGGGCCTCCAGAAAGAGAGGAAAGTTGTTTTCCTCTGACCAGAACTTGCCATAGGAATCAAGAGGGTAGATGGGAACGGCCAGTCCCTCCAGAAAAGTCGAAGCCAGTTGGTCGTAGAGTCCTTTCTTCTGGGTCTCGAACGCCTGAAAATAGTCTCCGAGACCAGCCCAAACCCCCGTTTCGGCTTGGAAGAGGCTGGTGAGGATCTTCTGTTCCTGTTCGGGGCCTCGATCGGCAAAGGCAAAGGCTCTCAAGCGGGAAAGGACAGTCGGGATCATCGCGCCCTTCTGGCTGGTCAGGAGAAAGAACCAGGTGTGCGGCGGCGGTTCTTCCAGAATCTTGAGGAGGGCGTTTCGCGATCCCTCCTGCATCTTGTCGGCATTTTCGATGATGATGAACTTCGGCGCCCCGGTCGTGGTCGTTCGGGCCCAGGCCGAAAATTTCCTCACCTGGTGAATGGGAACTCCTGCACCCGGCAAAGCGTTGGACAAAGTACGGCAAGCGTCTTTGATTCGTTCAAGAAGGTCTGTCATTTCGGAGCCAGTGGGAAGGGGATCAGGAGCGTAAAAGGCTTCCAGATCTTCTTGCAGAGACTCGAGGGCATTCGAGGTGCCTTTTAGACGGGTTTCTTCCCCCTCCCAAAGCACCGCGTCGAAGCGTTTGACAAGCTTGCGGACGGCTCGAAGGAAGAAGAAGCGCCTCGGCTCGGTGCGGTGCCGTTCAAGAAGGCCGGAACCTGCCTCAATCTCGGGAAGCAGGTTCTTGGTGCCCGTCAGCAGAAGCCAGGGGTAGTCAAGGGTCCGGTGGTTGCGGCAATGATCGCAGGAACACGACCACGCGCCATCGGCCAGGCAGCTCAATCCACGGGCAGTCTCGAGAGCTGCGGTCAGTTTGGCGCTGTAGTCCGGGCCGTGAAACAGGACCGACGAAGGGAGGGTCTTTTGAGAAACTTCCCGGCTGAGCTGATCGACAAGACGCTCCTGATAGAGCACGTTCTCAAACATGGCCACCCCCGAGAGAGGCCAGTAGGGGAGCCGCTATTCGCCAGGCCGCCTCGTCGGCGTCAAAGGCGGCCAGGGCTTCACGGGCCCGAAGACGCTGGTCGGCCTTGTCAAGAAATCCTCTGAGCGCCTCCAGCAAGGCCTCGGGCCCGTCGTCCGGACCTAGAACTCGGGCGGCACCTCGCGAGGCAAACAGCGCGGCGTTGCGACCTTGATCGCCTCGGGAGCCCGATCCCAGCGGCAGAAGAACAAGGGGCACGCCTGTGGCGGCGGCTTCCCACAGAGTTCCGGCTCCGGCGCGGCCGAAGATGACGTCGGCTCCAGCGTACAGGTTTGCCATCTCGGTGCCGAAGAACGGACGGCTGATATACCGTGTTCCGTCGGGCAAGGGTTCCCACTCTTTGCCCGTCTGGTGGACAACAAACACGTTTTCCGGCAGTTTCGCCAGGACTTCGGAGACCAACTGGTTGATTTGCCTGGCCCCCAGGCTCCCACCGAGCACAAGAACCACTTTGACTCCGGGGGGCAGGTTCCAGGTGCTGCGGACCCAAGCCGGGTCGCCCGACAGCAGTTCCCGGCGGACAGGGTTGCCAGTAACCATGACACGCTCACGTATGGCCTCAGGAAAATACGAAACCGATTCCGGATAGGCGCAGAAAATTATACGGCTGGCGCGAAGGTTCAACCGAGTCGCAAGCCCAGGGTCTAGATCGCTTTCATGGGAGTAGACTGGAATTTTCAGCGACTTGGCCGCCCAGACGGGCGGCACCGACACAAAGCCGCCTTTGGAAAAAAGGAATGCAGGCCGGAGTTCTTTCAGGAGTTTGCGTGACTGAAGACAGCCAGCAAGAACTCGAAAAAGATCCCAGAGGTTCTTCCAGTCAAGGTACCTGCGGAGCTTCCCCGTCGCGATGGCATGGTACTCAAGTCCCAATCCCGTCACAATGCCCTTTTCGATTCCTGTTTCCGACCCAATCCAAACAAACCGACATGAGCCGCTGGGCATGGCGCCTTGCAGGGCCTGAAGAACGGCAATTCCCGGATACACATGGCCGCCTGTTCCACCGCCGGTGAAGACGATGACGGCCGGATCCTTTGGTGTGACTTGCAAAAACACCCCCGTTCCTTTAGCTTCAGTTTACCATGAAAAAAACACCGATGGCAACGTTTGCCCTGTGGGGCTTGGTCCTTGTGACTCCCCTGACAGCTCAGCCGATGGTCTCTGATGCGGCCGGGTACTTCGGTTTCCTGAACGCGGCTGACCGCCAGACCCTTCTTCAAAAAGGCGAGCTCACAGCGTCGGGAACCCGGGCAAGCGATCTGCCGTTTGGCCCCAAGGCTCCGTTCGCCCAGACCGTGGCCACCGAGTTGACCGTGAAACAGCCAACCGTTGCCCAAGAAGGGTTCTACCTGTTTCCCAAACCCTCTAGAAACGCGGAACTGGAAATCTACAATGCGCTGAACGCTCTTGGTAGCATGGCCGGAATTCAATACTATTCCTTGTCGCAGAAGAAGATGGAAACTCTGATTCTCGAGAGTTGGCGTGTGGAATCTTCCGATAAGCCTGCCAAGGTACCTGACCCCGTCTTCACGGCCATTCCCCCCTACCAGAGGGCGGTGGTGTATCAGAAGGATAACCGGCTCGGTGACGGCTACTCGGAACTCATCTACAAAACGGCTCCCGGGGAGCTGACGCTGACAATGAAGAACCTTGGAACCCTGAAATATGGGTTTCTACCGCTCGTCGATTCCCAGAATCTTCAGATGGTTTTCGTGGTGGTCCCGCTGGCCGACAAAGTCGCCGTTTATGCGGCCATGGACGTCAAGACCGCCAGCCTGCTCGGTTTGGAGCATGCCAAGGACGAGAACTTCCGCAACCGCATGCGTGCGCTGGCCGCTTGGCTGGGAACCCGCATTGCCGCGGCTGGCAAGTAAGGCCTAGGGTTCTCTCAGCGCGGAATCAGTTGCAGACCGAGGTAGCCGAATCCGGCAATCGCCGCCGCCGCCGGTATGGTGATGATCCAGGCCCACACGATGCGGCGGGCCGTGATCCACTTCACTTTGGCCGCGTTTTCGACGGCTCCGACGCCCATGATCGAACCGCTGATCACGTGCGTGGTGCTGACGGGAATTCCCATGAGAGTGGTCGCCATGATGACTGTTCCTGCGGCGGTGTTGCTGGCAAAACCCTCCATCGCGCGGATCTTGGTGATGCTCGTTCCCATGGTCTTGACGATGCGCCATCCCCCAAAGACAGTGCCTAGGGAAATCGCGAAGTAGCAGGAAAACACGACCCAAGGGTCGAGAATCAGAGTAGTGTGAACGCCCGCGGCGACCATGGCCATGGCGATGATCGCCATGGATTTCTGACTGTCGTTGGAACCGTGAGTCACGCTGAAAAACGCGGCGGCGACCAACTGAAGGCCTTTGAACAAGCCCCGGGTGCGGTGGGGGTGGGCCCTGCGGAAGACCCAGAAGATCGCCACTGTCAGCAAAGACGCCATCAGAAAACCAAGGACGGGCGCGATCAGGATAAACGAGAAGATCTTCAGGACCCCGTCCCAATGAACTCCCGCAAAACCCACCGACGCAATCGCCGCGCCGACAAGACCTCCGATGAGCGCGTGGCTTGAACTTGTGGGGAGTCCTAGCACCCAGGTGATCAGGTTCCAGCTGACGGCTCCGACCAGTGCCGCCAACAAGATGGGCATGGTCATTTGCCCCAGCTGCACGACGTCGTTGCCGATGGTCTTGGCCACCGTAACTCCAAAAATAAAATATCCAAGAAAGTTGGCTAGCCCAGCCATCAGGACGGCCTGCCCCGGGGAAAGTGTTCGGCTTACGACAACCGTTGCGATCGCGTTGGCAGCGTCGTGGAACCCGTTGACGAAGTCGAAGACTAAAGCCACAACAATGACGGTGATGAGGAGGGCGAGCGTGATATCCATCGGTCAGCCTTGTTTGACCACGATTCCCCGGACGCACTTAGCCACGGCATCGAGGGAATCGACGACATTCTCCAGGGATTCGTAGAGTTCCTTGAGTTTGAAAATCTTGACAGGGTTGTCTTCCTTGGCAAACAGGTCCGCCATGCACTCAAAAAACAGATCGTCGGCCTGGTTCTCGATCTGGTGGATCTTTTCGATCGCGGCGAAGGGAACGGCCTTCTTTCTGAGCAAAACCAGAAGAGCCTGGATCTCCTGGCTCGCCTCGACGATGAAGTCCGAAAACCGGCAAACCCGGCTTGAAGCTTTCTTGATGTGGTAGGTTCCGATCTTGCGGGTGGTTCCGTTGATCCCGTCGATGGCGTGCTCAAGCAGGGCAGCGAGCGCGTGGATGTCCTCACGGTCAAGGGGGGTGATGAAGGTCTTGTGCAGTTCATCGAGGATGGTGGTCTCGACCTCTCCAGCCTGGACTTTGAGATTCCGGACAATCCATAGTCGCTTTTTGACTTCGTCTTCGGAAAGGTCTTCCAATTGGCCCAGAAAGGTCTTGAACACTTGGCTCGCCTCGGTCAGGAAGCTGGCTTGGCGCTCAAGAAGCGTGAAAAATTTCCCTTCCTTGGGAAGGAGAAGATCGAAGAGATTGAAACCCATGGACATCACCTCGAAGCGGATTCTAATGGGCCTAGGGCTGCCTCGTCCATCGTCTCCTCACGGAATTCTCATATTCCCTGAACAAATCGGAACCGCTCATCCTAGCGGAGGTTGGTTTCTCCATCCTTTCTGCTGTAGCTCAACCCCGAAACCAGCGCCGCGACAAGCGTCAGAGCAAACGAGAGAAGAAACGCGATGCGGATGCCCTCGAGGAGGTTGGATTCGACCGCAGGTTCGGCGCTCATGCCGCCTCCGTAAAGAAAGATCTTGGCCATCAGATCCTCGGGCATTCGGCTCAAAACGAAGGGAAAAACTACAGCTAAGCTCAGCATCTGGCCGCCATTGTTCAACAAAATTCTCGTGGCGCTCGTCACACCCCGGTGGTGGGCGTCGACACGGTTCATGATCAACGTAATGTTGGGAGTGTTGAAAAGGCCGCTTCCCGCTCCCATCAAGGCCATAAAGAACGCGACCCAAACGTAGGGGGTGGTCGCCGTGACAAAACCCAAGCCCAAGAGACCGGCCGCCGAGATGAGCAGGCCTCCTGTCGACCACAAGGCGGGTTTTCCTCGGTCGGCCAACACTCCTGAGAGCGGTCCGGTCACCATAAAAGCCAGCCCAAAGGGCGCCGTGGCCAGACCGGCCATCAGCGGACTGAGTCCGAATGGCCCTTGCAGAAAGAAGGTGAGAAGGAACAGGACGGCCCCACGAGCCAGGGCGTTTAGACCGCCAGCGAGATTGGGCAGCGCAAGGCTGGGGTTGGTGAAAAGTTCCAGGTGAAGAAACGGGTGTTCAGCCTTGGCCTCTATCCTCGCAAAGACGGCCAGACCGACCACGCCAACCACCGCACAGACAGCTGGAACGGTCCAGGTCATTCCGGGCATGGCCAACAGGGAAAGCGAGAGCAGAAGCGCCACCAGACCGACAAGGAAGAAGACGGTTCCCCTCAGATCGAAATGACCTCCTTCTTTCTGCCCGTGGTCCTTGGGGAGAGCCCACCAGCTCCACAAGGTGCCGGCCAGCCCGAGGGGACCGTTGTACCAGAACACCCACCTCCAGTCGATTTGAGTCAGCACGCCGCCAACGAGCGGCCCGAGTACAAATCCTGCCGCCAGAGCGATTTGGTTGATACCCAAGGCCATGCCTATGGTCTTCTTGTCAAACGCGTCGGTGACCAGGGCCGTACTGTTGGCGAACAAAAGGGCTCCTCCAACCCCCTGCAAAACGCGCGCAGCCACTAGGTCCCAGCCGTGGAACCACGCATGGGTGAAGCCGCCAAGCACCGATGCCACTGTGAACAGAAGAAAACCCGCGTTGTAGAACAACCGCCTGCCGTACAGATCCGACAGCCGTCCGATCAACGGAACCAGAGCGGTTGAGGTGAGCAGGTAACCCAAAAGCACCCAGAGCAGAGTCAGGAAGTCGGCTTTGAGTCCAACCATGACGTCGGGGAGACTGAGAATAAGGGCCGAGCCTTGTACGCTCGCCAGTAGCGAACCCAACGTCGTGACCGACAAAATCATCCAAGGTGAACCGGCAGTTTTCATTTTCAAACAACGTCTCCTCTTTGTCCAAAATCCGAGCCGACCACAAGCTCGCTTCGGGCGCAAACCCGGATGGGTCCCATCCAGCGGCACTCGTCCTTGAGCACCTCGCTGACACGCTCCGGGGTGTTATTGTTTTCGGAAAGGTGAATCAGATAGACTTGGGCAAGGGTCAGGGCGCCCGTTCCGGCGGCTCTCAGGTCGGCCAGTTCATTCAAGAAGGCGGCGGCCTGATGGTTGGACAAGTGTCCCTTGTCACCGGAAACGCGCTTCCGCAGCACAGCGGGGTAGGGACCTTTTTCCAGCAGCGCCGGACAGTAGTTGGCCTCCAGAAACAAGACATCGGATCGGGCCGCCAACCGCAGCATGGTCGCGTCGGTCTTGCCTGTGTCGGTGATCAAGGTGAACCGGACTCCGCCGAACTTAAAATGGTAGCCGGTTGCCGAGGGCGCGTCGTGGCTCAGGTCAAACGCGTAGAAATCCACGCCCCCGATCTGGTGGCTGACCAGAACCTCGACGGGTAAAAAACGGGGCTCTTTCCACTGGCGGACCACGTGCTCAACCTTCAACCCTTGCCGGTGAACCAACACTGGCTGGGTGGCGACGAGAAGGTTTTCGAGCCCGCGGACATGGTCGCCATGAGTGTGGGTGAGAAAAACTGTCTTGACCAGGTTGGGATCGAGGCCCGCCTTGGCCGCTCGCTTGCGGAAAGTGCGCAACGGAAAGCCATTGTCAATGACTAGGGCCTCGGCGCCGTCTTGAAAGAAGTAGCTGTTGGCCTGGGAGCCCGTCCCCAGGATGGCCCATCGCAGACTCATTTCAGGCCGAGGAGCGACTTCCAGGCCGCTTCATCGTAGCCGACGACAGCCTTGGGTGCTTGGCGCAGAATGGGCACTTTGACGAGTCCGGGATGTTCGAGAAGTTCTTCCCTCACATCGAAGTTGCGATGAGCCCAGCCTCCGTTTCGATACTCGGGCGAGTCGTTGTCGATCAAGGCTTGGTATCCCCCCGCCGCACGGGCTATGCCGTCGAGCTCACCTGGACTCAGCGGCTTCTGGCTGACCTCCACAAAATGAAACTCAATCCGCCTTTCCTTGAGCCAGCGCTCGGCTCTCTGAGTTTCCCTGTCCTTGCGGCGGCCCAGAAGCTGAAGGGCGGCCATCAGGATCGTCTTCCCAGGGTTCGGTGCAGGGCCCGCAGACTACGTTCTGTATCTTCCCAGCTTAGGCAGCCGTCTGTGACAGAGACACCGTACTTTAGCCTTTCCAAAGGTCCAACGGGCTGAGAGCCGCCAAGAAGGTGGCTCTCCAGCATGAAACCCCTAAGGCTTGACCTTCCGGCGGCAATTTCGGCTCCCACCGCGGCAAGGACTTCAGGCTGCCTTTCCGGCTTTTTTCCGGAGTTGGCGTGGCTGCAGTCCACCATCAGGGCCTCTGGAAGGCCGGCGTGCCGGAGCGCCTCTTCGGCTTGATTCAGCGCGGCAGGACCGAAGTTCGGTCCGCCCTTGCCTCCCCGAAGAATAACATGACCGAGCCGGTTGCCGCGGGTCGAAACCACACTCGTCTGGCCGTCCTGGTCGATGCCGATGAAACTTTTGGCTTCGCGGCTGGCGGCCAACGCGTTGATGGCGATCTCAAGATTGCCGTCGGTTCCGTTCTTGAAGCCCACGGGCATGGAAAGGCCGCTGGTGATGTCGCGGTGGGTCTGACTTTCCGTCGTGCGGGCCCCAACGGCCGCCCAGCTGATCAGGTCGGCGATGTACTGGGGAACGATGGGGTCAAGGACTTCGGTGGCGCAAGCCAAACCTCGGTCGGTCAGGGTTGACAGAAGTTCTCGAGCCTCTTTGAGCCCGTCTTCGATATCATAGGTTCCGTCGAGTCTGGGGTCGACAATGAAACCTCTCCAGCCGACCGTGGTCCGCGGTTTTTCGAAGTATACCCGCATGACCAGGTAGAGTTGGTCCCCAAGCTCAAGGTTGAGCGCCGCCAGCCTTTGGGCGTATTCCAACGCCGAAGTCCTGTCGTGGATGCTGCACGGACCCACGATACCCAAGACCAGGCGGCTTCTTCCATCGAGGATTTCGCCGATTGCGCTGCGGGAACGGGCAACGGTCTCCGCCTGGGCCTGTGTGAGCGGAATGAGCTCCTTGAGGGCCCTGGGGGAAATGAGTTTCTTCATTCCCGAAACGTTGAGGTCGTTGGTTTGGATCATGATTCTTCCTTCTTAACATTTTCAGGGGTCTCGGAAAAATACCCAGCCTGGCGCGCCTGATCCCAGGTGTCCAGAATTTCCGAGACCTCGGCGAGCCGCGACTGAGCCGCCTGGGTATCACGGCTCCTGGCCAAGAGGCTGCGGCAGTGGAAGATCTCGGTTTGCACCCATTCCGGATGATGGGCGTATTCAAAAATCAAGGGCTCGCTCGCCCCGAGGCTCACCGTCACGGTTCCAAAATCGCCGAGCAGGGCGGCCAGGCCGTTCTTTCTCACCCCGACTTGTTCTACCCTGTCGAGGTCTCCTTCTTGGCGGATCTCACCGAGTCCAAAGGGACGCCGGTGGACCATGACAATTTTCTCCCCCTGGATTGACAGCCTATCGTCCGCCCAGTCGGCAATTTCCCAGACGATGCGTCCCAGGGGAAACAGAGCGGCGAGAAGCACAACCCCGGCGATCTGCGGCCAGCCTTGGGGCCAGAACCCCGTAGCGACAACACCGAGAAACCCGGCCAGGAGAATCCATCCCACCCAAGGAAGCGTGTGTTTGACCGCCAGCCAGGGGTGGCGACGAAACCAGATTCCGTCGGTCTTTTCGGTCCGCCAAGACCAACGTACTGGGGACTTACGCGACTCGGCGAATTGCGCCGCCCGCTCCAGCCTAGGGACTCGCGCCCCACCGGCGCGTTCAGCCAAAGCTTGCCTGATGGCAGTCTTGGCCAGTGTGGTTGGACTGTGTTGTACCCGGAGACTGGACATCGCCGTCAGGAACGCGCTGTTTTGTGACAATCCCCTGAAGATCAACCTCCCGCGGGGTGAATCTCCTTCGACCTCCAGGGTGACAAGGTGCAGGACAGCATCTAGCCAGCCCCGTTTGACGTAGATGGCTTCCCGAACCCTTTCCAGGGCCATTTTTTCGAAATCCGATCGGTGGGACCAAAGGTCGATCTGTCGGAATATGAGAGACCTGTCGGTGACCGCCAGAACCGAGGCCGACCATTCCCACGAGACAAGCGCGATCAAAAATGCGGTGACGGCCACTCCCGAGCCGGGCAGCAACCACAAAGTCCACCAGGGGACAAGTTCACCAAACCGCAGTTGCAGGATCATGCCAAAGGCGACAAAAACCAAAAAGAAAGCGGTGGGTGTCGCAGCCCGGAGAAACAAGAATGCGGAAGATTTGCGGAACAGGAACCGGGGGGATTCTCCCGGCTCGAGCACCAAAGGCGATTTGGTCAGAGAACGGGGCAGGGCGGCAGGCAGGTCCTCTTGAAGCCTTTGGGCCGCACGGGGCCAGCGGCGGAGCCAAGACAGCCAAGCCTCCTGCGAAATTTTGACGAACCGGCCCGAGGTTTTGCCTTTCACCAAGGTTCCCCGAGGGGCGTGAAGACGTTCTCTGACCCCGACAAAGGCTGGACTCTCTCCCTCGCGGTGGGCTTCCAGGCATCCTTCGGCCACCCACAAGGCTCCTTCGGCGGCTTCGTCGGGAAACTGGATGAAATCGCCCTCGGAGAACGCCCAGACTTCCGCACGGGCTCCAAGGTCCGAAATCCCAAGCTCGGCTTCCTCCCACTCGGAAAAGGGGCTCAGGGAATGGAGAAAAGCAGTTGGTTCCAAGGGGGCTGACATGCCCCCGCATTTTAGCAACTTATTCGATCAGGGTGTAGGCCTTCTCGTTGTGCTGGGTGATGTCAAGCCCGATGGCCTCTTCCTTCTCGGACACGCGCAGACCGATGGTGTACCTCACCACGACAAACACAGCCAAGGTTCCGAAGAACGCCAAAGCCATGGCCGTCACCGTGGCTTCCAGCTGAACCGCGAACGACGCCGGGTTGCCGTAGAAAAAGCCGGCAAATCCCTTGCCACCGTTCATGCCAAAGGGCGCCGTGATGAAAGGTGCAGCCAGAAGACCTGTGCCAAGGGTTCCGATGACGCCCGCGACCCCGTGAACGCCAAAGGCGTCAAGGCTGTCGTCGTAGCCAAACTTAGCTTTCAGAGAGACGACGAACCAATAGCAGACAGCGCCGGCCGCAAGACCTAGGACCAGAGCCCCTCCCACATTGACAAACCCCGCCGCCGGCGTGATCACCACCAAGCCGGCGACAGAACCCGTCACCGCACCCAAAACAGTCGGCCTCTTCTGGAGAAGCCAGTCAAGAAGGGCCCAGATCAAACCGCCGGCCGCCGCCGCGGTGTTGGTGGAAACAAAGGCGCTGGAGGCCAAACCGTCGGCGGCGAGTCCGCTTCCGGCGTTGAATCCGAACCAACCGAACCACAGCATGGCCGCTCCAATCTGGGTGTAGGTCAAGTTGTGGGGAGGAAGCGCCCTCAGATTGCGCCGTTTGCCCAGCATCAGGGCTCCTGCCAGTGCGCTGAAACCTGAGTTGATCTCGACCACCGTGCCTCCGGCGAAATCCATCAAACCCTTCTGGGCAAAGACGCCGTGAATCGACCAGGCCATATGGGCCAAGGGAATGTAGACTACGAACAGCCAAAGCACGGAAAAGGCCAGGAAGGCCGAGAATTTCATGCGTTCGGCAAACGCCCCGGATACCACGGCCGGGGTGATGACAGCAAACATGCATTGAAAGATCACAAACGTCAGGTGGCTTACTGGTCCTTTGGGGTCGCTTACCGTATACGGGCTTGGGTCAATGGGACTGATGCCGTTCAGCAGGGTCCACCGGAAGTCACCGAGAATTCCGGGGATCAATTCTCCCGGGCTGAAGGCCAAACTGTAGCCGACCACAACCCAGAGAATACTGACAACCAAGAGGCAGACGAAACTCTGCATCATCAAGGAAAGAACATTTTTTTTCTTGACTAGCCCGCCGTAAAAAAGTCCCAAAGCGGGAACGGTCATGAACATAATCAGGGCTGCGCTGAGCAGAACCCAGGCGTTGTTCGCGTTAGAAATCATGGAAGAACCTCACAAAGGCACATATATGTATTTTTTCCGGTCAATAAATGACCTAAATGTACTAACCGATGGCGTGCTGTCCGCGTTCTTCTGTTCGAATGCGAATACACTCTTCGAGGTTGTAGACGAAAATCTTTCCGTCCCCCAACTCACCGGTTTTCGCTCCCGTAATGATGGCCTTGACGGTCCTGTCGACGAAATCGTCGTTTATGGCAATTTCAAGACGGATTTTTCTCAGCAGATTACCGGTTTCTCGACTTCCCCGGTAAATTTCAGTGACCCCGCCTTGACGCCCGTGGCCCAAGACCTCGGAGACGGTCATTAACTGGACATCCGCGCCGTAGAGAGCTTGTTTGACTTCTTCCAGGCGAAACGGCTGGATGATCGCGACGATAAGCTTCATGCAGAAAACCCCCGGCGGAGATCTCAGCAGGAACCGTGCCAGAATCGGGTGTTTGCGCTCCCCGGCCGAAACTAACCCGCGACGACGCGGTTTCGTCCGGCCGCTTTTCCTTCGGCGAGGCCTTTTTCGGCGCGGGCAATCAGTGCCGGCGCCGTGAGTCCTGGTTGCCAGCCGGCGACACCTATGGTCACTGTAAAGGAAAGGTCTGGCGCCGGAAAAGTTCGCTGAATGGCTTTTTTGACTTCCTCGGCTAGAACCCTCGCTTGCTCGCCGCCCGCGCCGGGGACCACGGCCAAGAACTCGTCACCCGCGAGGCGTCCGACCGTGGCGTCCTGGCCCAGAGTCTGAGCGGCCGTCTTCGCCATCCGGCAGAGCACGTCGTCTCCGCCTTTCCAACCGCAACGGAGGTTGCAGATGCTCATCTGATCGACATTCAGCAGAAGGACAGAGAGGTCTTGCTGGTGCGACTGGCTGAACTTGACGCCCTTTTCAAGAAGGTCGAGAATCGACTGGCGGTTGGCCGCGCCAGTCAGGGGGTCGAACTTGGTGAGGCGAAGGACCTCTTCGTTCCTCAGCTTCAAGACTTGGTTGAGGCTGGCCAGTTCGGCGGAGAATTCCGCCAGGGTCTGAATGTTGGCAATTTCTTCTGTCAATTCAAAGAACGACCAGACAAGGTCTCTTTCTTCCGACGGGTCGCGCGAAAAAGGCGCCACATTCAGGAAGCACCTCGTGGTGCGGCCTTGTCGCTTGTCGACCACCAAAACCTCGCCTTTCAGCGCCTCTTCACCCGCGGCTCCGGGGACAATTTCAAGGAATTCCCGTAGCTGTGCGACCGTCGATCCCGTCAAGTCCTGTCCGAAAAGGCGGCGCGCAAAGACGTTGACGAAGCCCACCCTCTGATGGACGTCGGTGAGAATGATGCCCTGGTCCATGCCGTCTACCACCTTTCGGAAGACTTCAGCTTGGCGGCTGTAGGACTGGATCTTTTTCTGTGCGGCTTCCAAATCGGCCAGAAAATCGAACATAGGTTAAGAATAGGCTCGCTTGACAAGAAAAGCCACGGGTGCCAACTTGATCCTGTCATGACCGACGAACAGAAAGAAGACCTGCAATTCTGGCTCTACACCAAGATCTTTGTTGACCACGCTGGCACCGCCAGCGCTTTGAACTTCAGCGCTGCCGAAATCGGGGTCGAACCGTCAAAAGCGTTCGCCTACTTGCTCGCCGATCAGCGTATCGAGGGTACCCAGGAATCCTTTTCTTTGAGAAGCTTCGAACGGGATGAAGCCGATCCCCGAGGCGTTTATGTCGACATCGAGTGGATGCTTCAAATTCTTCACCGGGCAGGACTTCGCGGTTCGGGCCTTTGGAATGCCCTGGGTTCAATCTACAAAATACCGGCCTCGTTGGCGCGGCAGGAAGCCGAGCAGATTCCCATCGTGGAAGGGGAAGGTTGAGAGAGTTCTGCTGGAGGTGCTTCTGGCCCAAGGAGCGCTGCTGGTGCGGCGAGATCACCGAGCAAGCGGTCAGAACGGAGTTCGTTTTCCTGATGCATCCGAAAGAATTCAAACAGGAGAAGGCGGGAACAGGCCGTCTGACGGCGCTTAGTCTCGCCGGAAGCTCCATCGAGATGGGTATCGGTTTCGACGGACATCCTGCGGTCAACCGTTTGATCGACGATCCGTCGAACCTAGCTGTTCTGCTCTATCCTGCGGTTGGAGCCATGAATGTCTCCGAAGGCGGACTGACGCCTGAACTGCTGGGAAACCGCCGTCTTGTGGTCTTTCTCCTCGATGCCACTTGGGCGTGTGCCAAGAGGATGCTGACCGAGTCAACAAGGCTTCAAGCTCTTCCCAAGCTGATGTTCACACCCGTCGAAAAGAGCCGTTTCGTCATCAAACGCCAGCCGCACGAGTGGTGCCTGTCAACGCTGGAGGCTACGCACCAACTGTTGGGAGCGCTCGAGGCTGCCGGACTGGACGACTACCCCGATCCCCGTGCGCTGCCATCGCTATTTGAAAAAATGCAGGATTTTCAGATCGCCTGCGCCTCCGATCCTGCCCGTTCGGGCTACAGGAGAAAGGCCTACAAGCCTCCCGAGGCTCGTACAACCCTGGCCTCGCCCCGAAAAGGAAAACGAAGCCTCTTCTGGCGGCCAAGCACCTCTTAAGGCCAGCGGACACTTTGACCTTCCGTCATTGCCTGCTTACCTTGGCAGGATGAAAACACGAACCTTGGGGACCAATGGTCCCGTCGTTTCGGCCATTGGCCTCGGATGCATGGGGATGTCTGATTTTTACGGGCCATCGGACAATGCTGTTTCGGAAGCGCTTCTGATGCAGGCCGTTGACCTGGGAGTGACTTTTTTTGACACGGCCGACATGTATGGCGTCGGCGCCAACGAGTCGCTGGTCGGCCATTCGCTCAGGCGCGTCCGCGACAAAGTCGTCCTGGCCACAAAGTTTGGCAACATGCGACGTCTCGACGGCGCCCACTTGGGAATCAACGGCCGGCCAGAGTATGTGAAGGCCGCTTGCGAACAGAGCCTCAAACGCCTAGGTGTCGATTGCATCGACCTGTACTACCAGCACCGCGTCGACCCTGCAGTTCCCATTGAGGAAACGGTCGGAGCCATGGCCGATCTGGTCAAGCAGGGCAAGGTGAAGTGGCTGGGGCTTTCCGAGGCTGGACCTCAGACCATCCGCCGCGCCCACAAGGTGCACCCGATCACGGCCCTGCAAACTGAGCTTTCCCTTTGGACAAGAGACGCCCAAGGCGAAATCCTTTCAACGTTGAGAGAACTTGGGATTGGTTTCGTCGCCTACAGTCCTTTGGGCCGAGGA
>CAYYUZ010000009.1:0-52688 GCA_964475005.1 uncultured Spirochaetales bacterium
CGTCGGATAGAGGATACCTCACGCCCTCACAAGCAACTCATAACATCTAAGTCGAAGACGAAATGAGGCCCAGAAAGGGAGCCTAACTTCGCGCGAGGCGACGCCGGAACGCCACTTCTCTTGCGCATAGCGGCTCGAAGTGAGCCGAAGGCGAACCAGCCTTCCTTTGGTTCTCCCCAAGAAGATCTTCGTTCCGGCTAAGCTGAGGACGAGGTGAGGCGCGGAGCGTACTTCTGTACGTGAGCACCGAGACGAGTCCGGAGCGACGCCGGAACGGAGAGATTCTTGCGACTAGTAATTCAACGCGAAATGGGGGAGAACCAAAGGATGGAAGTTCAGTGGTTTCCGGGGCATATGCTCAAAACCCAGCGCCTCATTCAAGAACACCGGAGCCAGGTGGACGTGTTCTTGGAGGTGGTCGACGCGAGAGCACCGCTGGCGACCTCCAACCCTCTCCTCGATGAACTCTTGGGGGACAAGCCGCGCGTGGTCCTTCTCAACAAGATCGACTTGGCCGATCCCCAGGTCACCTCGGCCTGGAAGGCCTGGTATGAGGCCCGTCCCGAAACCCGCGCCGTGCTCATCAGCTGCAAGGAGCGCAAGAATCTGCCCGCGATCAGTCAGGCCGTCAATGAACTTTGCCAAGGCAAGAAATGGTACGGACTCAGAAAGGTGCGGGGAATGATTGTCGGCGTTCCCAACGTCGGAAAATCGAGCCTGATCAATGCCTTGATCGGGGGCAAGAAGGCCTCTGTCGCGCCCAAACCCGGTCATACAAGGGGGCTTCAGCGCATCAATATCAGCGACAAGTTCGACCTTTTCGACACCCCGGGAATTCTGTGGCACAAGTTCGAAGACCCTGACGTGGGGCTCAGGCTCGCGTTCTTGGGTTCGATCAAAGATGAAATCTTGTCTGTGTCGGATCTTGTCAAAGAACTGACGGTCAGAGTGACGACGCTCTACCCTGGGGCGTTCGCCTCGTTGTGGCCCGATGCCGTGAAAGTGACCGACGAGACCGAGGCCCAGGTGTTTGATCGCATCGGTGCCTGGGGTTTGAAGCGGGGCATGTTGGCCAAAGGAGGCCAAGTCGACTGGGAACGGGCCTTCCAGGCGCTACTTGTCGAGTTCCGAACAGGCAAGCTGGGAAGGTTCAGTTTGGAGAAACCGCCGAAGGCCGGAGCCTCAACAGGATTCACGGGATTGTCTCAGGATTCACAAGAATCAGAGAAAGAGGTTGACCGAGGCTGAAAGATCCCCGAGCACTTTTCCTTCCCCCAATTTCCTGTCAATCTTTGGTGACCTCTTTCCAGGAGCTATCTTTGACCTACCAAGGCATTGTTTTCGACTTCAACGGCACCCTTCTATGGGACATGGACCTCCACGAACAAGTCTGGCACCAGGTCTGCCAGCGCCACCTCGGGCGCGATGTGACGGCCCAAGAGTGGCACCACAGCTATGTGGGAAGAACCAACGCCGAAATCTGGCCACTCCTGTTGGGGCACACGCCGACGAAGGCCGAATCCGACAGACTTTCCGAAGAAAAAGAAGCCACCTACCGCGAGCTGCTGCTGAGCCTTCCCGACCGAGTCACGCTGGTGGACGGGGCTGTGGAACTCTTCGAAACCTGCCTGGCAAACGGCATACAGATCGGCATCGGAACGGCCGCGGGAAGGACCAACGTGCAATTCTACATCGAGACCTTTGGCCTCCACCGCTGGTTCCAGCCCGACCGCATCATCTACGACGACGGAACCATGCCTGGGAAACCACACCCCGCCTTGTTCGCCAAAGCGATCGAACGCCTTGGCGTGGAACCGAATAAATCCATCGTTGTCGAAGACGGCGTCTTGGGAATTCAAGCGGCCCGGGCCGCGGGCGCCGGCAAAGTCTATGGGATTTGGGCCGATCCTACCGGGCGCGACAAACTCGGCACCGTGGCCCTTGAACGTATCGTTCACACCTACCGCGAAATGAGCCTCGACGATTTCCGCTGAACTGAATCTCGCCTACCAGTGCCAGAACATGACGCCGCGTTCACGGTAATAGGGCCGGTGGTAGTACCACGGGTAAGTGCGATAGCCATAGCCAGGGACAACAACAATCGAGGGCGTCGGATTGGGATCAAGAACAACGGGGGGAGCCTGAACAACAGGAGCAGGGGCCGCTGGAGCCAGGGTCTGCGTCACGGCGACGTCATGGTTCAGCATGGCCTTGATGACCTCAGAGCCTACTTTCGCATCCTTCAGCGCCAGGATGTCGTCTGTCGAGAGCCGAAACAGCGCTTTCTCATTTTGGATGAATCCAAGCAAAACATCGTCGCCGACGCCGCCCTTGGCCAGCTTAAGGACGTCGTTGGTCGCCGGCGAGGCCGAAGCGCTCTGTGCCGTCGCGTAGCCCGTTGAAAAGATCAGCAGAAACCCGATAAGGAGCCCAGTGGAGAGTTTCATGAATTGCCTCCTGAGGCGCGATCCAGAAGATCGCGGTTGTATTGGTAGAGTCCGTCGTAGAGTTTTTGGAAGGCCCCGGCTTCAAGCACGTTGCCGATGATCGACGAAAGGACTCCGATACCCACGGCGCTGAACCCGATGGTGTTGTTGAGTGTGGCGTTTTCGGGCGAAACACTGTAGGAGATCCCTGAATAGAGGAGACCACCCACGACCAACCCTAGGCCGCTCCAGTTGTAGAGCCGGGCAGTGTCGTTCTGCGAACTGAACCCTCGAATATAGGGGAGCACCTGGGAGTCAGATTCGAGTTCCAGTTTCATGGAGTTGGGCAACCCATTCGACGCCTCGTAGGCACCTCCTTCGTGATAGACCGTACCCAGGAAAAGACGGTAAAGCTGAGCCTCTGACACAGGTGCCCCGGTTGTGTACCGGGAGCGCGCGCCGCTGGAGCTTGCCGCCTGCAACAGGGTCCCCGAGACTCCGGCCGCCTTCAGCATCACCAGGTCGTCCGCCGTCACAGGAGGCTCGCTCCAGGTGCGGATGTAGGTCAAAACGACCGACTCATCAACCCCGGCCGCGAGCAGCTGGGTGATCTTCTGCGCCGAGGGGCTCAGGCCCTTCTGAGCAAGGCTGTCGGACCAGGCGGGCAGGGCCAAAACCAACAGCAGTCCAAACAAGAAACCAACGGAACGGAACAAAGGATCCTCCTTGAAAAGTGGTCCACACCCTTGAAACACCGCAGAGGGGGTGGGGTTGCTACTCAATTCTTCGATTTAGCTACACGATGATAAAGGTATGCGAAGGTCGACGCTCTTTCTACTTCTTCTTGCCTTGGTTTCTGGTTTGGGACAGACCGACGACCTTGGTCGCGCCCCCTGGCCGGGGATGACGGCTTGGGATGTCGTCTGGTGCAGCGATTTGGCGGCCAAAGCCCAATTTGTCGAAATCCGTGAACCGGACCAACCTATGAAGGTCGTGTGGATCAAGGAGGTTCGTGGATGGCTCAAGCCCAACGGCTACTGGGGTCTCAAGATCAACGGAGCCGCGGTTGACGAGGGCGTGGTTTGGATCGCCTACCGGGGGACGATGACCAATCTTCGCGTGCTCTTTACCTACGGGAGTGATCCTGTCAAAGGGGTTGCGCAGTTTCACGATTGAACTAGCCCATCGGTTCGATCTTTCTTGTCTTCCCGCCAAGTTCTTAGCAATTTGTTTGGGATTGATTTGAGCGAACTATCCAACTTTATATTCTGTTCAATCGGGTGAGGCATTCGTCGCGATTCGGATTTGGCGACACGCTAGTGAAGAAGGAAGGCAAATTGGAACGAGAACTGGCCTTTTTTGAGACAACCTCCGCTTTTGAGCTGTGGCTTGCGGAACACCACACCCAAACCACAGGCATCTGGATTCGCATTGCCAAGAAGAACTCGGCCCAGCGTTCGATCACCTACGCCGAGGCTCTGGACTGTGCCCTCTGCTGGGGTTGGATAGACGGCCAGAAGGCCAAGAAGGATGAGGACTCCTGGATACAGTATTTTGCCAAACGAAAAAAGAAGAGTCTCTGGTCACAGGTCAACCAGAAGAACGTGGAACGACTGGCCGCGGAAGGGAGAATGAAAACGCCCGGCGCCGAAGCCATCGAAGAGGCCAAACGATCGGGTCAGTGGGACGCGGCCTACCAGCCGACGCGCAGCCGGAACGTTCCCGAGGATCTCGCCAAGGCACTCTCGGAAAACAAAAAGGCAAAGGAATTCTTCGAGTCGCTGGGAAGCCAGAACCGCTTTGCGTTTGTGTTCCGCCTTACGACGGCCAAGAAGCCTGAAACCAGACTCAAGCGCCTGAACGAATACCTGGGAATGTTGGAACGCGGCGAAGTCTTCTATCCCAAGAAGGCCTCCGAATCCTCCTCGGCACCTGGGTGAAACGTCGCGGCAAAGGGTTTCGTGTTTCGCCGCTCGATGGACAATTCCAAAAGATTATCTGGATGTTCTGGAGATACCGAATTATGCTGGAAGTATGAACGTCAAGGTGATCAACCCCTTTTTGAGCTCTTCCATTGCCATGTTCCAGACGATGTTTCGCATTGAGGCCGTCCCGGGAGCCCCCTATCTGATGCACAAAGAAACCGCCCACCGCTGGGAGATTTCGGGCATCATCGGTGTCACCGGCGACTACAAAGGTATTGTCGCGATCCGTCTGAGTCGGCTTCTGGCCGACAAGATGTTGCAGAGGTCGGGCATTGTTTTGAATTCCGACGACGAGAGAGAGGACACCCTCTACGGAATGATCGGTGAGCTGGTCAACATCGTTGCCGGAAACGCGTCATCGCAGCTTGGCAACAACGTCGATATTTCGCCCCCCGTCGTCGTTTATGGCCAAAACCACAATGTCGCCTGGCCGCGGACCATCCCGGTGATCGCCATCCCGTTCAACACCCCGCTCGGGCCCCTGGAGATCGCGGTTTGCTTCAACGAGCCGGGCTTGTAGTCGAGCTGGCAACAGCCTTTCGCGGCAGCTTCGAGCGCCTCCGTCTCTTGACCGCGCTCGTGGTCACGAAGACGACCACCGTCAACAGAGAAGGCAAACCCAGGAGCAGGCCAGAGGGCAGGTTCCGGAAGTTCTGCATCCAATTCGAAGCCTCTTCTGTCCAGGAAAGCACAAGACACGCCGCCAGCAACGGCAGAGGTCGCCTTAGACCCAGGTAAAGGGCCACCAACGCGATCCACCCCTTTCCGGCGCTGATCCCTGGCACAAACGCCCCCAACGTAAGGGCAAGAAAAGCTCCCGCCAGTGCTCCAAGTGAACCCGAGAGCGCCAAAGCTTGCCTCTGGTAATGGCTGGCGTCGAGGCCTCGGCTCACCATCAAGGGCAGCGAGGTCCCGGCGGCCCTGAGGCGCAGACCCCACGGGGTGTGGAAAAGGAGCGCCTGGGTCGCGCCAGTCAGGAGCAAGGCGGCCAAGAAAAAGACAGGGAAACCAAACAGGTTCGGGACCGTTGCGCCCAAACGGATTACCCCGAGGTTCCCAAACAGACTGAACGAGACCCAGCCCGCGAGGGCAGGAAGCAGCAGGTTAAGGCCCAACGCTGCAATGAACGGATCGGCACCCAAGTCAAGAGTGCCCCAAGCGAGCACAAGCCCGGTGACGGCCCCCAGGAGCAAGGCGACGCCCAGACTGAGGATCAGGCTCCCCGTGAAGTGATAGGCCAGCACCCCCGCCAGCGCCCCGGCAAGCATTTGCCCTTCGAGGGCAATGTTGAGCACTCCGGCGCGTTCCGACCACAGCGCGCCCAAGGCCGCGACGAGCAGAGGTGTCAGCAGGTCAAACGGCAAAAGACTCACGACGTCCTCCGGCGGTTTCGCCACCGGGGGAGGACCACCCGAGCGGTGATGAAGAAGAGGATGAAGGCCTGAAACAGAGCGCTCAACTGAAACGGAAACTGGCCTTGTAAAACCACAGTGCGGCTCGCTTGGTCCAAAAAGGCCAGCAGGAGCGCGGCGGGGGCGACGGCCCACGGGTTGGTGCGGGCAATCAGGGCGACGGCGATTCCGTTCCAGCCCCAACCCGCCGAAAACCCTTGAACCAGCGCATGCTGAGTTCCCAGGACCCCCAGAGCCCCGGCCAGACCGTGGAGTCCTCCCGACAGCCCCAGAGGCATCAGAGCGTAGAAGCCCGTGGAGATTCCCGCGTACCTGGCGAAGTCGCGGTTGCGGCCCATCAGCCTCAAACGGTAGCCCCAGGGGGTGTGGTTCACCAGCACGCCGAACAGCACGACAAGGGGGAGAGCCAGTAGCACGCCGACGTGAAAGCTTGACGGCGCCAGGAGCCCGGGTATCCAGAAGGCCTGCGGAACGGGGCGCGACTGGATCAGCATACTTTCTGGCGCTCCGAGTCCAGGTCCGGTCATCAATGCGTCGATGAAGGGCACCGCCGACGCCGAAAGCAAAAAGGTCGTGATCATTTCGTCGGCGTCGAAACGGACCTTAAGCCAACCGCTGAGTCCCCCCAGCAGGGCACCGGCGGCGGCACCGGCGACCAAAAGGACCAAGATACCCGAAGCTCCCCAAACCGAGGGCAAGATCAGCGAAGCCGCCAGGGCAGCCAATCCCCCGGTATAGGTCTGTCCCTCGCCGCCAAGGTTGAACGAGCCGGCACCGAACGCCAGCGCCGCGGCCAAACCGGTCAATGTGAGCAGCAGGGCTTGGTTCAGCAGATTACCCCAGGCGAGTCCCGATGACACAGGCCCCCAGAAAAACGCCCTAAGTGCTCCCAGAGGGTTCGAACTCAGCGCTACCAGAAGCGCGACCGCAAGGATCAAAGCCAGCGTCAGCGCGGCAAGCGTACCTGATCGACTGGCCAACGGGCTCGCACGGCGCGCGGTCACGTCGGAAGCCCCAAGAGGACACGGCCGAGCGATTCGGGCGTCCATTCCTCGACAGGGCGCAGCGCTTGTAGCCTTCCTCCGGCCAAAGCGCCAATCCGTGTGCAGACCTCGAACAGTTCGACCGGTTCGCTGGTCAGCACAATCACAGCGGTTCCCTGCAGAGCCGAATCCCGGATCAACTTCCAAAGAATGCGTCGAGCCTCGAGGTCCAGTCCCCAGCTGGGTTCCGCTAGGATCAGCACCCGCGGTCCGTACTCCATCTCTCGCGCCAGAATGAGTTTCTGAATGTTCCCGCCCGAAAGTGTCACAAGCCGCTGACCTGCCTCGCCCGCCAGACCGTAGCGCTTCTTCAGTTCGTGGAAGTAGTTGCGAATCGAGCGCCGGCGAAGCAGTCCACGGTTGGCCAGCTGCCCGACCCTGTAGGGAATAACGTTGCTGGCCAGCTGCGAAAGGGGACTGGAGCCTCGGCCCATGCGGTCGGAAGGCACGTAACTCAGACCCAAACGGCGCAAGTCGGCGATGTCACGGTTGGTCACATCGTGGCCGTCCATGTGGAGGCACCCTTCGGGGAGGGGGACCATTCCCGTCAGTTCCTCCTCGAGAGCCTCGGCCCCTTCTCCGCGCAGCGAGGTCAATCCAAGCACCTCTCCGGCCCGCAGCCTGAAATCGGCGCGCGTGCCACGGGTTTCAAAGACCACGGGAGCGTTGGGAGACGGCGGAGAAAGCGGCGCCTGGTCCGAGGTTGCTGGCGCCGTGTCGGGAAACAGCAGCGACCCCAACTGCTCCAGCGAGGTTTCAGCGGGCGTCACCACCGCGACAATCCGGCCACCGCTCATCACGGCGATGCGGTCAGCCCAGGTCAACGCCTCGGGTAGCTTGTGGGTTATAAGAACAACCGCGGTTCCCAGCCGGCGGCACCAGGCCGCCACCGAAGAAAGCAACGCTTCGGCTTCGGGACCAGGCAACGCCGCTGTCGGTTCATCGAGGATGAGAACGCGGGGTTTTCGACGAAAGAGCGCCGTGAGCGTCGCCCTTTGAAGTGCCAGCGGTCCCGCCTCCCGCCCTGTCTGATTCCAGTCGAGTGTGAAACCCCAACCACCGGCGGTTTTGGTCAGGTCCGCAAGGAGCGAAGCGCGAGCCCGGCGCCCCATCCAGGGCACTCCTTCGGCGCCAAGAACTGCATGTTCCCACAGAGTCAACTCGGGGGAGAACGGGGGATGTTGGGGAACCAGCGCAACCCCTAGGTCGAGCGCCCGATCCTTGGGACCCACCACCTGGCCGTCCAAGATCACGCGGCCTTCGTCGGGTTTCACGGCCCCGGCTAGGATGCCGACGAGGGTGCTTTTCCCGGCGCCGTTTTCACCAAGCAGCGCCAGCACCTCCCCGCCCCGGATCGCCAGGGTGACCTCGTCGCAGGCCTTGACGCCGTTGTCAGGCCAAGTCTTGGATAGGCCTTCCAGAAGGACGAGGTCGTGAGCCACCGCCGGCCTCAGTCTTTCGGTAGGGGCATTTCGAGGTGGGTTTTTCCAGAACGGAAATCGGCGAGAACCGCTTCAAATTTCTGCCTAACCGCATCGGACACCAGGCTCTTGTACGCGGCGGCGTCGACGCCGTAGTCGACGTAGCCTTCCTTGACGCCGACGACGGCCGGTTTGCCGTACTCAAGCGTGTTCGCCAGGGCTTTCTTGACCAGCTCGTAGGCGGCCTTGTCCTGCAAGACATGGCCGCTGCCAACCACGATGCCGGGTTCAATCGAGTACCCGTCCACATCGTACCAGAGCAGGAACTTCTTGGCGGCTTTCGCGGCCGTGATGACTCCTTGATTGGCCCCGCCCGCAATGGGGAGGACAACACTGACGCCCTGATCAAAGAGCGCCTTGGCCAGTTCGGAGCCCTTGGCAGCATCGTACCAGTTTCCAACCACTCGGAACTCCACCTTGCCTTCGGGCGACACCGACTTCAGTCCTTCAGCGAAACCGGGAAGGATGGCATTGTTCATATCCGGGTACTCCTGACCGACGACAAGCCCCAGAACCGGGGGAGCCTTGCGCTCGGCGGCAACCAGCCCACCCAGCACGCCGTGCAGGTAGGCGAGCTCACGGTGATCATAGGCCAGGGTCGCGTACGAAGGGTTCTTCGACCAGGACTCCAGAATGATGAACTTCTGATTGGGGTACGCGTGCGCCGCCTTGGCGGCAATTTCAGGCATGGCGGGGTTGCTGGTCACGATGTAGCGGTACTCGCCGCTGGCCGCCAGAGTGGCGATCTGCTCTCCCCATTGGGCCTGATTAAATCCGCCTTCGATCGTCTTGACCATGGTCCCGGGCACCTCGGCGACGGCCTTGCGGACGCCGGCATCGAGCAGTTCGTAGGTTGGACTTCCCTGAAGCGTACCGGGGATGAAGACGGCCACCGAAGCCGGCCCGGTAGGAACCTGCGGAGCACACGAGACCAAGAGGGCGAAGGCCGTCGCGGCGAGAAACTTAACCATGGAAAGAACTCCTTCGGGGTGGAAGATACAGGAATTTGCCAAAAAAAGACACCCGCGCTTCCCCCCGAGAGCTAAAGGCCGACGAGACGGGCACTCACCTCCCACAATCGGCTGGCAACCTCCGGATCGTCCGGCCCTTTGGAAGAAGGCACGGCAACACACTTGTCGAAGTAGTTTCCGGTCACGCCTTCAACTTCGGCAGACGACGCGAGGAAGATCGACGTGGCCGCGCCCTTTTCAGGTGTCAAAAAGAGAGGCTGAAGCAAGCCAAGCACGAATTTTAGTCCGGGGCTAGAATTGCTGATGAAGTTGGTTCTGACCACTCCCGGGTGCAGGCTGTTGGCCGTCACCTTGGTGCCCACAAGCCGTTTTGCCAGTTCCGTTGTGAACAAGACGTTGGCGCGCTTGGCGTCGCAATAGGCCTGCCAGCCGCTGTACTTACGCTTCTCGTACATGAGGTCGTCAAAGTCCAGGTTCCCTGAACTCTGAATGCTCGAACTCACTGTGACCACCCGGGCAGCTGGGGCCGCCTTCAAATTCTCAAGGAGGAGGTTTGTCAGCAAGAAGGGGGACAGGTGGTCGAGGGCGAAGGTCAATTCGTAACCGTCCGCGGTGAGCTGTTTCTTGCCAAACTCTCCGCCGGCATTGTTGACCAGCACATCGATGCGCGGAAAATCTTTGCCGAGGTCGGCGGCGAGCTTTCGAACGGACGCCATCGACGATAGATCGGCGACCTTCAGGTGAATATTCGGGTTGCCCGCCGCCACCAATTCCGAGACGACCGCCCGCCCGAGCGACTCGTTGCGCGCGACAAGGACCACGGTGGCCCCCAATCGGGCGAGGCCTTGGGCGGTGGCTTTGCCGATACCGTTGGTGGCGCCGGTGACCACACAAACCTTTCCTTGCATCTTGAATCTCCTTTGGTTTTGATACTATTCTGTATCAGTCGAAGCTCAAGATATGATACAGATCTGTATCTGTCAAGGAAGGAACCTTCGTTGTCCCAAAGAACCGACAAGTCCCGTCGAAAGCTCCTCGACACCGCCGGAGACCTTTTCTTTCACGAAGGCTACAGGGCCGTGGGCGTCGACACGATCGCCCTCGAATCAGGCATCGGCAAGATGACGCTCTACCGCCATTTTGCCTCCAAAGATGCGCTGATCCAGGCCTTCCTCGAAGAGTCTGACGCCGAATTCTGGGCCGCGTTCGAACACTTCGCGGGCCTCCACCCCAACGATCCGAAACAGCAGCTGGCTGATTTTTTCGACGGACTTGAAAACTATGTGAAAAGCGATTCTTGTCAGGGCTGTGCTTTCTTGAATGTCGCCGTCGATTTTCCCGATAGGGACCACCCCGCTCACCAGTTTGCGGCCGCCCACAAGAAGAAGGTTCGCCTCCGTTTGGGCGCCCTCGTGAGTGCGGCCGGGTTGCCGGCTGAGGTCGCTGACGACCTCTTCCTTCTCATGGACGGCGCCATGATGTCGCGCCGCATGTTTGGAACCGAGAGCCCAGGTTCGCGAGTGGCCGCAGCGGCCAGAAGAATCCTGGGAATGGCATAAAAAAGACCCGGTTTCCCGGGTCTTTTCAGAGTTTCGCGGGGCTCACCGCCCTTATCTTCCCCGAGGACTGTACAGGTATTTGAAGTAGTCCATGTCGGTAGTCAAGGTCTTTTGGAACTGGGGCATTGTCGTCCTGTACGATTCTATCGACTTCCAAAACTGGTAGAACTCGGGATCGCCACTGTACGCGTCGGAGTAGATCCGCGCGGCCTTGGCGTCGGCCTGACCCTTGATCTGCTCGCTCTTGGTGTACGCCTCGGACAGAAGCGATCTGGTCTCGCGTTCCATCTTGCCCTCGAGTTCCAGTTTTTGGCCTTCGCCGTAGGAACGGTACCCTTCGGCAATCTGCTTTCGTTCGGTGATCATCCGGTTGTAGACCGACTCGGTCAGCTGGTCGGAGTAGCGGATCTGGCGGATCAGCACGTCGATGACTTCGATTCCGAACTGATTGAGGATGTTAGCCTCGACGCTTGACTTGATTTCCTGGCTGATCTGCCGGCGGCCGATCTTGATGGCGTTGAACGCCGTGTTGCTCGAAATAAGGCTTTTGAGACCTTCGATTTCCTCGCCGTTGGCGCCCGTCAAAGTGCCCGTCCGTTTTGTCTCGTTGATGATGTCCGAACTACGGACGGCTTCGTTGAGCGGGTTTGTCGAGATGATCTTGCGCACGGCAGGGTCGATGATTTCGTCGAGGCGGCTGAACGCCCGCTGAAGCGATTTCGACGACTCGTAGAACTTCTTGAGGTCAACAATGCGCCAACGCGCCGTGGTGTCGACCCAAATAAACTGGTTCTCTTCGGTGGGGACGAGCTGGGGTTCGCCGTCCCAGCTCATGATCTTCTTGGGGTAGATCTGCACTTCCTGAATCAGGGGGAGTTTGAGCTTCAACCCGGCCGTGACATCGGTGGCGACCACCTCGCCAAACTGAGTAATGACGGCTTGTTCGCCTTCCTTGATCGTGTAGAAGGGGCCGGAGAAGAAGAAGGCCAGAACGAGGATGGCGACGGCGGCCAGAATGATGAGACCCTTGTTGTTTTTCATTGCTGACCTCCAGCGGCGGGAGCGACAGGCGATGCCACGGCAGGAGCCGCCTCATCAGAACCGGCCGCGTTTGTGCTCCGAATGGCTCCCAACGTCTTCATGGGAAGGAAACTGCTGAGTTTCTTGTCGACCAAATCGGTCCCATCGGGCGTCTTGAACACGCTCTCGACAGTTTCGAGATACAGACGGTTCCGGGTGACTTCGGGAGCGTGCTTGTACTCGGTCAGAACCGCCTTGAAGCGGGCTACGTCACCGTTGGCCTTGTTCACGCGTTCGATCGCGTACCCTTCGGCCACTTGGATGGCCTGCTGAGCCTGACCCGCGGCCTGGGGAATCCTCTTGTTGTAGGTTTCGCGACCCTGATTGATGAGTTTGTTCATGTCTTGAAAGGCGACGTTGACGTCATCGAAGGCAGCGCGGACGTTTCCTTCAGGGGGAAGGATGTCTTTGAGCTGGGTTCCGGTGACCAAAACGCCGATTCCGTAGGCAGCGAACCGTTCGTTGATCAGCTCTGTGGCCTTGGCCTCGATACTCTGTCGCTCATTGCCGAGAACATCGAGAATGGCCCGGTCACCGACTAGCTGGCTGACCATCGACTGCGTGATGTCACGAATCGTCTTTTCTTTCGAGTCGAGGTTGAAGAGCCACGCCCGCGGGTCGGTGATGCGGTACTGGATGATCCAGGTGATGTCGACGATGTTCAAGTCGCCGGTCAACATGGTCGATTCATCCTTGAAATTGGTTTTGGTGGTGTCTTGAGCGAAGATGTCGCCGCCCTGCCCGTCCATGCGGAAGCCAAAGTCCATTTTTTGGACAATCTTGGTTGCGACGTTGTAGTTTTCTTCGATGAGCGGAATCTTAAACTGCATCCCCGGACCTTCGGTTCGGCTGTACTTGCCAAAGGTCAGGATGACAGCTTCTTCGGTCTGGTCGACGATGTAGATCGACTGAAAGGCCGCGAAGCCTAGGATGGCAACCACGACGAGGATAATGACGAGCTTGGGGCTAAATTCAAACCCAAAACCCGACACATTGCGTTCGGACATATTTTCTCCTTGAGAGAGCCTCATAGGGCTTAAACAATCTACCCTCCGCAAGGTCCAGGGTCAAGGAACGCGATGAAAGGGGTTGTGTCTTGGGGGGGGAGGCGTGGTAGGTTGTGGGTATGAGTTTCAGCCGGCCCACCTCCATGGGCATCCTGGCCTGTCCGGGGGGAAAATCCTTAGCCGGTGAGATCATCTCCCATCTGAAATCCATCTATCACCGAAGGTTCGAGAAGAAAATTGCCTCGCTTTCGGGTCTCTATAACCTGACCCGCGAAGAGATCACACGGCAGTTGAACTTCGACCAAGATCTTCATTCCAACGACTTCGAGGGTACGGGTTCGGTGAATGCCTACAGGGCGCCGCGTTTCGTCATTCCCGCCAACTTCACAAGGTTCGCCAACGGCGAGTTCAAGACCGAGATTGGCACTTCGATCCGCGGCATGGACCTCTACATTATTCAAGATGTTGCCAACGCGTACCCCGTGAAATTCCACAATACCGACGAAAAGCACGCCCTTTCGATTAACGACCATATCGTTTGCCTCATGACCGCCGTGGACGCGGCAGTTCAGGCTGGCGCGGAAAGCGTGACCATCGTCATTCCAAGCTACCCCTACGCCCGCCAGCACAAGAAGAAGGGACGAGAAGGCCTCACCGCGGCTCGTTTCGGGCAGATGATGGAGAACATGGGGGTGACGCGGATTCTGACCCTCGACATCCACTCTAAAGAGATCGAGAACACCTTCGTCAAGCTCAATCTCGAGAACCTTCACGGCAGCTACCAGATTCTCCGCAGACTCCACGATCTGATCGACTTGAAAGATCCCGATCTCGTCATTGTGTCTCCCGACACCGGGGCCGTCGACCGCAACAAGTTCTACGCCAACTGTATTCAGCGTCCTTTGGCGATGCTCTACAAGGAGCGCGACTACTCCAAGCTTTCGATGAGTGCCGGCGAAAACAACATAACAAGCACCAAATTGCTGGGCGACGTGCACGGCAAGAACGTCTTCCTGGCCGACGATCTTTTGGGCACCGGCGGCACGCTCATCAAGGCTTTCCGCCTGCTCAAGGAGATGGGAGCCAAGAAGATCGTGGCGGGGATCAGCCTTCCGTTGTTTACCGGAGAGGCCATAGCGTTTTTTGACGAAGCTTACGAACAAGGTCTGTTCCACAAAATCATCGGGACCAACGCCGTCTACCACGATGAGAAGCTGCTCGACCGTCCGTGGTACACAACGGCCAACGTGGCCAACCTTTTCGCGCGGGCCATGAGCCGCCTTCATCATAACCGCAGCCTCAGCTCACTCCTCGACAACTCGGCCATCATCCAAAAACTGCTTAACGCCTAAGCTAAGGCTTGGATCTCGGCGTTTTGGCTGCGCCTAGTTCTACACGTGTCTTCGCTTCGCTCGACGGCGGAAGACCACCGACACCGCCGCTACACCCACGACGATCGCGGCGGCGATGACCAGCGTTTCCCAGCCGGCCAGCGCGGCTTCGGCGAGTTGCTTTCGAACGGCCAGGTCCATCGCGGTGAAGATGGATTTGCCTGGAACCAGCGGAATCAGCCCCGGCAATAGAAACGAAACCGTGGGACGCCCCGACCAGCGCGACAGGGTCTCCGACCACAGCGTCACCGTGGCAGCTGCAAGGGCGTACGCCAGAGCCTCACCGGCACCGAGGTTGGTCGCCAGAAGATAGAGCGCCCAACCCAGGGTACCGCCGACAGCGGCCCAGAGTAGCGACCAGCCTCGGCATTGAAAAAGAACCGAAAACCCCAGCGTGGCGACAAAGGTCCAAACCAGGATCATCAAAGAAACCCTCCGGCGCGCACGGCCAGCGCCGCGGTGGCGCCGACGGCCACCGCGGCTCCCGTCAGAAGCACTTCGGCAATCCGTGATTGACTGGAAACCAGCTCTCCCGCCACTAGATCGCGCAGCGAGTTGACCAGGGCTAAGCCCGGAACCAGCAACATCAAGCCTCCGATGGCGATGGGTTCGGGGTGAAGGATGGGCCACAGGTGGCTTTGCACCAAGCTTCCTCCGACTACCAAGAACGCCCCAAGGGTCGTTGTGAACACCTGAGGAATTGCAGGCCTGTCCAAGAACCCTCGAATGGTCGCCCAGAGCGTTCCCAGCACGAACGCGGCCAACCCCTCCCACAAATTCCCGCCAAAGAAGAGGGCAAACCCACCGCTGGCCAAACCCGAAGCCGGCCAAACCAGCCAACCTGGATAGCTGGGTGCGGCCGCGGCTTCTTGCAGCCGAAGCCAAGCCTCTCCCAGCGACCACCCCTCGCTCTTGGCTTGGTGAATTCCTTTCTCCAACAAAGACACCCGCTCCAGGTGAAGCACGCGCCGATGGATGCGCCTCACCACCGTCGTGCTGAAACCGGCCCCGTCGACAAGCGTCAAGATCACACCCGTGGGAAGGGCAAAACATTCGGTTTCCTGCATGCCTAAGGCGAGGGCCAGTTCGCCGGCCGCCTCCTGAACGCGGGCAACCTCGGCGCCGTTCTCGATCATCCAGGCCGCCACGTCGGCGACCACCCGAATCGGACCATGAGTCACCATTGTTTCTCCCCCGAGTCCAACCATCGTTTGCCGACGGGCCGCCTGTCAACGGGAAGTCCGCCGTCCATACCGACATACATTTTTGTAGAATTGGAACAATCCAGTGACGTTTATGTGAATATACGTAAGAAAGTGACACGCTCCCGGTTGATTCTTTTGTTTTCGAGTTGTAAGTTGCGACCGGAGGTGACCATGTCCGCAACGGCGATCCGGAAAGCGCTTGACTCCCCCTTGGCTGAACTCCTTGGCCCGCTGTCGACCCTCGACGCTGTCGTCGAGGCGAACCGGTGCCTCTACTGCTACGATGCCCCGTGCGCTCAAGCGTGCCCGACCCACATCGATATTCCCGGCTTTATCCGCAAGATCGGTCAAGCCAGGCCGCGCGACGCCGCGCGGACCATCCTCTCCGAAAACCTTCTTGGCGCCACCTGCTCACGAGTGTGCCCCGTCCAGGAGCTGTGCGAGGGCGCTTGCGTCCTCGGCGCCGCGATGAAACCCATCTCGATCGGACGCCTTCAGCGCTATGCGACCGACAGTGTTCAAGACGACCCAACACCGTTGTTCAGCCCCGTTGCCCCGACGGGCCGTCGGGTGGCGGTTGTCGGTGCAGGCCCAGCGGGACTCTCCTGCGCTGGCGAACTCGTGAGAAAAGGCCACCACGTCGAGGTCTTCGAAAAACGCGACCTTGGCGGTGGTCTTTCCACCTTCGGCATCGTGACGCTGCGGGAACCGATTGAAGTCGCTCTTGCCGAGGTGGAGTTCCTTCGGCGGCTTGGTGTGGTGATCCATACCGGACGCGAATTGGGAAAGGACCTGTCGTGGGACGAACTGGAGGACCGCTTTGACGCGGTCTTCTTGGCCGTGGGACTGGGCAAAGTGCCTCGTCTTGGAATTCCAGGAGACGATCTTGTGATCGACGGCCTTGAGTTGGTCGAAGCCGGAAAGGTCGATCCGGTCCGTGTTTCGGTCGGTCACCGCGTGGCGGTGGTCGGCGCCGGGAACACGGCGATCGACTGCGCCACCGTGGCCAAGCGGCTGGGAGCCGAAGAGGTCACCATCGTCTACCGCAGGAGTGCCGCCGAGATGACGGCCTACCCCCACGAGTACGAATTTGCCAAAGCCGAGGGCATCGGGTTTCGGTTCTTGACCCAGCCGGTCGAGGTGGTTTCGCACGCGGGCGCGGTCCGCGGCCTGAGATGCCAGGTCATGACTCTCGGCAAAAACGACGCCTCGGGCCGTCCCGAGCCGACGCCGGTTCCCGGTCAGCAATTGCTCCTTGAGGTCGACATGGTCGTGGCGGCCATTGGCCAGACCAAGCCGTCGGGGGCAGCCGTCGAGGGCATGAACCTCGACCGCGGGTTCATCGCCGTCGATGCCGGGTTCAAGACCAACCGGCCGAAGGTGTTCGCCGGTGGCGACGGCATCCGATCGACGGGAGCCGCCAGCACGGTCATGGCGGTTCAAGACGGGAAACTCGCCTCCCGCGCCATCCATTTGTTTCTCACCGAGGAGGTCCGCCGTGGCTGATCTTTCCATCAACTTCGCCGGAATCAAATCACCCAACCCCTTCTGGCTGGCCTCCGCCCCTCCTACAAACTCGGGAGCGCAGATTCACCGGGCCTTCGAAGCCGGCTGGGGTGGTGCCGTTTGGAAGACCATCGGGGCACCGGTTCTCAATATCTCCAACCGCTACGGATCGTGGAATCTGGGCGGACAGAAACTGCTGGCCATCAACAACATCGAACTCATATCCGATCGTCCCCAAGACGTGAACCTCAAAGAAATCGCCGAAGTGAAGCGGGCCTGGCCCGACCGCGCGGTGATCGTTTCAGTCATGGTCGAATCCACGCGCGAAGCCTGGCACGACATCGTGCGCAAGGTGGAAGATACCGGCGCCGACGGCTTTGAACTGAACTTCGGCTGCCCTCACGGTATGAGCGAGCGCGGCATGGGCGCTGCCGTCGGCCAAGTCCCCGAATACTGTCACCAGATCGTCGCCTGGGTGAAAGAAGCCGCCAAACTGCCCGTCATCGTCAAACTCACCCCCAACGTCGCCAGCGTGGTTCCTCCAGCGCTGGCGGCGCTGGCAGCCGGCGGCGACGCCCTGGCCCTCATCAACACGCTGAACTCGGTGATCGGGTTGGACCTCACGAGCCTTGAATTTTCCCCAAGCATCGGCGGCAAGGGTGGCCACGGCGGTTTCGCAGGTCCGGCGTCCAAACCCATCGCCCTCCATCATCTTTCAAGCTTGGGCACCGACGCCGGGGTCCGGTCCTACAGTCGGCCCATTTCCGGCATGGGAGGCATTTCCACCTGGCAGGATGCGGCCGAGTTCCTGCTTCTGGGCTCGACAAGCCTCCAGGTCTGCACCGCGGTCATGCACCACGGCTACCGAATCATCGCAGACTTGTGTGAAGGCCTGTCGGGCTGGATGGACGAACAGGGGTTCGCCACCGTAGCCGAGGTCACCGGCAAGAGTCTGCCCAAATTCTCCGACTTCAAAGACCTCGACCTTTCGTTTCGCGCCGTGGCCCGCATCAATCCGGCAAGTTGCATTGGGTGCAACCTTTGCTACGTCGCCTGCAACGACACGGCGCACCAGTGCATCGACCTGACCCGGCCTTCCGACGGCGCCATACTCAAGCCGTTTTCGTGGAGCGAGCGTTCCAATGGAAAAGCCATCGTCAAGGACAGGCCCCGGCCCGTCGTTCGTGAGGCCGACTGTGTGGGCTGCCGCCTCTGTTTCAACGTCTGCCCCGTCGACAGCTGCATCACCATGGAAAGTGTGCCTTCCGGCCGTAAACCCATCACTTGGGACGAACTGACCAAGCAACGCCCCGAGGTCGCCGAATGGGATGGCATGGCACGCTACCGCAAAGAAGTGGGAATAGAAATCCATTGAAACAATTTGAGAATGAAGAATAGAGACCGGATAACCGTATAGGAAATCAGATTCACCGGATTGCAGAAGAAAGACACTCTTTCGTCTCCGGTTCATCCGGCCAATCCGGTTATCCGGTCGATTATTCCTTGAAAAGGAGAAAGACATGGGAATTCTAGTCAAGGGTGGTGAAATTGTCACCGCCGACAGCCGGTACCTAGCCGACATCTACGCCGAGGGCGAAACGATCACACAGATCGGCACCGACCTGAAGGTTCCGGCGGGAACCGAAATGATCGACGCCACAGGAAAGCTTGTATTTCCGGGGTTCATCGACCCCCATGTTCACATCCACCTGCCGTTCATGGCCACGTTTGCCAAAGACACCCACGAAACCGCCAGCGTCGCGTCCCTTTTGGGAGGGACCACCACCTTCATCGAGATGGTCTGCCCCAACCGAAACGACGACGCCCTCGAAGGCTATCACCTCTGGAAAACCAAGGCCGTCGGCCACAGCGCGTGCGACTTCGCCTTTCACATGGCGGTGACCAAGTTCGACGACAAGACCGCCAAGCAGTTGAGGGAAATCGTGGCCGATGGAACGGCGTCGTTCAAGATCTTTTTGTCTTACAAGAATTTCTTTGGCGTTGACGACGGAGAAATGTTTCAGACCTTGTCGTTGGCCAAGGAACTTGGTGTCATCACCACCGCCCACTGCGAGAACGCCGAACTTGTCGGCCAGTTGCAGGCCCAACTCCTTGCCGCCGGCAAGACCGGCCCCGAATGGCACGAACCCAGCCGCCCCGAGTCGGTCGAAGCCGAAGGAACCGGACGCTTTGCCACCTTCCTTGAGACCACCGGCGCCACCGGTTATGTGGTTCACCTGAGCTGCGCTCCGGCGCTGGCGGCCGCTCTGGCCGCCAAAAGCCGAGGCGTCCCCTTGTTTATCGAGTCGGTCCTCCCCCATTTCCTGTTGGATAAATCCATGGCCGAACGTCCTGGGGTCGAGGGAATGAAGTACATCATGAGCCCCCCGCTGCGCAACAAGGCCAACCAGAAGCCTCTCTGGGACGCGCTGGAGCAAGGGTTCATTGACACCGTCGGGACCGATCATTGTCCCTTTGATTTGAAGCAGAAGGAATTAGGAGTGGGCGATTTCACCAAGATCCCCAATGGCATTCCCGCCATCGAAGATCGGGTGAACCTGATGTACACCTACGGGGTCAAAACGGGCCGTCTCGACATCCACCGGTTCGTCGAAGCGCTCAGCACCAAGGCCGCCAAGCTGTTCGGACTGTTCCCGCGAAAAGGAACCATTGCCGTGGGGAGCGACGCCGACCTCGTGATCTTCGACCCCAACTATCGCGGCAAGATCAGCGCCAAGACCCACTCGGTCAACAACGACTACAGCGGCTTCGAAGGAGTAGCCATCGAAGGTCGGCCCGTGACCGTGACCGTGAGAGGAAAGGTTCAGGTTCGAGACGCGAAATTCGTCGGCCAGAAGACTGTCGGTCAGTTCTTGAAGAGGAAGCCCCAGTACTTCTGATCGTCCGGCGGCACAATCCTACGCCAGTGTATTTCCAGAACATTTATGTAGATTAGGAAGGCGAGGAGGAATCCTCGCCGTTTCTTTTTCTGGGCGATTTGTGACCATAATAGACCCCTATTGGCCACTTTTGGGCCCTTTTTGTCCTAACTTGTCTTTGGCACGAGGTTTGCAAACTACAGGAGGCAAGGAACTTCATCGATGTGGCGTTGCCAACAGTCGCTGAGGAGAAGAATAAACCGTCTGGGAGTTTGAAATGAAGAAGATTGCTCTGTTGTTCTGTAGTGTGTTGTTGGTTCTTGGGGCTGTGTCGCCCGCCTCGGCGACTGATAAGATCACCCTCCAGCTGAAGTGGCTTCCGCAATCGCAATTCATGGGCTACTACGTTGCCGCGGCGAAGGGCTACTACAAGGCGGAGGGTCTTGATGTGACCATCCTCCCTGGAGGAAGTGACATCATCCCCGAGCAGCAGGTCTTCAACGGGGTCGCCGACATCGGGGTCACCTGGGTGTCGAGCCTTTTGAAGTACCAAGAGAAGGGGTGGGGTTTTGTTGAAGTCGCCCAGCCGTTCCAGAAGAGCGCCATGCTCCTTGTCTCCAAGGCGTCTTCGGGCATCAAGACCGCCAAGGACCTGGTCGGCAAGAAGGTCGGTTCGTGGTTTGGCGGCAACGAATACGAACTCTACGCCCTGCTTGAATCGGCAGGTTTGAACAAGGATAAAGACCTCAAGATGGTCCAGCAGGACTACACCATGGATCAAGTCAAGAAAGGCGACGTCGATGCGGCCTCGGCCATGATCTACAACGAGTACGGTTTGCTGCTGGAGTCAGGCTTCACCAAGGATCAGCTGAACGTCATCAACATGAACGACGCCGGCGTGGCCATGCTTGAAGACAACCTGTTTGTCACATCGAAGTGGGCTAAGGCCAATGGTGACAAACTTGTGAAATTCCTTCGCGCCTCGATCAAGGGCTGGGCCGACGCCGCCAAGGACCCCGAAGGCGCCGGAAAGATCGTATTCGACGCCGACAAGAGCGTTTCGCTTCCCCACCAGGTCTACATGGCCAAGGAAATCGCCAAGCTCGTGGCGCCCGCCGGGTTCGACGCCGCTAAGATCGGCTACATCGATCCGAAGGCGTTCCAGCAGACTGCCGATTTTGCGCTCAAGTACGGTCTTCTGACCAAGCCTGCCATGGCCAGCGCGGACTACGATGACTCCTACTGGAAGAAAGCCACCGGCATGTAATTTGAATTCCCGGCAGGGCCTGGCCCTGCCGGAACTCTCCCGGAGGCCCGTTCCCATGATTGTTTCCACTACCGTCGACCGAACATCGGCAACTTCACCCGTGATCAGCATTCGCGGCGTCAACATGGTTTTCACAGGCCAAGGAGGCCAGGAAACGCATGCGCTTCAAGAGGTCAACCTCGACATCCGAAAAGGAGAGTTTATCTCGCTCTTGGGCCCCTCGGGCTGCGGCAAGACGACGCTACTGCGCATCATTGCCGACCTTCTGGAGCCGACCTACGGGTCGGTGAGCGTGTTCGGCAGGACGCCCCGAGAGACTCGTCTGAACCAAAAGTACGGCATCGTTTTCCAGAGTCCCGTACTGTATGAGTGGCGCACGGTGCGCAACAATATCCGCCTTCCCCTCGAGATCATGAAAATACCAAAGGCCGAGCAGAATCGTCGGGTCGACGAGCACCTGGAGATGGTGGGCCTGACGAAGTTCGCCAACTCCTACCCCCACCAACTCTCCGGAGGAATGCAGCAGCGGGCAGGCATCGCACGCGCCCTGGCCATGGAACCCGAACTGCTTCTGATGGACGAGCCGTTCTCGGCCTCCGATGAGTTCACTCGCGAGAAGCTCAACGAAGACCTTTTGCGGTTGTGGCAGATCAGCAAGAAGACTGTCATTTTCGTGACCCACAACATCTCCGAGGCGGTGTTCCTTTCCGACCGCGTCGTGGTGATGTCGCCCCATCCCGGGCGGGTTTCGAAAGTCATCGACGTCGATCTTCCCCGACCCCGGTCTGTGGAGTCGACCGAGTTCTTCTCGCTGTACTCGACCATCCGCCATGGCTTTGAAGGAGTGTTTCATCAACCATGAGGAACAACATCGTGGCGGTGACCATTTTGTGGATACTGGGCCTTGTGATCGCCTGGGAGTCCGGTGCCTACCTTCTGTCGGGCCCCTTGCAAGACCCTTTGGCCGCTTCAAAGCTGCCCTACCTTCACGCCGTCTTGGCAACCATGCTGGCCAACGCCGGCGTGCTTTTGGAGGCCGCTTCGGTGACCTTTTCGCAGGCGGCGGTCGGCTTCCTTTTGGGCGGGCTTGTCGGTTACCTGTTGGCGGTTCTCATGAGCGTTTCGAGGACCGCCGAACGGATTGCCTTTCCGTACCTCATCATTTCGCAGATGATTCCCGTGCTGGGTTTGGCGCCCATCATTTTCAACTTGGTCCGCGACATGAACGCCTCGCGGATCATCATCGCCGCCTACATCACCTTCTTTCCGGTGGCGGCCAACACCCTGAGCGGCTTTCGCAGCGTTGAGGTCGAGAAGCGGCAACTCCTGTATTCCTATGCCGCGGGAAAGCTCACGACCTACGCCAAACTCATGGTTCCCTTTTCGGTTCCCTACCTGTTTGCAGGCCTCAAAATCGCCGCGCCGCTGTCGGTGACGGCCTCGATTCTTGTCGATATGTTGGGCTCTAGGAACGGCATCGGCGTCAAATTGCTGTACGCGCTCTACGGGGGAAACATGGACATCTTCTGGGCTTCGGTGGTGACAAGCTCACTGATGGGGATAGCCAGCTTCTTGGTTATCGCGGCGATGGAGAGGCTCCTGGTTCCCTGGCAAGTCTCCCTTCAGTCCGCGAGGAGGGCCGCATGAGCGACCGTTGGAAAAACATTCTGTGGCCCACGGCCTTCGGTTTGGCGTTCTTGTCCGCCTGGCAACTTGGCTGGTTCCACGCGCTTCTTGATTTGGCCCCCTTCCAGCTTCCGGTTCCCTCGGAAATCGGTGACACTCTGGCCAAGAGTTTTCCCAAGGCGATGGCCGACGGAGCCATCACAGTGTCTGGCGCGCTCGCGGGGATGCTGATCGGCTCGTGCCTTGGCTTCGGCGTCGCGGTCGTGGCCACCATGTTTCCCCGCTGGGGTTATGGCGGCTTGATCGTGGTTTCAGCGCTCAACGCTGTGCCGATTGTCGCCCTCTCCCCCATCATGAACCGCTGGTTCAGCGACGGCATGGAACAGAAGATCGGTGTGGTCACCGTGGTCACGATGGCGGCCATGGCCATCAACGCCTACCGCGGGCTGAACGACCTGCGCCCGTACTCCCTCGACCTGATGCGGACCTACGCCGCCAAGGGGCCGACGGTCTTCTTTCAGCTCAGACTTCCCAACGCTCTTCCGAGCATCTTCACCGCTCTGAAGATCAACATCACCACAGCCCTGATCGCCGCCATCGTCAGCGAGTACTTCGCCTCATCGACGGCAGGGTTGGGTTTCGGCATCAAAGACAACCTCCGCAAGGCCGAAATGGCTATGGGTTGGGCCTACATCACCGTGGCCTCGGTGGCCGGTGTTCTCCTCTACCTGCTGATTGTTTTTCTTGAACGCCGGGCGACCCGCTGGCACGCCTCGCAGAGGGCGTCCACGAACTAGATTTACTTAAAAGTCTGTCGACTTTTAAGTAAAGCCTTGACCGAAACCTTTGAGTGATCGAGCTTCTTCTCAGAGGTACGGAATGAAACGCCCTTCGAGCGAGCTCCAAGCCCGCTTTGACAAGCTTCTGAATGTCTCTTCCGCCTGGCAAAGTGGCGACTTGATTCAACTTTCGTTGATCCAGGAAGCCCTGGCGGCCTGCGCTTCCCACGCTGACTTCTCAACCCTCGGCAAGGCAGAACAGAAAGAAGTGACGCAACTTCAAGATTCCCTTTGGGATCTTTTGGAGGCCGACAAGGAGTCAGACTGGCTCGCCCGCGTCCGGCAGTTGAGGATTGACGAGGAGTCACAATCCTCTCCTTCGAGCCCCCTTGCTTCCGTTGCGGTTCCCATCCCCGAAGTCTCTTCCGGCGAACTCTACCCCGCCGACTATTTCGACAACATCATTCGCGACCCCAGGATGCTCGGCCAACTCTGTGACGAGGTCAAAGAACATATGGACATCGCCCAGTTTACCCTGGTCGACCTGGAATTCGACTCGACGAACCCTGAGACTCTCAACAAGATCTTTCGTGCCTTTCATACAATCAAGAGTTCAGCCGCCTTCCTGGGGCTCAAGAATCTCGAGGAATCGGCGCACGCGATTGAAGACGTCATGGTCCTGGTTCGCGATGGTGTTCTGCCTATCGACAAAGACCTGATCGACGTCATTTTTCATGGGATCGGCCTTCTCAAAGATCTCGTCGGTGTCATCGAAACCTCCGACTTTCAGATCGAGGCCATGGTCGAGAGCTTCCGTCAGATCGACATTCGCAAGTCGATCGCTATCTTCCGGAAGATCCAAAAGGACCATGGGACCCGCAAGATCGGCGAGATCCTGCAGGAGACAGGCCTGCTTGACCAAGCCATGGTAGCGACGATCCTCGACAAGCAGAAGGAAACCAACCAGAAGTTCGGCCAGATTGCCGTCGAACAGAAGTTTATCAGCGAAGAAGACTTGAGGACTTCCCTTCGAAAACAAGTCGGAGGAGCGGCAAAACGTTCCAACTTCGTCAAAGTTTCTAACGAGCGGCTGAACAGCCTCATCGACATTGTCGGCGAACTCGTGGTCAACCAGTCCATGCTCCGCCAGTTCCTTCAGCACCCCGAGAATTCTCGCGAAACGGGCGAACGGACCTTCAACCAGCTCGAATCGATCACCACGAACATCAAGAACCTCGTCCTCTCGATGGGCATGGTTCCCATTGCTGAAATCTTCAACAAGCTGCGGGTCGTGATTCGCAACACGGCTTCTGAAACCGGCAAGACCGTGACCGTCGAGTTTCATGGTGAGGAAACCGAACTCGACCGCAATGTGATCGAAAACATCTACGATCCGCTCGTTCACGTGGTTCGCAACGCTGTCGACCACGGCATCGAAAGCCCCCACGACAGAAAGGCTGCAGGTAAAACAGGGTTGGGCAATATTGTCGTTTCGGCCGAACACAAGGGGAATAGCATCGAGATCTCGGTTTCGGACAACGGTGGCGGCATCAATCAGGCGGCCGTCGTCGCCAAGGCTCTGCGCAATGGCCTGATTACCGACGCTCAGGCGGCCACGCTAACCGAGAAGGAAATCTTCGGGTTGCTCATGCTCCCCGGTTTCTCTACCAAAGAAATCGTCACCGAGGTTTCTGGTCGTGGGGTCGGCATGGACGTGGTCAAGCAGAACGTGGACCAGATCCACGGCAAGGTCGAGATTCATTCAGAGCTTGGGGTTGGATCGCAGTTCATCCTCCGCATCCCGCTGACCCTGGCCATCATCGACGGGTTCGTCACTGTGATCGACGACATCCGCTACATCTTTGCTTTCAACCTCATCGAGGAGATCATCGTGCCCGACTCCACCGCGATGACTCGGCTCGAAAACGGCCAAATCCTTCTTTTCGATCGGGGAATCTACACGCCGATCATTGTGGCCGCCGAGGTTTTTGGTCACCCCGACACCGGAAAGATTCGCCGCCTTGTTGTCGTGATCCGCTACGAAGGAAGCCGCTACGGCATTGCCGTCGACGCCATTCTCGGCAAACAGGAAATCGTGATCAAGACGCTTAACGAAGCCCTCGAGGATTTGGAGACCTTCTCGGGAGGAACCATTTTCGGCGACGGCAATATCGGCTTTGTCGTCGATATCGAAAAATTTATCCTCGCGGCCCGAGGAGCAGAAAGAGTGGGAGCATCATGAAGATTCTGATTGTTGATGATTCGGCCGTCGTTCGTACGGTCGTCAGACAGGCGCTGGTCATGGCGGGGTACACCGACCTTATCGAAGCTGTCGACGGTGTTGTAGCCCTTGCCATCGCCAAGGCGGAAGGCGCCTCCGTCGGCTTGTACGTTCTCGACGTCAATATGCCCAACATGGACGGCATTACCCTGGTCGGAGAGCTCCGAAAACTCGACAAGACTTCACCAATCATCATGCTGACCACCGAAACCGACAAAGCCAAGATGACCCACGCCAAGGAACTCGGAGCGACGGGTTGGATTGTTAAGCCTTTCGACGCCGAGAAGTTCGTCGGAGTCGTGAAATTGTTCATGAAGAAATAACGGAGGATAACTGTATGTCTATTCGAATGAAGCTGATTCTGGGATTCTTGGTGGTCAGCCTGATTGGAGCCGCCATTGGTGTGATCGGTATCGTGAACCTGAACACCATCAGGAACGCCGACACCGACTCCTTCAACAACGGAACCATGGGTCTGGTCATCATGCTTCGTGCAACAGAAGCGTTTGATACAGTCAAAGTCGCTGTGCGCGATGAGGCACTCTCGACCGACGATGCTGAGAACGTTCGGGCAGGAAACGCCTTCAAGGGTGGGGTCACCAAGATGTCCAAGGCCATTTCCGACTATGGCGCAACCGTATCCGATGCAACCGACAAGGCCAACTGGGAAGCGTTGAAAGCGGATTGGTCGATCTACTTGCCATTAGCCAACCAGGCGATGGACTTAGGGCTGCAAAACAAAAACAAAGAAGCCGTCGAAATCATGCGGACTTCTGCAGCCGGCAAGATCCGTGCCGAACTGGTAAATTCCGTTCAGAAGATCTCCGATTTCAATGTTAAGTACAATACCGATCTCTTTCATCAGAACTTGCAGAGTTCCGATTTTGCCAGCCTTCTCATGTTGATTGTCCTTGTGGTCGGTCTCCTCGCGTCCATCATTCTGGGACTTTTGGTAACAAACTCCATCGTCAAGCCAGTGGGGAAAGTGACCAACGAACTCTCGGACGCCTCCAAGGCCCTGGAATCGGCGTCCCTCCAAGTCTCGTCCTCAAGTCAAGAGCTGTCGTCAGGGTCGAGTGAACTGGCCAGTAGCATCGAGGAGATGACCTCGAGCCTCGAGGAACTGCAGTCCATCATCGAGAGCAACACCAAGAACGTGAACCAGAGCGAGCACCTGATGCAGGAGACCTCGTCAGAGAGCCTCAAAGTCACCGAACGCATGGCCGAACTCAAGACGCAGCTCGCCGACATCGCCGGAAACTCGAAGAAGATCTCGAAGATCATCAAGGTGATCGACGACATTGCCTTCCAAACCAACATTTTGGCGCTCAATGCCGCGGTCGAGGCCGCTAGAGCCGGCGACGCGGGCAAGGGTTTTGCCGTTGTCGCCGACCAGGTGAAATCGCTGGCCCAAAAGTCAGCCGAAGCCGCCAAGGAAACCGCCGACCTGATCGAAATCGCCATGGACTCTGTGGCCAAGGGAGAATCCCTGGGGCAGATAGTGGTTGACGCCCAGATGTTGGCCGTCGACAAAGCCGGAAAAGTCGCGGTGCTTCTCGACGAAGTCAACCGCGCCAGCAAGGAACAGCTCAAGGGTGCCAATCAGATCAACCAAGCGGTCAGCCAAATCAACTCCATTGTTCAATCTACGGCGGCGAGTTCTGAAGAAAACGCCGCGGCTGGCGAGGAGCTCTTGACCCAGGCGGAAAGCCTCGCGGGCAACGTCGGCCAGCTCAACAAGATCATCTCGGGCAAGGCCGATTTCGGCTCGGCGTCGGTGGTCCGTGCCACTCCTCACCTGACCCATGCCACCCCCGAGGCTTCGAGAGCCGCGCCGACGGGACGAATTCCCCAGTTGGGGGCAGGACACGGACGGTCCGGCACCGAGGTTATCAGGCCCGAGGATGTGATCCCTTTGCACGACTTCAAAGACTACTGAGGAGGGACCCATGGCAGACAACGTCAGCAAATACCTTGTCTTCTCGATTGCCGAAGAGAAGTATGGCATTCCGATCACCAAGGTACGCGAAGTCATCCGGCACGAGGTGATTTCGCCGGTCCACAACGCGTCGACCTACCTCAAGGGGGTCATCAACCTGAGGGGAAAGATCATTCCTATCATCGACATGCGCTTGAAGTTCGGCATGGCGGAACTACCCTACAACGACCGCACAGTGTTCATCATTGTTGATGTCAACGGAGAAAAGGAAGTCTACAACTTCGGGATTGCGGTCGACTCGGTTCACGATGTGGCCAACATTCCCGATTCCGAGGTCGAAAGTCTTCCCGACGTCGGGTTCAAAACCAAGAGCGCTTACCTTCAGGGAATCGCCAAAGTGGGTAAGCTCATGGTCATGGTCTTGAACATTGATCGAATCCTGAATTCAAACGAAGTCGTTGAAATCGCTGGAACCGACCTCGTGTTGACACCCTGAGAGGCCTGATTTTGAAGAAGAAAGTTTCGGCACCCACCTGGGTCCAACGGACATCCTTTCTCCTCCTGGTCGTCTTCCAGGCGCTCTTCTTGCTCTTTTCTTCCTACGGGACTTTCTGGTTCATCGACGCCCTGTGCCTGATCATCGACGGCATACTCTGGGTGGCTGTCCGAAAAGCCTTCGACGCGGAAAAGGTGGCCCAACGGGCTCAGATTGAACGGGCCGATGAGGCCCTCCGCGCGATCGTCGAGCTGACTCAATCTCAACAAAGGCAGTGGAGTTCGACCCTCAAAGGATTGGAGCAATTGGAGCCCGAAGACCTTGCCGCCCAGGGCCTGCGGCGACTTACGGCCGCCGAAGACTTTGGCAAGGGCCACTCGATCGTGTCGATAGCCAACTCTGTTCAAAAAATGATTCTTCTCAGCCACGATCTGGCGACGAACCTCGAGTCCGTCATGGAGTTCTACCACGAAACCTACCTGCGTTTGAGACGGCTTCAGGCCGAATACCGGCTCAACCACTTTCGATTGAAGGAAACTGTGGGTTTTCTGACAGACATGGGATGCCAGACCAACAAGTATTCTGAAAGCCTCATCTTGGAAGTCCTTGAATCCTTTCGCGAAATTGCAAGTTTCAGCGATGGCATCAGCAACGATGTGCTGGGTCGCATCCGCACTCTGATGGATTCCAAGAACCCCGAGAGTCTTGAGGCCATTAGCCGAGGAAGTGCCCAAATCAAGAACACCATGGACGGGTTCTTTGTCGATCTCGGGAAGGCGAATACCTACTCAGAAAAGGCTATCCATGAAAACCTGACCCAGATGGCGAGGGTACAGGAAATGGCGGTCGCGATCGGAGAGTTCTCAGAGAGCATCCGTATGATCTCGCTCAACCTCAACATAGAGGCCGCCCGCGGAAAGAACCAAGCCGGAGGTGCGACCTCGGGAAAAACCTTCCAGGTTCTGGCGGCCAAGCTAAGTGAGTTCGCCGTCAAGGCCGGTGAGTTGGCCAAACAGCAACACACAACAATCGAAACGGCGTCGACGGTTATGGCCAAGACAGGGCGGGCTCAGATGGCCCAACTCGGCCTCTTGATGGATGAAATCCCCAAGATCAAGAACCAGCTGAATCCCTTTGACGCCATCATCCGGCAGTCCTACGCCCATTTTGAAAGTGTCGTCGCAACCATGGAGCAGCTTTCCTCCTCGATCAACGAGAAGCTCAAGGCCGTCATCGGAAAATTCCAGTTCCAGGACTTGGTGCGCCAGGAACAGGAGCACACGGTCCTGATGTTGAAGAACCTCTGGCAGTACGCCAATCAAATCAACGACAGCGGTGCCCAGTTAAGCGATGCCGTCAAATCCAAGGCTCTCGATGAGCTTCTGACCGCCTTTGAGACCATGGCGTCGACGGAAAACGAACACGCGGTGCTTCGTGAGTTTCGAAACAAGACGGCCCCTTCTTCGGGCGACAGAAAGGTCGGCGCTCCGACAGCGGGTTCGGTGAGTTTGTTTTGAGCGATGACGACCTCCTTTCGGACGAGTTGTTCGGTCGCTTCTCGCGGCTCCTCCACAAGAAGACCGGAATCGCTTTGAAGGAGTACAAGAAATACTTGGTGGTTAACCGGCTAGCCCAACTTGTAGGGCCCACAAAGAAGTTTTCGAACTTTGAAGAGTTCTACCAGACGTTGTTGACAGAAACCGATGGCACTTCCATGCAGGCCTTCATCAACGCGTTGACGACCAACTTTAGTTTCTTCTTTCGCGATCCCGTGCATTTTGGTGTGATGTCCCTGTATTTGAAAGAACGGGGGCAGGACGAACCCTACCTGCGTTTCTGGAGCGCCGCCAGTTCGACCGGCGAGGAAGCCTACAGCATGGCCATCACTCTGGCCAAACAGGGAATCGGGCTGCCCCCCGACCGAAGGATTCTTGCCACCGACATTTCTACCAAGGTGCTCGCGTTGGCCGAGAAGGGTGTTTACGGAACAGAGACCATCGCCCAACATGTCGAGCCGGCCGACCAGAAGAGGTATTTTGAGGCGATCAAAGATGAGAACAAATTTCGTGTGAGAGAGGAACTGCGAGCGAATCTCGACTTCCGGCAACTGAACCTTCAGGGCGATTATCCCTTTCGAAAACTCATGGACATCATCTTCCTCAGAAATGTGATGATCTACTTCGGCGCCCAAGAGAAAGCCCAGATCATTGAGAAGATGTTCGCCCACTTGAAACCCGGCGGACTTCTGTTCATCGGCCTGTCCGAGTCGTTGGCAGGAATCCACCATCGCTTTGTCACCTACAAGAGTTCGGTGTTTCGGAAGCCAGGAGCCTAGCATGAACGCCGTCTTCCACCCGCCGATCGACTCGTACTTCTTGAACTCGGGCGAAATGCTGTTTAGCACCGAGGCCTGCATTGTGAAAACGATCTTGGGATCTTGTGTAGGAGTCGCGTTGCACGACCCCTATCTGCGGATCGGCGGCCTGTGCCACTATCTGCTCCCCGAGGCCTCGGGTCAGATTCCCAGTACGAAATACGGCGACACGGCACTGCCCCTTCTTCTGTCTAGGTTTCATCGTGCTGGTTCAGAAAAGAAACAACTCCGGGCCTGGATCATCGGCGGTGCCCTGTTGTTGGAGGCCCACGAGATCTTCTTTGTCGGAGACCGGAATGCTGACTTTGCCGAAAAATTCCTTGGGGACTTGGGCGTCCGAGTTGTTCACAACGAGACCCGTGGCTTCCGCGGACGGAAGGTCACTTTTCACACAGGTCACGGTCATGTGCGCATCGAAATCATCCCGTCTCGAGCCTTGAAAGACCTTGTGATCATCTGACAGTCACTTCTTGTCGCACGCCTCGACAAGTCGTTCAGCAATCCGTGACAAAGGCAGAACCTCCGTTGCGGCGCCCATTTCAATCGCCGCCCGCGGCATGCCCCAAACTACGGAAGACTCCTCATCTTGCGCGATGGTTAAGGCCCCCGCCTTGAAAAGACTCAGTAGCCCATCGGCGCCGTCTTTACCCATGCCCGTCAGTAAAGCAGCAATGACGTTCCGACCAGCAACCTCTGCGGCGGAACGAAACAGAACATCGGCCGAAGGGCGCTGAAACTGAACTCGTTCGGTGGTGCCCAGCCGGGTGTAGAGAATGGCGCCACGGCGTTCCACGGTCAGGTGAAGGCCGCCAGGTGCGACGTACACGGTGCCGTCGGCAAGACTTTCGCCGTCTTCGGCTTCCTTGATTTCAAGGGGAGAAAGACCGTTCAGCCTTTGAGCAAACTGTTTGGTGAAGTTGGGCGGCATGTGCTGAACGATGAGAATGGGAGGAAGGTGCGCCGGCAGTTTCTGAAACAGGTACTCTAGCGCTACCGTGCCACCTGTCGAGGAACCGATGCAGACGAGCTTGTCTGTCGTCTTAAGCGAGCTCAGGTGTCGGCTCGGCACCAGACGCGGTACCGGGCGGCTCGTCGAATATTGCTTTTGGAAGTCGAGCCTGCGCTTGACGTAGGTGAACCTCACCTCGTAGGCCTGACGAACCTTGTAGGCGATTTCGTCAACAATATCGCCCACCGAAATGGAACCACCGGGTTTGTTGACCACATCGAAAGCACCGATTTCTAGCGCCTTGATCGCGGCTTGGTGGTCGCTCGTGGTGACCGAGGAAACGATGATCACGGGTATAGGGTAGAAGGCCATCAGGCGCTCAAGAAACGTCAGCCCGTCCATTCGCGGCATTTCGATGTCGAGAGTGATGACGTCGGGTTTCAACTGGACAATCTTGTCGCGGGCAATAAAGGGATCGGGAGCGACACCCACAACCTCGATGTCGTCGAACCGGGCCAAGGATTCAGAGAGCACATCACGAACGATGGCCGAATCGTCGACGATCAGGAGTTTGATGGGCATAACACCCCCCTTCCCTTTCCAGCATAGGGCGTGACACCCGACGAATCCAGGCTTAAATGGAAAGGCCCGCTACCCCTTTTTCACCACCCACGCCATCGTCTTCTCGGTGAGCTTCGCCAGGGCCGTGACGCTGGCCAGAAGGTGCTCCTCTTTGGTGTCTTCAATCTTGTTGTGGCTGATGCCGCGAAGGCTCTGCACAAACAGCATCTGCGTGGGGATTCCCGCTCTGCAGACTTCGGCGGCGTCGTGAAGCGGGCCCGAAGGAAGCTTGTGGCTCTTGCCCACAGTCTCGACGATGGCCTGATCGCAGAACTCCGTGAGCTCGGGGTGGAAGGGAATCGGGTGTATTCTCCACAGGTCCCCAATGGCGACTTCGACCCTGCCTTCAGCGGCGAATTTTTTAGCGGCGGCTTGCGCCTCGGTCCACATGGCCGCCAGGTGCGTGGCATCAAGATGGCGCTGGTCGAGGGTGATGGTGCAGTCTTCGACCACCGAGGTGACGATGCCTGGCTTGGTGACGCAACTGCCGATGGTGCACACGCCGTGGTGGCGCTCGGCGATGCCGTAAATCTCCTGTGCCATCTTCGCGGCGGCCAAGAACGCGTCCTTGCGTACGTTCATCGGCGTCGACCCAGAATGAGCCGCCTGCCCGTGAAAGGTGATAAAGTTCCTCTCCACACCGACAGTACCAAGCACGGCGCCTAACGGCAGATTCAGGCCTTCGAGGACCGGCCCCTGTTCGATGTGCAACTCCAGATAGGCGGCGATTCCCTTCTGCTCGGTTTTGGCTTCGGCGGCCTTGGTGACATCGATGCCGTACTCCCGCGCGGCTTGCGCCACGGTGATCCCGTCTTTGTCTTTCAGCTGCCCGACGACAGCGGGGTCCAGGTACCCCGAAAACGCCGAGGAACCGAAAAGGCTCCGGCCGAAGCGGGCACCCTCCTCATCGCACCAATTCACGAGTTTCAGAGTTACAGGGGGTTTCGTTCCGGCTAGCGCATAGGCTCGAACCACTTCGAGGCCGGCCATCACGTTCCAGCAGCCGTCAAGCCAGCCGCCGTTGGGAACCGAGTCAAGGTGTCCACCGATGACAACCGCCTCGGGCTTCTCTCCCTCCAAGGTCGCCCAAACGTTTCCGGCGGCGTCGGTCCGCCAAGGGAGCTTCAAGGCATCGAGCCTGCCAGTGAAGTAGTCGAGAGCCTTCTTCCAGACCGGGGTAAACACGACGCGCTGGTTGCCGTTCTCGTCGCTGGTGAGCGTTCGGAGTTCCTTCATTTGGTCGAGGGCGCGCTGGGGATCGAGGGGGATCATCGTTGCCTCCGTCAAAAAAGATGATCTGATCGGCCTTTCGTGTCAATATCATACATATTTGAAGGACAAACTACGCTCAAATACATTCCTGAAAACTTTTCTTTCTGCCATACTTATCTCTTATCTGATCGAGAGGAGAAGCATCCCGTGAGTTCCAACGCCCAAGAGATCTATGCCAACGACCGCCAACACGTTCTCCATTCCTGGAGCGTGCAGACCAAACTTGACCCGCTGGTGGTCGACCACGCCGAAGGCGTCTACTTCTGGACCGCCGACGGCAAGAAGTACCTCGACCTCGCCAGCCAGCTGGTCAACCAGAACATCGGCCACCAGCATCCCAAAGTCGTGAAGGCCATTCAGGACCAGGCCGCCAAACTCTGTTTTGTCGCACCAGGAATCGCCACCGAGAGCCGCAGCACGCTGGCCCGTTTGCTTTCCGAGGTCTGCCCACCGTCGATCAACCGTTTCTTCTTTACAAACGGAGGCGCCGACGCCAACGAGAACGCCTTGAAGATCGCCCGTTCAGTGAGCGGCAAATTCAAGGTTCTGGCCCGCTACCGAAGCTACCACGGCGGAACCTATGGTGCGATCAGTCTGACGGGCGACCCTCGCCGGCCTCCGGTCGAACCAGGAATTCCCGGTGTCGTGCGAATTCCCGATTTTTACCCTTACCACGACAAGGCTGCCGACGACGAGGCGTACGCCGACAAGGTCCTAGCCGCCACCGAAGAAGTCATTCTCATGGAGAATCCGGCCACCATCGCGGCCATGATGCTTGAAACCGTGGTGGGTTCCAACGGCATCCTGATCCCTTCGATCCGGTACTTCAAAGGACTTCGTGCCCTTTGCGACAAGTACAAGATCCTTTTGATCTGCGACGAGGTCATGGCGGGTTTTGGTCGGACGGGCAAATGGTTCGCGGTCGACCATTTTGGTGTGGAGCCAGACCTGATCACCATGGCCAAAGGCATCAATTCGGGTTACGTCCCCCTGGGCGCCGTGGGCGTCAGCGACGCCATCGGCCAGTACATCGAAGACAAGATGCTGTACTGCGGACTGACCTACAGCGGCCATCCCTTGGCCTGCGCCGCCGCCGTGGCCACCATCGAAGCCTACCGTGACGAGAAGATCATCGAGAACGCCGCGGCCCAAGGGCGCACGCTCACCAAGATCTTCGCCGATTTGAAGGCCAAGCACCCAAGCGTGGGGGATGCCCGCAACATCGGGCTGTTCGGCGGCCTCGAGTTGGTGAAGAACCGGACCACTCGCGAAGGCCTTGTCGCCTGGAACACAACGGGTCCCATGAACGCCGCCGTGCAGAAGTGCTTCCTCGACAACGGGGCCTACGTGTATACCCGTTGGAACTATATCTTTGTGGTCCCCCCGCTGGTCATCACCGATGCGCAGATGATCGATGCCGCCATTGTTCTAGACAAGGCGCTTTCCGTCGCCGACGGGTTCGTGGAGTCGCTGTGAGCCAGGCCTTCTTCGTTCCGACAAGAGTTTTCTCGGGGACTGGCTGTCTGGCCACGCATTCAAGCATCTTGAAAAGCCTGGGGACCAAGGCCCTTATCGTCACAGGACGCCACTCGGCGGTCAGTTCGGGAGCTGGCGCCGATGTGGTGGCCGCCCTCGAAGCCGCTGGAATCGCCTCTGTCCTTTACGAAAAGATTCCCCCCAACCCAGGCTTCACCGAGGTACGCGAGGCGGCGAAACTCGCTCGCGCCGAGGGCGCCGATTTTGTCGTGGGCATCGGCGGCGGATCGCCTCTCGACGCCGCCAAGGCCATCGCGGTCTTGGCCGTCAACGACCTCGACGATGACGCCCTGTTCCTCCCACCGTTTCCCAAGTCGCCCCTGCCCATCGCGGCGGTACCCACAACGGCCGGAACCGGAAGCGAGGTGACGCCCTACGCCATCCTCACCAACGACAAGATTCAGTCGAAAAGCAACATCAGCCACGAGTCGATTTTTCCGAAGGTGGCGTTTCTAGATCCGCGCTACACCTACGGTTTGCCCAGAGCGGTTACCGTCAACACAGCTCTCGACGCCCTCAGCCATTTGGTCGAAGGGTACCTGGCCATTCGGGGTACCGAGTTTTCTCAGGTCTTGGCGCTTCAAGGAATGGCGCTATTGGGACCCGCTCTCAGGTCGCTGGCCTCGGATCAGGGTCTTCCCTCCCCCTCGGGCCGTCAGGCCTTGCTGTTGGCCTCGGCAACGGCGGGAATGGTGATCGCGCACACAGGCACCACCGCGGTTCACGCCCTGGGCTATTCGCTGACCTACTTCAAGGGCATCGACCACGGCAGGGCCAACGCACTGACGCTGGCGGAGTACCTTGCGTACCTGCTACCCGAACATACGGAAAAGGTCCAGGCTGTAGTGAAGGCCCTGGGGCTGAAATCGCTGGGCGAACTCAAGGCGCTGCTCGACACGCTCCTGGGCGCCAGGGAGTCGTTGAGCGAAGAGGAGATCCACCGGTTCGCGGCCATCGCGGTCAAAGCGCGAAATATGGCCAACACCTTGACCACGCCTACCGAGGAAGACCTTGCCGAACTGTATCGCAGGAGTTTTCTGTAGTGGAGATGAGGAAGAGAGCCGAGACCCGGCGAGCTAGGATTTTCTACGGCGCCGGGTGTTTTCGCTTCTTAAGAATTTGAACCACAGACGTCGCAGAGAAACCGCAGAGGTCGAAGACGGAAGGTTGACGGCTTCAGGTCTGAGCCGACTTTGAACTCAAGAAAGCCTTCTACCCTATTCCCTGTTCCTTCCTCCTCGGCGATCCCCTGCGCCCTCTAGCGAAGCGGGCGGTAAGCTTTTCTTCCATCGCAGGAATTTAAAGGAGAACCTCGCACGAAGCTCACAAAGGCACCAAGAGAACCAGTTTTCAGGTTCGGTCTCCTTTCTTGTCTTCGTGCCTTCCCTTCGTAACCTTCGTGCCTTCGTGTGAAATCTTCTTGTCTGGGAGTTTTGAAAAAACCTCACAAAAATTCGCGGACAGCCGTCTCGATCTGCTGCTTCACATCCGCGCTCTGTCCTTTTCCGTTCTTTGGGCGAATCGTCCACTCTGTCTGCAGGAGGTGTTCCTTCGCGTTGACGACCCACTGGCGCACTTCCACCGAGTCGCCTTCGACAAGCGAAAGGTCATCGGAGGCCGATCCCAGCCACACCTTGGTGACCGTGAACTTTCGGTCGCCTCCCTTCCCTGCGTCCTTGACCTCGGCCCCGAAGGCCAAGGGCATCACTTTGGCAACCAGGTCCTTCCGGGCGGCTTCTTCGAGCGGAAACTCCGGGCGCGGCTCAAGGGTAGTCCAGAGAACAAGGGGCTTGCCGCTTCGGATCAATTCGAGGGGAATCAACGCATCAGTTCCGAAGTCCAGAAGCCGCACCTGAGCGACATCGATTTCCTTCACGGGAACCCCGGCCACCCCGGTCAGTCTGTCTCCAACCCGAATTCCCGCCGCTTCACCTGGGCTCCGTGGGCTGACGTAGATCACTTCGAGTCCCGCCTGGTCTTCCTGAAGCCCCAGCCCTACCCAGGGGAGGATGGCCGCCCCGCCGACGCGCAGCCTCGGCAGGTCTTTTTGAACCAGAGAAGCCGGAATGGCGAAATTGACTCCGCGAAAGTTGGCGATCCCGGCAAAAACCACGCCGACTACCTGGCCCGAACTGTCGAGAAGAGGGCCTCCGCTGTTCCCGTGGTTGACCGGTACGTCGATCTGAATGACCGCGCCGAGCGCCAGCAAAGCACGCTTTTGAGCGGAGGCGATGCCGGCCGTGATCGTTTGCTCCAGGCCTCCAGGAGACCCAATCGCCTGGAGTTTTTCTCCAGGAAACGGGTCGGGACCGGCTCCGAGAGTAAAGACGTAACGTGGTTTGGTTTCGACCTTGAGGAGGGCGAGGTCGAGGTTGCGGTCCCAGCCCACGACACGGGCCGGCGTCCGGATTCCTTTTGAATCGGGCAAGGCGACCCAGAGCCGCGAGGAAATGCTGTCCTTGGGATCGACCATGGATTCGATCACATGGTGGTTGGTGAGCAACTCCCCATCGCTGGAAATGAAGAAGCCAGACCCTAGGACCACATCGGAATACGCCCCACCGCCTTCGAGCCTTAGACCGCGGTTGATGAACACCGTCGCCGTACCCCCTAGCCATTGGGAAGGACCGCCCGGAGCCGGAGCCGTCGGCGCAATCGACGGGGGCGCCCATTGGCCAGTCTTGATCAGAGAAACCGTGGCCTCCAGGTCTTGTGACCGGCGTGAAGGGCCGCTGGCCTGCGCTTCCGCGAGTTTTTTTTCGAAAGCCGTCTGAACCGAGTCCAGGAAGGCAGCCTTCTGGGGTGAGGATCCACCCTGGTTGGCCGCCAGAACCCAGGCTTGACCCAACCGATCGGCCTTCAACTCGGCCTGAGCCTGGGCCAGAGCGGCTTCAGGGGCGGCTGGAAGGGCCACCGATGGAGGAGGTGTGGGTGCGGACTGGCAACCAGACAGCAAAACAAGAACAAGTGTCAGGGAGACTAAGGGAGTTTTCACGGTCCAATCATCCTTGGACGCCTAGTCCCGGTCAAGGCGATAACCCTAGTCCCCGAAATCGCAAAGCCGCTCGATTGCCTCCCGCGACCCGTCTCGAACCCAGGCGTCGAGCTGGCTTGGATCCTTGAGCTGCTGTCCGCGGAGGCGTTCCACGACGTAGAAGCCGGTCTTCAGGTCGGTGAGCGCGCTCATGTCGCCAAAAAGCCTTTCCCACTGTGAAAGCGGGAAGACGTCTTCCTGGCCGTGACCCCACCGCCGCTTCACCTCCTTGATGGTGACGTAGGTCGGCATGCGCGCGGCCAGGTTGCGGACGCCCCGAAGAACCCGGTCCGAGTCGGCAAGGTCTTCACGGCGAACGCCAAAAAGTTCGAGCAGGGTGGAGAGGCGGATCCAGCAGGTGGCCGAATTGTAGTACGACAGCCGCGACTCGTCTTCTTCTCTGGGGAAGGCCAGCCCTTCGACAAGCCGTGGCCGTCCACTCACCCTGGCCAAGCCGCCGCCGTGGTCTTCCAGCCTTCGGGTGATCACTTCCCAGCAAAAATCGCGGTCGTTTTCCAAGGCGTGGCCCAGAATGGCGGGGTCGGGCACCGCACCCAGGGTGTCGAGGTTGTGGAGCAAGATCCATTCGAGTGCAGGACGGGCCTGAAGCACCTGGGCCAGAGTACCGTTCAGCAAAAGATTGGCCACCTCGTACCAATGCCCTACAGGGTGCACGCACTGCGACACAAGATTGTCGCGGTAGTCGCTCCCTTCGCCCGTCTTTAGGGCCCAGTCCATCAACGCTCGGCGGCTGCTCTCCCTCACCTTCTGCTTCCTTTCCTCAAGGCGCTGCTGGGTTCCTTCTTCCCACAGGAAGCGAAGGTCCCTCACCATGGGCACCATGCGCAGTCCAAGGCTTCGGCCAGGTGACACCATAAGCGGCAATTCAGGTTCCTGCTGGTTCCACAAGTTGACAAGGGGCGCCACCCCGGGGTAGGTTAGCTCGCTGGCCGAAATGACATGAATGGGCGAGCAGCCGTAGTCCTTGGCGATCTTGCGGATCTTGGCTCGATGAACCTCAAGAAAGTTGCGGTACTTGCCCCCGACCACAGAAAAAGGATGGAGGGCCTTGACCGTCCCTGCGCCCTGGGTCCAGCGGGTGCTGGCTCCTCCCGCCAACGTGAAGATCATGACTTGGCCGGCCTCGAGGGCTCTCTTGCCCCTTCTTCGGTCGGCATCGGTCAGTTCTGCGGAAGTCACGACGTCGGCCTGACGCACGTCTTCAATCAAGGTGTCGGGGGGAAGCCGGTTCTGCGCCAAACCGATGCGCCCCGACCGAAGGTCGTCTCGAATGACTTCGTGCGCGATGGGGTCGAAGCCGCCCTGCTCCAGCGCCCTCTGCAGCGTCTGGTGCTCGGTCGGTGTCGCGGTGCTTGGCAAGAGTCGTTCGAGAACCGCGGTGGCGACCGAGGCGGTCAGACTCTCCTCGTCGCAAGAATCGGCGCTCACCCACTTGCGGGTGAACAGCGCCAGCTCATGACGGTGGTCGCGAGCCAAGGCATCGCCCTGGGTGACCCATTCGCGAACATGCTGCAGACAGTAGAGCGCCGAGGGGATTCCGCTTCCCGGCGGCTGAAGGCTGGCTTCCGTGCCGCGGTCGTTGATGCGAAAGTCGTAAACGACGGGGTCCATGGCGAAGGGCAGAGCGGACTTCAGCTCCTCTTTGATCTGTTTCATTCGAGTCCCCAGCCAAGATTGCGCCGTGGCCTTCTTGAGAGGATCGAAAATCAGCCCCATGCCTCCCCCCGACATGCCGCCAAGCATCCAAAATCCCCAGAAGTCTTGTCCAAAATGTTCCTGGCATTCTTCGATCAACCGCTGTGTGAACAGGTTGGAAACCCACGGAATGATCTGTTGCAGGGGTCCCTGAAACAACCGGGTCGTCAGCGCGCCAAGGGAACGCATGTCGCCGCGTTTGAGCGCCTCGACAAGGGTGTCAAACGACGCCAGCAGCTCCTGCCGCGCGTTCCAGGCTCTTCTGTCGCCGATGAGCTGTCTTTCGGTGACCATTTCCAAGATCGGCCCTACATTGGCCGCCATGCCGCCGTGGACCACGACCAAACAATCCTGCAACACCTGCCGCGAAGAAGGCCCAACCTCTGTAGAGTCGAGGACGCGGTGCCGCGGCAGAAGGCGACCGTGGCTCAAACCGAATTCCGGGTCGCCGGGCCGGGCCAGTTCGCCCTGAATGATCTTGATTCCCGGCCAGATCCCACCCGAATCCTGCCAGCCACCGCCCGAGCCTCCCAGCCACTCGCCCAAGATGGCGCGGCCCACCACGATGCGGGCTTCGACCTCGTCTAGGCTTCCCGAGAGCGACTCGACTTGACCCGTCGCCCTCATGCATACAGTGATCAAACTCGCCAGAAGGTTGGTCGAAACGGCCAACCGGCTGCCTTTGGGAATTCCGTTCACCTGACTGACCACCTCGAGACCTCGCCCGGGACCAACCAGGGGTTCCAGAATCTCTTCCAAGGTGCCCGTGGACCCTTCCATGCCCTGCGGCACGACGCCCGAGGCCACCAGGGCCGCCTTCAGCAACCCCGTGTAGTCGCGGGCAAAGTCAAAGAGGTCGGCAAATCGGGTGTTGACCGATTCAGCGCCCAGATCAAGGCATGAAAGCCGGATCACGGGCTCAGAAATGACCCGAAGCCACGAAACAATGGGAGGGCGCGGCTCGGTGTCGCGGCCGATGACGCCCAGGTCGACCGAAATGTTCAAGACCCGTGCGCCCTCGGGGTAATCCATTCCCAGAAAGAAGATGTCGCTCCAACCCGAGTGGCTGAGGTCCATGCGTACGGCGGTGCTCTCCTGGAGCACCGGATACAGTCCCGTGGCAGAATCTTGCTGCAACAGTTCTGGGCGCAAGCGCAGGTTGTACTCCCTTGGCGTGCCCAAGCGGAACATCCACCGGTTGCCGTCGATCATGCGAACGCAGGTTTGCACTTGCAGCGCCAGCACCTGAAAGCCATGCCCGGAATAGGCGGCCGCCAAAATGCTGAGCAGCGCGTCGTCGGGAAGCTCTCCCCTCTGATCGCAAAGCCTTCGCACCCGGTTGGCCGCGTCGACAAACCGGGTTTGGCTGATCAACTGAACGACCTCGAAAGGAATCTTTCCTGGCTTCAGCGGCGGGAGCTTCTGAGGAAGGGCAAACCGGCACAGAAAAGAGGCTTGGAGGAGAGCCTGCACCCGCAGGTAGGGCGAGGCCGTCTCGCTGAACGCCCGGTTGTGGAGCAGACCCACCGCCTTCCACAAGGCCTGGGCATCGTTCTCTTTGCCAAAGTCCTCGAGCTGTCCCATCCGTCCTTGGGGAGTTGGCGAGTCAAGGGCCGCCAGCAGCGCCTCGGGGGTTAACTTCGTGGTTGCGCGCATCGGGGCCTAGTCCTTCTTGGCCTGGTTGAGCCTGACCGACTCCTCAAGCATGAGCGCCAGCAACCTGCCACGGTCAGGGGAATTGAGGCCCATGGCGATCTGGGCCCGAACCAGCCCCAGCGGTTCCTCAAGGTTGATGCGCCTCCCTTGAAACTCGAGCCCGTAGAAGCTTTCTCGTTTCATAAGCTCGGTGAGCGCCGGGGCTAGCCATTGAAGGCTGCCGTTCTCACTGTCGCGGAATTCGTCGAGGATGTCGAAGAACGCCGGACTCAGGATGAAGATTCCCGCGGAACACAGGTACTGGCTGGAACTCAGCCCGGAAACGTGAGGCAGGAGTTCGGCCTTGGTCACGCTGGGTTTTTCAAGAAAGGCCTGGAGGAGGAAGCTTCGGGAGTCGCCTTCAAGCCGGGTTCCTGAAACCACGCCGACTCGGGGAACTTCCGATTCCCTCAGCCGCTGGATCGCGCAGATCGACGCTCCGCGAAGGTTCCACTCCTCGGTCATCTGCTGAACGCAGGAATTGGAAGTCGAGCTCAAAAAGACGTGATCGCAGACCTGAACCACGACGGGTTGGCCGCCGGTCCATTCACGGGCACACCACAGGGCGTGTCCAAACCCCTTGGGATCCTTCTGCCCGACATAGCTAATCTGACCGGCAAACCGAGCCAGAACCGGAGCGACCAACGCCCGCGCCACTTCGGAGACCACCAGACAGATCTCTTGGATTCCTGCCGCCAAAAGCTCGGCCACTTGGTGTTCGATCACGGTGATGGTTTTTCCATCGACGCCCGTGAGCGTCTGAAGGGGAACCGTGGCGTGACCTCGCCCCGCCATGGGAATGAGAGCTTTCGTGACTTTAGGAACCGACATGAACCCTCCGCGAAATTCAAGACTACCAGGAGTTGGGTGATTCATCCACAACAACTTGGGGGAGACGCTTGCGGCTTTTTTGCTTATCCTTTCGACTATGCGCACCCTTATCAACCAACAGAAGCTGATCCTTGCCGTCGATATCGGCACCACGGCGATGAAGGGCGGCTTGGTTTCAACCGAGGGGGATTTGGTCGCCTATCACAGGGTCACCTACTGGGAGAAGACCCGACAGGACTACCACTCTTGGGACCCGAAAGTCTGGATCGAGGCCCTGCGCGAAATTGTCGCTTCCGTAGGTGGCTACCAGCGCATCAGTGCGGTGGCCATCTCCGGCCATGGACCGACCGTCATTCCTGTCGACGCCGAGGGCCGCGTTCTTTTCTATGCTCTGTTGTGGATGGACAAACGCAATCTCAGACAGGACGGGACCAAGAGCTTCTTTCTTCCCAAGATCGCCTGGTTCCGCGAGCATCACGCCGACCTCTACCAACGGACCAAGTGGTTTCTTTCGTGTTCGGAGTACATCAACTACTATTTGACCGGTGAGGCGCTGACGGTGACCCCCAGCAAGGAGTTCATTCCCTACATCTGGCATGGGTCGGACTGGCGCGCCTACGGCCTGGACTATCACAAACTGCCGCCCTTCATCACCATGGGCCAGAAAGTCGGCGAGGTCTCGGCCGAATCGTCGACCTTCACCGGCGTCCCGGCCGGTGTTCCCGTGGTTGCCGCGGGGAGCGATTTTCTCGTCGCTCTCTTGGGAGCCGGCGCCGTTTACCCGGGGCGGACCTGCGACCGCGCCGGCACCAGCGAAGGCATCAACCATTGCGCCTCGACGCCGATTTCAAGCCCCCGGCTCAGGACCCTTCCTCACGTCATCGACGGCCTCTACAACATTTCGGGCATCCTTTCGTCGACGGGGCGGCTGTTTGAGTGGCTGCGGCGAATCACGGGACAGTCGGACCGCTCCTACCGGGAAATCTTGCAAGAGATCGAAAACCTCTCCCTTGACCGCTCGCGCCCTTACTTTTTTCCAAGTTTCGAGCGTAACGGCGACTTTGAGTTCGCCCACGGCGGCTTTTTGGAACTCCACCCCGACCACACCCGTGAAGATATGGGCCGAGCGGTGGTCGAATCCATCGCCTTCGGTATCCGCCGGGTCTTGGAGACCCTTGAAGAAAACGGCTGTGCGATCGACGAAATGCGTGTCACCGGTGGTCAGGCCAGGAATGTCATTTGGAACCAAATCAAGGCCGACATCACAGGCAAACGGATCTTGGTGCCCGAAATCGAAGACGCGGAACTTCTGGGAAGCGCGGCGTGCGCGCTCGTGTTTCAAGGGGAGTTCGCATCGCTGCGCGAAGCCTCTGACCAACTGGTGAAGGTACGCGCCGTCTTCAACCCCAGGGCCGAACGAAAGAGCGTCTACGACGAACTTTACGGCGCGTATCGAGATTACGGACGAACCATGGGGTTGTGATAGAATCAGAGTTATGAGTGAACGTATCACCCCGCCATCCTGGACCGAATGGACCAGGAATCCCTCAGAACGATCTCCTCAGCGAAAAGCGTTCGACGAGATTCTGGGAGGTCTTCGAAAGGAAGGCCTGATTGAGGTGCGCAGTTCTATCTTTGTGCACCTTGCCAAGTTCTCCTATCTGCACATTAAGTCGGCGACCATCAACGTCGAGGTCTTCGTCAAAAGCGTTCCCGAGGCCATTTTTCAGCAGATCCCTCCTAACTACCGCACCAAGGAAGTGGAGGAGGTCCTGCGGATACTGGTGGCGGCAGGCCTGGCTAAAATCGAACACGAGTCGAACGGCGGCCTCGTGTCCGTGGTCTTGACCGAAAGGCAGGCTGCCGGCGAAGTTGCCAAAGACCAGGAAGTCAACGCCATTTTGGCGTATCTCCACGAAGTCTTTGGTTCCTGGGATCCTTCCGACTTGGTGACAAGACCCTCCTCGTTCCCGACGATCTCCACGACGATCAAGGCGACGGGTGTCGATCGGGCTCACCTTTCACCGGGAAGCGGCTGCACCGCGCTCGACGACCGGCCCGACTCCAACGAAACCAACCCCAACCCCTTTTTGCAGGAGACCATTGACGCTGGTGCGAAGCCCCTGGTCCTGATGCAGTTTTGGCCCCTGCCCGATCCCAAGGGAAACACCGTGGGAGCGGACCCCGAACTCCTCCTGCTCATGCCCGCCGATCTTTCGCTTGCGGCTCTGGTCAGAGAAAAGTGCATTCCCGTCATGGTGGAGTTCTTCCGAAGCGGCGACCATCAGACAGGCGCGGCCGAAGTTCAGTCCAAATACTCCTCGTACATGACCAAGTACCGCGAGAAGTTCGCCACGACCCCGGGAGTCATCGGTGGCGACAAGATCGAGAAAGTGCTGGGCTCCGCCGATCCTGAAGGAGAAGCCTTTGCCAATGCGGTCTACGTGCTTGTTCAGGTTTTGCGAACCCAAGGACGGGCTTCGGCCACACCAATCAAGGGAACAATCATCGTGTTTCAGGCCGCCAGAATCGCCTACGCCAACGCCATGGCGATGCGCGTCCGCAAACGGAGGACCGAAAAGGAATCGGCAGCAAGGGTGCAGGACTCCGCGCTCCTGGTTAAGCGCCTGAAGGATAGCAGCCGCCCCCTCTCCATCGACGACCTGAAGAAAACCCCCGACGTTTCCAGGAACAAGGAGATTGGGGGCAAGTACGCTTCGGTGATCGAACTGTTGCCGCTTAACTCTCCCAAGGAGGGCGCCCGCCCTGAAATCCTTGAGCTCGACGGGGCCTTCGTGCATCGGGAAAACCTGATTCGCGCCTTCCTCGAACTTCGAGAGCGAGAAGCCCTGACTCAGCGCGAGAATCTCGCCGAACTTTGGGCCAGAGAAGGCATTCCGCCCGTGGAAGAGATGTTTCTAGACGAGCGTGAAGTCTCACCGGACTTCCTTAAGGCGCTTGAGACGGTTCTGCAGGAACGCGTCTTGTCGGCGAGTTTGGCGGACTTCTTGCGTGACTTCATTCCCGGCGAACAGGAGATGTTCGCCCTGGGTCGGCTTCTGTGGCCCGAAGGACACCGAGGCATCATCACCCCAGTCGAAGTCGTGAGCCGAGGTCTCGACCCGGTGCTCTACGAGGACAAGGACAGATTGCGGCGCCGCTCGCTCGTCGGAGTGCTGGGATTGGCCCCAGCGTACCCTCAAATCGTGAAGACCTCCTGGAACCTTGTGTTCATGAAGGAGGGTCTCTTTCGGTACGTGTTGAGGAAGCTCGCAGCCTTGTTCGTCGGCCATGGCGGATCCAAAACCAAGGAACCCGCGGCTGCCAAAAATGCCGGTGCGGGAGGCAAGACCGAGAAGGCCCGAAAGGCCCCAGGAGCCGGCTCGGGCACCGAGGGGGCGGCCGACCCCAGAGCGCAAAAGGCCGCCGAACTCAAGAAACTCAAGAGCTTGGCTCCCGCTCTCGCGGACCGAGATGGCTTGGTCAACGACCTTGAAAAGCTCGTCTCGCAATGGTGCCTCAAACTCGATCCGGAAGCGGCGCGCAAGACACGCCAAGTCGTCGACAACGAAATCGCCCGCTTGGCGATCAAGCTTCCCATTGAGCAGCTCTCTGAGGAGAATGCCGCCAAGGTGGCCCTGTTTCTTGTGCAAAGAAGCCCTACTCTGGCCGACGTGACCAGTTCCAAGGCCTTCAACCGCTACCTTTATCTGACTGCACTTCTCCGTTGCGCCGAGTTCTTGGGTCGTTAGGCCAGAAAACTCCAATTTGACCACGTCCCCCGGTTGTGGTACAGTGTCGCTTCAGGAGGAGTGGACTTGGCTTCAGGCTTCAAAGACCGGAAAAGCGCCCGGAGCAAGGTCAGCCTCGAGGGCTTCTACAGTTTCTCCAATCAGTGGATCCCTTGCACGCTTCAGGACATCAGTGTCGAAGGTGCCGGACTCAAGATCAACCAAATTCTCGTTCCCGGAGATTCTATTCGGCTCAAGATCCTATTCCGCAACGAGGAGCGGACCTTCGAGGCCACGGTTGTCAACGTCAACGGGACTCGAATCGGCGTTTCCTTTGCCGTCGATCCCCTCATGGAAGATTTTCTCAAGTCGATGATTCTGGCCTACCAGAGGCCTCCCAATTTTAAGAGGTCCTCATGATACCCGCGGTCGGAGTCATCGGTTTTGGCAACATGGGCGAGGCCCTGGCCCTCGGTTTGGTTCGAAAGAATTTGTGCGCCGAGGTGGGCATCTTTGAAACCAACCCGGCGACGCGAGCCAAGGCCGCCAAGAACAAGAAATTGCGGGTCCACGAAACCCTCGAGTCCCTCGTCGACGCGAGTGCCATTATTGTGGTGGCCATCAAGCCTCAAGACATTCCTGGACTGTTGGCCCGTCTTCGGCCGCTTGCCCACAAGAAGGCCTTCATCTCGATTGCGGCCGGCCTGGGGTCAACGTATTTTCAGAAGGAACTGGGGGTCGACCAGGTTGTTCGTTTCATGCCCAACCTTGCCGCCAAGGTTGGAAAGTCCCTGGTTGGAGTCTCCGCTGGCTCCGATTGCGGGCCCGCGTTCGCCGAACAGGCGACGGTTATAGCGGGAGCCATGGGCCGTGCCGTGGTTCTTCCTGAAAAGCTCATGGCGGCCATTACGGGACTCTCTGGTTCCGGTATCGCCTTCGTGTTCCACTTCGTCCACGCCATGGCCATGGGCGGCGTTCGGGAAGGGTTCCCGTATCCGCAGGCTCTGGAACACGTTCTAGACACTCTCGATGGAGCCGTTGCTTTGCTCCGCGAGACCGGAGAACACCCCATTTCCTTTGAAAGCAAAGTCTGCTCTCCCTCGGGTACCACCGTGGAGGGCGTGAAAGCCCTCGAAAAGGGAGGGTTCACCGACGCCGTTCTCGAGGCCGTTTCGGCGGCGGCCCGGAGGGCTCACGAACTCGAACACTGAGCTCCCCACTTCCACGGTCGTCGAACTTCTGGCTCAGGCTCAAGACGAACTGAGTCGGAATCAGGCCGAACTCCTCCGGTTGCGCTCCGAACGCCTGGAAGCTGAGTCCAAGGAACTGAAGAAGGCCCTGGACAGTTTGAGGGTCATCAGCGAACTTGGGCGCCGCATCACGAGTAGCCTGACGGTATCCGGCTTCTTCCAAACCCTCTACGAAAGCCTTAGCCAGATCTTCGACCTTCCCGCCTTCGGACTGGCGCTCTACGACCCCAAAGACAAGACCATGCGCTATCCTTTCCGCATCCGAGATGGCCACCGCGTGGAACCTCGGGGACGAAGGCCCATCGAGGCCACGCTTTCAGGTTGGGCGCTTCGCAACCGAACAACGCTGCTTGTGACAGATATCACTCAAGATGCCGCAAGGCTTCTTGACGAGGCTTCGGCAGCGGATATTCTCAACAAACCCACCTTTCATTCAGCCGTATTCCTACCTCTCTTCGCCGGCGACGACCCCATCGGCGTGGTTACCATTCAACATCCCAACGTCGGCGCGTTCGACGACCTGCACTGCCGGTTCCTTGAGACCCTTGAGGGATTTATCGTGGTCGCCCTGCGAAACGCCCTGGTTCACCGCAAGGTGAGACTCCTGAACCGGCAGATCCTACGTTTGGCGCAGTACGATCCCCTGACGGGCCTTGCCAACCGACGCCTGTTGTCCGACTACCTCAAGCGAACGATCGCTCTCAGCCACCGTCGGCACCGGAGGTTCGCGCTGTACTTTCTTGATCTCAACAAGTTCAAGCCAGTCAACGACAAGTGGGGGCACGAGGCCGGTGACTGGGTCTTGAGCCAGGTTGGCGAGAGGCTCAAAACGTCTCTGCGCGACTCTGACCTGGTGGCCCGCGTGGGCGGAGACGAGTTTGTCGCCTTGGCGCTCGAAGTTGACAAAATTCCCTCTATCGAAGCTATCGCACAAAAGCTTTCCGTAGCCATCACCGACCCCTTGCTTTGGAACGGACACCCCATCGAATTGGGGGTCAGCATCGGCATCGCGGTCTACCCCGACACCGCGACGGAGGCCGATGCCCTCATGAACCTGGCCGACACAGCCATGTACAGGGTCAAGCACAGCGGCAAGAACGCGTGGTCGTTCGCTCCAGTGAAAGAAGAGGAAGCTCAGGGCGGATCGTCCACTTAGAGGTGGCTTTCAGGGGTTGGCTTCGCTATAATGGGATTTAATGCCCCTAATAAGGAGACTCCCATGCTGAACTTTGTTGAGACCCGAAAGGTCAAGATCGTGTGTACCCTGGGTCCGTCTACCAACACCTACGAAAAAATCCTCCAGCTGGCTCGGCTTGGCATGGATGTGGCGCGATTCAACTTCTCTCATGGCACCTACGAAGACCACAAACAGCGTTTCGATTGCGTCCGCCGCGCCTCGATCGAGTGTCGGAAACCCATAGCCGTTCTTCAGGATCTACAAGGCCCCAAGATCCGTGTCCGAAAATTTGCTGGCGATCAGGTTGAACTGAAGACCGGGGCGCCGTTCATTTTGACTGTCAGGGAGCTTCCAATAGGCACCGAGAAGGAGTCATCGGTCTCCTACCCGACCTTCAACAACGACGTCGTTCCCGGATCAACCGTGCTTCTCGACGACGGCAATTTGAGCCTCAAGGTCATCGAAATCAAAGGGCCTGATGTCCACTGCGAGGTCGTTCACGGTGGCATCTTGAAGAATAACAAAGGAGTGAACATCCCCGGCAGTGTTCTCTCGGTCGACGCCATGACTGAAAAGGACAAGGAAGACCTGAAGTTCGGACTCGACTTGGGCGTCGACTATGTGGCGCTCAGCTTTGTTCAGCGCCCCGAGGACGTTAAGGCCATCAAGCAGCTCATTTTCTTCCATGGCAAAGATACACCGGTGATTTCTAAGATCGAAAAGCCTCAGGCTGTCGACCATATCGACGAGATCATTGAACTCAGTGATGGCATTATGATCGCCCGGGGGGACATGGGAGTGGAAATGAACGTCTGGGAGGTTCCGCCCATCCAAAAAGACATCATTCAGCGTTGCAACAAAGCAGGCAAACCCGTCATTACCGCCACCCAAATGCTTGAATCGATGATTGGCAACCCAAGCCCTACGCGGGCCGAGGCCACGGACGTTGCCAACGCCGTTCTCGATGGAACCGACGCCGTCATGCTCAGTGCCGAAACGGCCTCGGGTGCCTACCCGTTTGAGGCCGTCGAGCATATGCACATGATCATCTCGACCATCGAAAAGAAGCGGACCGCTCCCTGGCGCGACCGCAGGATGGCCCCGGGCGAAAGCTATACCGCGGCCAACGCCATCGGTGAGGCGGCCAGTCTCGCGGCTACGGTTATAGGGGCCTCAAAAATCATCTGTCTGACCGACCTCGGCCACACAGCCAAACTCGTCAGCCGTTTTAGGCCGCCGCGGGCGATTCTTGCGGTCAGCCCCAGCGACAAAGCCCTGAGGCAGCTCGCCCTCTACTGGGGCGTGTGGGGGGTTCAGATCTCCACCTTTGGAGACAGAATCGACGACGCCATTCGAACGGTGACCAATCTTCTCAAGAATGGCGACTACGTTCGAAAGGATGAACGCGTAGTTTTCACGGCCGCGCTGCCTTTTACCGCGCACCGGGACTCCAATGTGCTCAGAATCGAACAGATTCCTTGAGTTGGAACGGTTGATTCTGTGTCCTATTATTGAAAAGTTTGTTATCAAGATATTCACCCCACTGAAGAAGGATGTTCCATGAAGAACCTGCTAATTCTCGTCTCTTTTTTGACTATGGCTGCTTGCGTTTCGGCGCCCCCGAGCTCCGAACAGATAAAACAAAAAGTCGCTGCTCTGCTGGGCGAAGCCACGGACCCAGGTTCCCCTTTCCCTCGAGTCACTCTTGAACCGACGGGTGTGCGATGGACGATTTTCCGAAATGATGTCGAGGTTTCACAAAACCTTTCCCACTCGATGCAGCCCGCGGGAGACGGTATTGTCGGAATAGAGTTTGGACATGGCCTCTTCCTCGACAGCCAGGGGAACCTCTCGATCGTTCCCAAAGATTTGTGGCCAGACTACTGGCACGATGCGGTCCGTTACGACGGCAAGATGTCGCTTGATGTTTGGCAAGGTTCCACCACAGAAATCGTTGGCTTCGAAAAAACACCTTCAGGGGTTAAGTCCTATCGGCCTGGGTCGTTCGGGACGAAAGTCGAGGATTTCGACCTCAAGAGCGGAGACGACATTCTCGCGGCTTCCTTTTTCAGAAAAGCGTCGCGGACAAAAGATGGGGCCTGGCAGGAAAGTGATCAAAAACAACTGCTGGCGCCTGCTCAGATCTATCGAGACGTCGATACAGGTGCGCAACATACGGCAAAGTCCTTTGTAGAGACAAACACCGACTACAAGGCTGATGATCAAGGAGTCAGAGCCTCCGATAAGAGTCTCTCGATAAAGAACCTCCAAGATCACTGGGAAATCACTTTGCCAGCGAAAACCACCACAAAGCGATGGTTGGCCTATTTCGGATCGACGAAGGCGCTCCTCATTGACACTCAAACCGGCCAAACGATCTCGATTTCTCAGACGGCCAACGGAGCAGAGCTTGTGTCCTCGATAGGCCACAAAGAGTCTCTTGTCGCCAACAACAACTAGGCCACGGAACCGCGTCTAGCGTGAGATAGTCGCTAGACGCCCCTCTTCTGTGCCACTCAAACGAGACGCTGGGTCTTGGGCTTTAGGCGAGCGAACGTTGCTAACTCTCCAAGACCATGCCAAAAGAGAGCCTCAAAAAGAACCCATCGGCCCTACATCACTGAAGGTGAGCCCACGATTGCTGGCCGGGACATGATTCACCAATAACGCCGAGTAGGATGCATCGATCGACTCAGACATAGGGGCTGGGCTGTATTCCGGTCCAGGTAGGCAAAGGCCAGCGGTACCTTCGACCCTTGGGCGCTCCTTCGAGCCCCCTTTTCTACAAGGGCTAAACCTTGCCAAGAATCTTGACCCAGCGCTCGCGAGACGAAGACTGCAAAACATCTCCCGACAAGGGGAGATCGGGTCAAACCCCACGTATAGTGTTTTCGCGTTAAGGTCAGTTCATAAAAAAACCCCCTACTCGCGTAGGGGGTTGGACCTAGAAAGTCAGGTCAGGTCAAGGTCAGATCAGAACCACTCTTCCAGGCGGACAGGGATGGCCCAGTGACCAGCCGAGTTGTCTTTCGTGGGGGTCCCTTGAAGGGTAAGGGTGCTGTACTCAAAGCCAACGCCGATCAGGCCGTTGCTGAAGCCCTTGGTCAGGCCGACCATGAAGCCGGTCATACCGTTCTTAACTCCGTCGAGTTTCGACGCAGTGCCGCCGCCGAGGGCAATCGGGTCTGTGTAGGCAAGATCGCCAGTAACGCCCATTCCGTCGCCCAGGTCGTAATCGGCACCAACGCTACCCATGTAGCTCAGCCCAGAGTCGCCGCCGCCGTCAGTCTGGGGCAGCGAGAAGCCAAACATCAAGTTCAGCTTGACCTTGTCCATCTTGTAACCAGTGTAGTCGGCAACCTGCAAGGTGTAGCCCAGGTCCGAAGCAGCGGTGGGAATGTAGAGGCCGACGTTTTCGGTGAGGTTCTCGGTGCCGATCCAGTCGAACGCGGCATTGATAACACCAGAAGTGCTACTGCTGCCGACCTTTCCTTTGGCTCCGATAATTCCACCGTTGTCCGCAGTGCCACTGGAGACGTTATTACCCAAGTACTGAGCCTTAATCGTACCAATGGCAGGAATGAGGTAAGCGGCACCAACTTGCAAATTGCTTGCGGGGGCCGCGTTCACAGCCTGTTTTCCGGTGGCACTACCCTGGTCCCAGAGAGCCCAAGCACCGACTCCGTCCTTGTTGTAGTTGATATCGGTCTGCATGTTTCCACCATTACCAATTCGCTTGAAGGCCCAGCTGTCGCCCTGAGTTCCCTGGAAACGAATCCAGTCCCACGCACCGAAGTCCGCGGTGTCTCTCCAGGTGTCGGTCTCAAGGCTGATACCGGACTCAACCGTCACGCCAGGGAAGGGGTTGATCCAAGCCTTGTTCTGGTCGGTCAAACCGAAGGTACCGTTGTCGGCGCTGGGGGTGATCGAGAAGCCAACAGTGTCGGTCTTGGCTTGAATGTTCAGCCCGACGATACGAGGAGTGGTACCCCAAGAGGTTCCGACCCCGGCGTAGCTACCGGCAGTTCCGGTGCCATCTTTGTCGGTAATGTTACCTACCGAGAAAATTTGGCGGCCCCAGTCACTAATCGTGACAACGGGAGCTGCCGCAGCAGCGTCTTGACCAAAAGCCATGGCGCCAACCAGGGCGAAGGCAAGCAAAGAAAGAG